>NZ_JADEWL010000083.1 GCF_015207665.1 Plectonema cf. radiosum LEGE 06105
TACTAATCTTTGTGCTTCTTGGGGATGCTTTTCGATGTACCCTAGCATTAAATTCATATTTTTAACCTTTGTAAAGGTTGCTTGAATATTATTTTACCAGATTTTATTTATATTCCGGAGATGTCTATTGAAAAGCACTCTTTATACTAATAAACGCCATGAATTGATGCAACTACAGAAAGCTATAAAGGTTGCTAGGAACGAATATGGAGCAGTACTCGTAAGTTGGTTAGACCAAGTAGTTCCCCATTCAATAGTTTCAGAAATCTTGTTTTGTGGTGGAACTGCTGACTATCTGAGGAGAGAGTTAAATTCACATTATTCAGGGACAGTTTGTTTATGGGGAGTTGGTGCAGACATTCCATCACAAGTTGATAGCTTTGGATTGGGAAGTCGGTTGGCTGATGTTTACAGCGTATTTTTGTATTTCTTGAAACAAACAGATGTGTAATAAACAAATCGATTTTCGTTGGCGTTATCAGCCATGTCAATCAATGGATGTCCAATTAATGAATTATATTCAATCCAATCGGATTACGGGTAAAACACAAATGATGCTTGTAGCAGTGCGTTCATTTTGGCTGACTCATGCTCTTGCTAATTATTCAGATGATGAAAAAGAAGTACAGCGCATAGCTCAAATTTGTGTAAAATCTCTCAGAAAACAGGCACAAGAAATTGTTGAATTAGCAGGATTGGAAAATACTTCCCTAATATTTTTAACACAGAATTCTATACAGTCTCGTTCAAATAATCATTCTTGCGATCGCCTTGATAATCAAAGCGAAAATAATGTTTACGATGATACGGGTTTAAGTAATTTTATGTAAATTGTTTAACAGAGGTAAAATATGAGCTTTCAACCAGTTAAAAGGAAAAGAGGCAGACCTAAAAAAACTGTTTTAACCCTTCGAGAAGATATACAAAAAGAAAAATCAACTATGGATAAGAATAAATTACTAACGAATGAAAAAATAGAAGATTGGGATAAAGAAATTGATGGCTCGGAAATAAATGAAGAAATTACAGAACCTCCAATCAATGAAATATCAAAGGGAGAAACTACTCATAGCAATAATAATAACGAGGAACAACAAACATCAACTAATGGTTTTGTTCGAGTAGAGAAAGAAAATAGTTTCAAACAACCAACAATTATTCACATTATTGACGGAGAAAAAGGGGGGTGCGGTAAATCATTTTTTTGTAGAACTTTCATTGAGTACTGTAATTATATAGCTTACGATGTAGCAATTGTCGATGCAGATACAAGCAACAAAGACATAGCCAAAATTTATCCGTCGGTTGAGGTTGCTTTTTTTAGTGATGATGAGAAGCTAGCATCTGAAGCTGATAAAATATTCGATTTGGCTTTTGAAAAATCAGTACTTGTCAATTTACCCGCTCAAGTTTATTCCAATGTTACTAACTGGATAAGACGTAATGATTTAGTTAATTTGGGAAAAGATAACTCAATCAAGTTTATCAAATGGTTTGTTTGCACGGGAGGTGTAGACTCGGTAAATTTCTTTCTCGAATCTTTGAATGATTTAGGAGATGACATTATTCATGTATTTGTAAGAAATCAAGGACTATGCGACGATTGGCAATATATAGACGAGATGCCCTCTTTTCAATCGGCTATCAGTAACTACAACTTTGTCATCATGGATTTCCCAAAGTTTCCATTTTGGGAACGCAATGTAATTGACCGTTTGGAGATAAATTTTACGGAGGCTCTAGCACATCCAGAACTGAAAGTTGTTCCCAAGCAACGGGTAAAAAATTTCCTAAGAGTGGCTTATGCTTCTTTTGCTGCAACGGAGTTAATTCAATGAGTGTAGTTGATGCTTCCAAAAGTATAGAAGAAAAACCCAAAACTCCTGACGATTTACTTGCTGAAGCTCTCAAAGGTAAGAGCGAATCGTTTAAAACACGAGTATTGCATTTTGCTCATAGTTGTGGATTATCTCAAGATGACCCATTGTTTTTAATAATGATTGCTACCGGGCAACTAGAAGTAATGTTGGAAGATGCACCAGAAACATTACAAGTACTTTTTAAAACTTGGAATCGGGATTTAGCTTCTAATTTAGAGAAGGTAGAGCAAGTTGCAGTTGAAAGACAAAAGGTAGCAATTAACCGTGCTGCACAAGCTTTGATTCATGAATCTTTAGTGCGTGAAGGTCGAAATATTATCAATTCTATTTACCCTGCTGTTATCGTGTTTTTTCTTATCTTTGCAGCAGGTTTTATCAGTGGAGTTTCTATTCCACCTTGGATTGTAGGTGTGTTGGGAAAGGGATACAGCTTAGTAAAATCCAATAACTTAACTTGGGAGGAATTAGATGCAATGAAATGGGCAGTATCGAATGAAGGTAAATTTGCAAGAAATTTGATTAATTGGAATCGCGGTTATTTAGAAAATGGGGAATGTATCAAGGATGTTCAAAAGTTAGGAGTGGTTTTATCGCAATACAACCGCAAAGCCAAGTCAGGATTTTGCACCATTTGGGTGGTTCCGGCAGATAAACGTAAATTTGGTTCTTAGCGCTTAAATCATTACATAATCTAAATTAAGATTAAATCTCTATGTAATCATCATCGGATAGCTTACTTTCTCTCACTATTTGTTCCATTTTTTTTACCTCTCTCTTCCATTCTTCTTCGTTCGGGTCGTAGAAATAATCAACATCTACGTAACCTTCACTAATAAGTTCTTCTGGAGTCATCCCACAAGAAAGCTGACTGATATTTGTTTGTGGAATGTGTGTCTTTTTTTTGTCTTTCATAAAAATGTACCGTTAATACAATAAAAAAGCTGTTTAAGCTGACACTAAATAAACAATATATTGCTAAAAAAAATGATTTGGATATGGATTTCAAGCTCAATCAATTTGATACAAAAACTAAACAAAATACAGGTGTCGAACAAAAGCTAACGAATTCCCTTGCACAATATTTATTTCCTAACACTAATTTTAGCATCGGCATTGCTTATCCTAATGCCACAATACCAGAAGACCTGGAAGAAAATTTAGATGGAATGAGTTTACAATTTTCGTCTGGTACAAGGATGTTCTTCGCCGATAACAAGAATGTTCGCTCTTCATTGTATCCTAACCCTTCTGATGGTGCAGCTTATCCCTTGCCTTTCACACCTTGTCAAAGCTTTCATGAATTAAGAGAAGTGAGAGTTTTGATTGTTGATGATGTAACTGGAGAAAACGGTGGTGTTATAGCTAAAAATAATGCACGTAAGTTAATTGGTGATTGTAAGGGTTTAATAGACACGGATTTCGCAATTTCTAACAATATACAACCGCGTGCTTTTCAGTTTCGACTTGGTATCAAACCTCAAAAAGAGTGTCCTGTTATGCGAATCGCAAAGGGTACGCTCGCACCTACAAGGCTAAGTAGGCTGGGGGAATCTTATTTTCGCATGAGTGGTAAGGTAAAAGACGGTACTCTCCGTTCTAAGATTGGTTACGATATGGTAATAGCGACATCTTCTTTCAAGGGAAGGAAAGGAAAAGATGCGATTAAACCTGGAGAATATCTACTTTCTCTTGGTTTAGGCGTGAAGTCGTTTGCTTTGTACAGAGAGCATAGTTTAGGAACACAAGTTTTAGTTAATTATCCTCAAGCCGTAAAACACGAAATTCTTCCTATTATTAAAGAACAAGCAGAAAAACTTGCTCTTGAGCAACTCTCGCCAAAAAAGTTAGCACAGCGATATATTGATACCTGCTCTCGACGTAAAGCATTTGCTGCAAAAAATTTGGACTCGGATACAGATTTTAAACAAGATATTGATGAAAAACTCTTTCTGTTTGATAATTTAGTTTCCGACTCGGAAATTCAAGAAGCTCAAGAATGTGAGAATTGTATCAAAGAACAAAAAGATTTATTACTTTACTCTCTATTAAAAGCCGATATAGAAAATTTTTATCAACTTCTCGAACATCCGAAAATTATTTCTGACCTCAAAGATTTTGCTCGAAAACAATGGGTAGAGATAGCTACTGGACGTTCGATCAAGTTTACTTCAGGTTTAGCTCAACCTAGTTTAGATTTACAGCCAAATGAAATTTGTATTCCTTACTTGAAGGAAGGAGAAGAAATTATAGTTACCCGTTCACCTTTAATTAATTCAAATGGTGTAATTACTTTAAAAAACAAGCATCTTCCGCAAACGCTATTGGGATGCGTTTACATAAATCCAAAAACAGCTATGGATAATATGCAATGCGATTTTGATGGTGATTTACTAGCTTTTGCACCTACTAAAGAATTTCCAATATTAGCAGAAGAAGTAAAACAAAAGAATTTACCTGAAAATAGATACCCCGATATTGTCAAAAAAGAAAAAATACCTTATCAAGGAAGCTTCGCAGAAATTGCTGTTTCTGCTATGGATAATAAAATTGGGATTATAGCTAATGAAATTCAGAAAAATATTGCATTGCAATGTGAAGTTGATACAATGCCTCAATCAGAAAAAGCTGATTACCTTCAGAGGGTTTCAGCACATTTTAATTACCTATTAAAAAGACACGAGCAAGGTAAATTACAATTACCTCCAAAGATAACACAGCAGTTATATTTTATAGCATCTTTGTTCAATACAAATTTAGAAGAGTCAAAACTTGAGCATCAATTGCACTCGGTAAAAAAACTATTATTTGATTGCGTTGCAGAATTAGGTAATGAGTTACAAGTAGCGACTGATGGTTGTAAAAGTGCTTTACGTCCAGATGATTCGATTATTAAATATTGTCAAGCTATAACTGGGTATAAAGAAGTAGAATGGTTGGCTGATAAGAAGGATAAAGAAGCATTTATTAATCGGGGAATGAAAACTAATGGTTATAGTCCCATTGATTTGATGATTCTACAAACCAATCAAATATTTGAACAAAATCAATTAATTGCTAGACCTATAGAACAATTTAGAAATTTTTATCCACAAGTAGAGTTTAATTCATTTAAAGAACAAGCTAAACACATAAAGAATAGCTACAATTCATTAGTCAGAAACCGTATCGAACTAGAACAAAGACAAAAAATTGCTGAAGGACCCTACCTGATAATTACTTCTCCTGTTAGTGAAAAACAGTTAGAAATTACAAATTTAATTAAGTTTGATGCAGCTAAAAATCATAATTTTTGGAAAGCTTCTGAGTTGAGCATCCGAATTTATTCTAGAGAATCAACTACCAAAATACCACATCCTCTTTTTGCTAAAGCAAGATTTACAACATCTTCAGGTAAAGATATTGAGATTCCTGTTGGCACAATTAGTATGAAATCAATGCGAGAACATAACCTAAAACCGGGAATGACAATAAAGCAGGGCAAAGTAGAATTCTTTAGCGGTATTAGTAATAGTATTATTGATGCTTTGAAGCAGCAAACTCTTGAATCCGTTGAGTCAATTAGAAATAGCACTCCGGATAATGAAAAGCTACAGCTAGCAGCTGCAATTCATGATATTAGCCATACCGAAGAAAATAAAAATTATTCGGGATTGAAAAAGGCTGGTGTAGCGTTCGCTATATTTCCCGACGAAGTAATAAGTCAACTTTATCAATTACAGTTTACGCAAATAAGGGTACTTGGTACTCAGTTTAATCAGTTCGCCGATCGAAATTTTACTGGTGAAAAAGTCGCAATTAAATTTGAGAATGGTATCAATCCTCGCGCTCCTACTCAAATGGCACGTTGGGTAATGGTAGAAGGTAAAAAGCTTGGTACGATTGATGCTACTTCTCCTCATTTACTCGCTGGATGCGAAGCTGTTGCAACTATTACTTCTCCTCATGCGATAAGCGTTATTATTAGCAGTTTAAAAAATCCCGATCGTAAATTGCAAATTGATAACGTAAATAAATATGCTTTTGAATCTCGTCAGTGGCAGGGTGAAAAAGTCAATATTACTTTAGTTGTAGGAGAAAATAGTCCCAGGGGCGCACCAACTATTTTTGCGAAGATAGATAATCAAGTGCTAGGAACTGTTAACAAAAAGTCAGTCAGCTTTTTACAAGAAAAACTTACTGCTGTTGGTAAATCGATTCAAGGATTTACGTTCTCAGGTACTTTAAAGAGTGCGAGAGCTAGCTATGCAGATATTGTAATTGACCCGAACAGCGTCAACTTCCCACAAATCGAAACTACTTTACAACAGCATAATGAAACTTCTGCTGAAAGCAATAAAAATGTTTGTACCGTTTTATTTTTTGAAGCATCTGTTGATAGTGCGTTTGAACAGAAGACTCAACAAATGATGTGCAATATGCTCAAACGTGCTGTTGAACGTGCTGTGGAATCGGGTTACGACACGGTACAGTTTGTTGATGTTTCGGCAAACCCAGATAAATCTTCAGCTTCGATAAGAGCTATTAATCAGCTAGCAGCAGAACACACAGATATAAATGTTGATTTTATTGGTAGCGCGTCGGTAGAAGATGCAATCGGACTGATGAAGCAGCCATCAGATATTGTAATTGGAGTTAAGAGCGCTCAAACTGTTGGCATTATTAATTTTTTGGCTAATCAGGGAAAGGCGTTACGCCAAAGGCGTTTAGCTCCGCTAATCGCAGCATATATTCCGCAAACTCAAGAGTTTGATAGACGGAATTTACCTATCCCCAACAAGACTGTTGAAGTAGCGAGGAATAATCCACGCGAACAACGTTGATTTTCACTAGTAACAATAACAATCTAAGAAAATGACGATGCTTTTTGATATCGAGCAATACCGTCAACCTAATAGACACAGTTATGAATGTGACTGGGATTCTACGGTATACGATCCAGCTTGGGATGAACTAGATGATTTTCCCGAAATTTCACAAAACATAGAACCTGTTGAAAATAGTAATGAAAAAGTTTCCACAGCTATGGAAGTTTTAGACAAAGATGGAGAAGAAATATCACTTAAAATTGATCAAGCCTTTAATGATAATAGTTTCAGGCAGGTTTGGCACGAGCGCAAAGTTCTCCGGATAGAGGATTATGTCTGGCGACCTTTACAAATTTACATGAATCCCTTTTACTCTTGTCCCCCTAGCACTGAGAAACCTTGCGGAGAGAAGCGGGAACATATATCACCTTCGATTTCCCCTAGCACCCGATTTTACTGTGAGAGTCAAACTAAGTTAAATAATAGTTTGTTATTCTCAACTACTTTAAACTCCCAAGTAAGTAATGATGACAATGTGCTAGGGGTAAATACATCACCTTCAACTTCCCCTAGCACCCAACTAAAAAGTGATAGCCAAACCCAGCAAAACGGTTCATTTTTATCAACTACTTTAAATATTCAAGTAAGTAATGATGACCAGATGCTTGGGGTAAATATATCACCTTCAACTTTCCCTAGCACCCGATTTTACTGTGAGAGTCAAACTAAGTTGGATGATAGTTTATTATTCTCAATTACTCTAAACTTTCAAGTAAGTAATGATGACGAGGTGCTAGGGGGACATATATCACCTTCAACTTCCCCTAGCACCCAATTACAAAGTGATAGCCAAACCCAGAAATACAGCTTATTCTTATCAACTACTTCAAATATTCAAGTAAGTAATGATGACAAGGTGCTAGGGAGACATATATCACCTTCAACTTCCCCTAGCACCCAATTACAAAGTGAAAGCCAAACAAAGTTGGATGATAGTTTATTATTCTCAAATGATTCAAATGCACAAGTAAGTAATAATGAGCGAGTGCTAGGGGAAAATACATCATCCCCAACTCCCCCTAGCACCCACCGTAAACCTGGAGAAGGTAGCGGTAATCTTTCTTGGGGTTACGCAAATGCTAATAGTACTAAGAAGAAACCAATCAAACAGCTTTATTTCGAGTGGGAATATGGAGGGAAGAGAGGAAAAACTTATGTGCGATCGCACTTCAAGGAGCAAGTTATTTCAATGAATGAAGCGAAGGTTCCAGTTATAGAAATATTGAAATTATTAACTTATAACCCGAAGGTGGCGCGTATTTTAGGTGTTAATTAAGTGGTATGATACTTGGTTTCAAAAAAGAGGATTACACTTTAAGCAATCTTTGCTTCAACTGTGTATATCGCTCCTGAGATTTTCTAGAACGAACGCACATTCCTATCGCTTTCTTACTCCCAATAATAATTGCCAACTTCTTGGCACGAGTTAAGCCAGTATAAAGCAAATTCTGGTTCAACATTACGAAATGTTGCGAATATAATGGCAACAATACAACTGGATATTCCGAACCTTGGGACTTGTGAATACTAACGCTCCAAGCCAAAGCCAGTTCGTTTAAATCGGCATAATCGTAAATAACTTCGCGTTCTTGAAACTGTATTATTACTTCTTGTTCCTCGGTGTCAATATTGGTAATAAATCCCATATCACCGTTAAACACTTCCCGTTGATAATCGTTAGTTAATTGAATAACTCTATCCCCTACCCGAAAAATAATCCCACCTCTACTTACTTCTACCTTCTGCGAATTGGGAGGATTAATTAATTGTTGTAATACGTTATTCAGATTACGGGTACCTACCAAACCTCTTGTCATTGGTGCAAGTACTTGTACATCAGTCGCAGGATTAAAGCCAAGCTTGGGAATCAAGTCGGTAACTATCTCGCTAATTGCTTGTACCCCGTGTTCCGGTTGAAACCCTCCCCCATGCCATAAACAATCTGATTGGGGTGTTTCAGATATTGGCTCAATCAAAGGATATTGTCCGCGATTAATTTGGTGCGATGCAGTAATAATTTTACTACTCGCAGCTTGACGAAAGACTTGGGTGAGTCGCACTACCGGAACTCTACCCGAATGAATCAAATCTGCCAACACATTACCTGCACCAACTGACGGCAGCTGATCTATATCACCAACAAGAAGGAGTTGAGCGTCCGAATCAACTGCTTCAACTAAGGAGTATGCCAAAAATAAATCAAGCATACTGGCTTCGTCTACAATAATCGCTTTTTGAGGTAGCGGGTTAGTTCTGTCACATTTAAATGAACGCCTTTTGGGGTCAAATTCTAAAAGTCTGTGGATGGTTTTAGCTTCCAACCCCGTCATTTCACCTAACCTTTGTGCAACTCGTCCAGTTGGTGCTGCTAGAGCAATTGATTTACCCATTGCTTTCCACAATGAAACAATAGTACGGGTGCAAAATGTTTTACCAACACCAGGACCACCTGTAATTACCATGATTTTTGAGTAAGCAGCCGTTTCTACCGCTTGCTGTTGTTCGGGAGATAGTGAAACTTTACGGCTTTGGCTAAAACGTTCTAACCAAGTACTAACGCGGGGAATATCGGGATTAATGGGTTGATGTAACCGAGAAAGTATTAATTGAGCCAGGTTTTGTTCAGTATGGAAGAAGGTTGGTTTATAGCAAAGCAATGTTCTATCAGCATCCCTTTCTCTAACTAGTTCCGAAGTAAGGGACATATCGCAGATGACTTTGGAAAGCGCATCTTCTTGTGGTTGATGTTCTTGGGTTGTTAACTTTTCACTAAGCTGTTGTACTAATTCCGGTTGGGGTAAATAACAATGTCCCGAATCTGCGGCTTCGCTTAAAACGTGAATAATACCAGCTTTGTATCGAAATTCCGAATCTGGGGGAACGCCCAAATTACGAGCAATTTTGTCAGCAGTGAGGAAACCGATTCCATAAATATCAGTTGCTAGCTGGTAAGGGTTTTCGTTGACTTTATTTATTGCTAAATCACCATAGTGCTTGTAAATCTTCACCGCGTAGGTTGTGGAAACACCATGACTTTGCAGAAATACCATTACTTCTTTGATGGCTCTTTGTTCCTTCCAAGCCTTTTGAATCATGGCAATGCGCTTTTTCGCAATACCATTAACTTCTTGCAATCGCTCGATTTGGTTATCAATAATATCGAGAGTTTCCGTACCAAAATGAGCAACGATACGTTTTGCTGTTACTGGACCAACTCCTTTTATTAAGCCACTACCTAAATATTTTTCAATTCCTGTAATTGTGGCTGGCTTGGTTTCTTTGTAGTTAGTAACTTGAAATTGCAAGCCGTATTGCGGATGTTCTCGCCAGAAGCCGTTAAGTTGAAGCGTTTGTCCCGGTTGAATGCCTGCAAAACTTCCCGTAATCGTAGTTAATTCCGATACTCTTGGACGTTGCAATCGCGCCACCGTGTAACCCGATTCTTCGGAGTGATAGGTCAAGCGTTCAACCACTCCCATGATTGATTCTTGCGATTGAGTGGCGTTTATTTGTTGTGTGTTAACTTGGTATGCGCTGGACATTGTTTTTTCGATTTAGGCGCAAATATTATACTAAATACTAGCTGTTGTGTGAAAAAATAAAATCACCAATCAATAGTATTTTTGTATTAATAAGTTAATTATAGATAATGCCGGAAATTATTGTTGGAAAAAAATATCCCTTTGTTAGGGATAAAGTATTCGCAGGAATTATTATTGCTGCACTGTTATGGAACGTACCAAGATACTCATGACTTCTCCAGGATTGGAAGTTGGTAACAATGGAGTCCAATCACGTATATTGGCATAACCGAGTTGATGTAAAACTTGGATTGTCCCTATTACCGCTTTACTTGAACCAGTTAAAGTATGTTTGATTATCTCTGGTTGAAATGAATTTGTTGTCTTTGAAGCCATTGAACAATGCTTTCGTAATTATCAGCCAAGAAAAGTGCGGGAAAATAGATTCTTCCGGTTTTAACTCCTGTTTTTGGATGAGTGAATATTTGAAATTGAGGCTCACTTAAAACTTCTGCCATTAGTATTACCTTGCGAAACTTTGTGTGATTTTGAAAGCTTGTGATAAATCACCTCAATTTATTTATCACAAGCTTTGCTAAAGGATTAATTAGATAACGACCTCGGAATATTTAATGAAATTAGATATTTTCCATTTCAGCCCATGAACCCTATCAGCAATGTTGGGTTTGTTCGATTTACCATCACAAAGCATACAAATTTCACACCGTATCATATTATCTTCGGTATGACGACAAAGGATTTCATTATCATTCAACGGTGCGTTGGGAGCGATAATTCTGAAAGTTCTCCATCCTTGACTTTGAGCAACACGCGCTTCTAATTCACTTTGCACGGAAGCCATTAAATATTGTTTCCAAATTGGCTTACAATTTTTCCAATTGTGGGAGTACCCCGTATGACTTCCTGATGCTAAAATTATCGGTTCCCACACATAAAATGGTACTGCTGTAGGGTCTCCATAAGAACCAATTCTGATAGGATAATGATATCGTCTGAGAACTTCAATTTCGTTTTTGCTGAATTTTGAGTAAGTACCTGCTACATATTTTCGGTACATATTATTTATTGGTGCGAGATTGACATAGCAGCTTCCTGTTTGGCTCAATTTTAAATTGCAAGAGCCACAAATACCTCGATCTAAACCTTGCTTTGCAGCGAAAGTAGGAGCGAATTCTTGTTGTAATATCCAGCTTTGAATCAACCTCCCTGTCTTGCGATTTGAACTGGGAGAAACAAAGCCAGTCAAAATTAGAAATATAGGAGAACCGTCTATTAGAGATGCCCCTTCCCAAACAACGTAACTATTATTCAACATATTAATATTGGAAAATGATTTGGATTTTTATGAAATGAAAAGTGTTTGAAGTGATGATATATTTGAAATAATTTATGACAGCAAAAAGGGAGAATAAAATATTCTTTATCCCCCCTTTTGATTTTATTTACAATGCCAACATTAATTCTCGGCTTCTATTTGAGGACTAACGCTCGCATTTACGCGCTCTGCATATTCTCGTCTGCGTTGCCAAGATAATTGATTTAGCACTACCAAATCTTCAAGAGTTTTACCAAATTTCCGATTAGCAAATTCGAGTAGTTGTTCTAAAGAGAATCGCTGTTCTTCAACTTTTCCAAAATCCGAGGCGAAGCGTTCTTTGAATGCATCCCAATTGAAATCCTGAAAACTACGTTTTGCGAGAAGTCCACATAAAGAACGAATAGAATAGTAGACTTTTGAGTATAAGCGTTCAGAGTAGTTGCTAACTCCATATTCGCCTAAAACGGAATCATCGATTGCTTGAAAGTTGGATGTAGAGGATTTACGTGCAGCCATAATACAGATATTCCTAATTAGTTCATTTTCCTATGAGCGTAAGCTCTCTTGATTTCGAGTGTTTCAGTATTTAAGATAATTGTGATTTGTAATTTAACTTTGCCAAGATGGCAAGGTGATGGTACAAAAAGTTAGTGGCAAAGTTATGGTGTAAACGTTATTAACGTCCTATTTATTTTCAACAATTAGATAGTGACCTTTCTGGTCAAGGTCGAAGCAGGCTAAAATCATCGTTACTGCTTGTTTCAATTTTTATTGATAATAAATGCCGCAATATTTTAATTACGGCAATTTCAAAGTCCAAAAATCCAATTTCGGCACAGTTAAAGTAAAATAGGCTTTTTTGAACACGGACATATACCTTGCTGTTTGGAGGTTTGCACCGGCTTATGAGGCAGAGTCAAAGTAAAAATCCGGCAAAATCAGATTACAAATCATAATAATAGAATTACCACCAAGTTGCATCATGGTAGTCTGCCATTAAATCTTTGATTTCACAGTTTTGCTGAAAATCAATTTCTAGTTGCTGCAAGTCTGTATCTAATACTAAATTTTTCAGTTCTTGCATCATTTCTTTCACATGATTTTCGTCGCTGACACCTGAGTAATAAGTTTTGATAAATTTGTCGGCTTTAGTCATGAAGTGTTCTAAGTTTGTGACAAATACCTGTTCTGAACCAATCGCTTGAATCATGATTTTCTCCTGATAGCTAAAAGTGTGTGATGCGCGTTAATATTCGTTTGTCAGCATGAGAACTTTTTCAACCAGATAGAGCTTGATATGGCTCAATGGGAAATCTGTATATTCAATTTCTTGGCGTAAAACTTCTTGATTGGTGTCCCATTCGCATATCAAAACAGCGGAATTGTCTTTAACTTGTAAATGCCAGATTTGAAATTCTCTCAGTCTTGGATCTGATAGCAAATTCTTCGTTTGATGTGAAGCAATGGCATCCAACAACCAGTAACAATTAGCTTCGTGAGCTAAGTATTTTATACCATCGGTATATTTCAAACCGAGCCAGTGTTTGTAGAGAGTAGTTGAACCGTAAAATTGGTTTAGCTCGCTGGCTATTTGTTGTGGAGTCTTCATATTTTTCAAATTATTGATTTTATCTACTTCACAACTTCATCGGCGTGAGCCGTAAAACGAAAACTGCTGATAACAGATACCATCAGCTATAAGAGTTTTTTTGGTTTTATTAGCAATGAATTTACTACCAGGTGAATATAAATATAATTTAGGAAATAGTTAGTCAGTTTTTCGATAAATTTCCTATACTTATTAAGTATTTTTTGACTGCTTGGAACAATACGCTAATCCCAAATTTTTACAAAAGCACGATTAATGATTGATTCATCGGAATTGCTGATAATACTTGAGCATATCCTCAATGGCAGTGCAGATGAGGACGAGATTAATTTATTGCGCCAATCCCTTACAGCCAGCAATGGTACAAATGTCGTGCAGTTGGGGAAGTACAACGTTAATATTGGCGATGGGAAGAATATTCATATTGGCGATAAAGTTTATCAAGGAGCCGACGCAGAAAAGATTCGTGCAATTTTCCTAGAGGTACTTTCCCAAAACACCCAGCCAATAGAAATAAACTGGCACAATATTGGTCAAACCATGCTGTCGGAACAGTTGCGACTCACCACAAACCCACTGACATCTGTAGAGGGAATTAGCTATCGCACCGAGCAGGTATACGTACCCTTGGGACTGGTAGAGCGGAAAAAGCAAACCCGACGACGGGAGGATGTATTACCTGAGCAAGGTTCGGAACTTTACCGGGAAACCGAAATCATCCAAACCTTTGAGCATCAAGAGTTTTTAGAGCGTGTACTCCTGCAAAAACAAAGCCCCAAAAGTCAGGGAAAACGGATTGCAATTATTGGTGAACCGGGAGCGGGGAAAACTACGCTGTTGCAGCAAATCGCTCGACGGGTGTCCGGGGAAATCCCCGATGCAGTCGTGATTTGGGTATCTTTGGCTGATTTGCGTGGACGGGAACTCGAAGCATATTTGTTTGAGGTGTGGTTGCAAGCAGTAGCCAGGAAAGTCGGACAAGCCGAAGCTTCTAACCAAATTAAAAATGATTTTGTGGCTCAGTTTAACCAGAGATTGGTGTGGCTGTTGCTGGATGGGGTTGATGAAATGCAAGCAACTGTGGGTAATCCTTTGGGAGAATGCGATCGCCAAGTTCGCACGGGAAGTTTGTTACAGCAAGCGCGGATTGTGCTTTCGTGTCGGCTAAATCTTTGGGATGGTGGTAGCAATGTCCTCGATTCCTTCGACAATTATCGCACATTGGAGTTTTCTTATCCCCAACAGGTAGAGCAGTTTATCGGTAATTGGTTTGGTTGTCTCCCATCGGGAGAAATCTATACAGGACAAAGGTTGTGTGCGGCATTGAAGGAATCGGGGAAGGAGCGAATTCGGGATTTGGCGAAAAATCCGTTACGATTAACGCTGCTGTATTTCAATTGGTACTTGGGTGAGGGGAAATTACCAGAAACGAAAGCGGGGTTGTACGAGCAGTTTGTTGCGGATTTTTACGAGTGGAAAAAGGGACAGTTTGGAACAACGGGGGAACAGCGCAAGCGATTAAACGCAGCTTTGGGAGAATTAGCAAGGGAAGCAATTGATAAGGAAGAAACGCGGTTTCGATTGCGACGGGAATTTGTGTGCGAGTATTTAGGGGAACCGGACGATGCAGATTCCTTGTTTGGGTTAGCTTTGCGGTTGGGATGGTTGAATAAGGTGGGGATGGATGCGGAAAATCGCAGAAAGGGGGTTTATGGGTTTTTCCATCCGACTTTTCAGGAGTATTTTGCTGCGTTGGCGATTGATGATTGGCATTATTTTTTGAATCATATTCCTGAAAATCCCAGCCATCCAGATGCAAGCTATCGGATTTTTGACAAAAAGTGGAAGGAAGTAATTCTTTTATGGTTAGGTAAATTTGACATATCAAGGCTATTGAAGAATCAAGTTTTCTCTGAGTTATTAAACTTCCAGGATAACTGCGGAGGCTTTTACTCATTTAAAGCTTATTTTTTGGCAGCAGAAGGTACCAGGGAATTCCGAGAATATTCAGAGATAGAACTAGATAAAATCATATCATAAATTGTTAAGTATGCATTTGGTTATTTTGACGAACAGCAGCGAAAGTGGAGTTTTTTTCTAACACCAATTTCTCAGGAAGCTAGAAGAATCATACAAAACAGACTAGAAGTACACAAGACTAAAAATCATCTACTCCAATTTTTTGATATCTGTTCTGATTCAAACGTTTGTTGGCATATTGCTAATACTTTAGATAAGATAGGAGTCAGTAATACACGGTTAAGACAAGTTCTTGCTGCTGGGGTTAGTCAAACACTTGAACCACATGTAGCTAAAGCTCTCGATAAACTAATAAACCAAATTAAGAAACTAGAGAATAACAGTACATTTTCTGACAGTAATGATAACCTTCAAGTATTTGATAATAATTCACCACATGAAGAAGAATTTAGTGAGTTACTAAAACAAATTAAAAATTCTGAGGATTGGTTTGTAGTTGTAAAAGCTTCTGAAAAGTTACAAAAAACAATATATGATTGTCAAGTCATTGAAATTGTGAAAAATTTTAAGCCCTATCTATTGGATACAAAAAATCATTCATATGATGAATTTAAAAAAATGCATTTTCGATATGGGTATATTCATGAGGTTATTTGGCATTGTTCTCAAAATCTGAGCTATTCAAGTTTTTATAATGCTTGGGGTAGTTGAATTATTATAATTTTAGTGAAACTTAATATAATTATTTGTATATCTCAAAATATGTGATTATTTAGAATTTTTCTGTAAATGAAAACATATTACTTTCAACGCTTTCCCAAATATTCAATTTGAATTTTCTAGTTGTTCTCTTGCATTTAACCATTAATGTATTCAGATAAATTATATCATTAATATTTTTAACCTCTGCCGGTTCAAGAGATAACATATCCTCGTCAATTTTAAGAGATGAAAGCCAAGCTATTAATCCAATAATTTCTATATTCTCTTGCTTTATTTCATTAAATTCATTCCCATTATCTGTCACTGTTTTAAGAGCATTGAGTTTGTTAAACAATTTATCTGAAGTATTTAATATCCTTAGCTCTTGTATTTTCTCGGCAAGATAAAGGTTTAGACTAAAATCTTGACTGATATCAATAATGGAGACAAGTGTATAATCAAATAAACCAGCTAAGTCTGAATTATAGATAAGTAAAAAGTCAATAATAAGATTTTTAGTTGTAGCAAAATTATATCTAAATTCACAAGCCATACCAAGTAGAATAAAAATAAATAATGCAGAAATACGTTTCGCCACTAATTGAATATCACTATCAGTATCGGTGGTGATTTTATCTACCCAGTAAAATATAGTTTTCAATCTATTTGTATTAATATAAGCTTTTGTATTTCGTTCAATTTTTAGTAAGAAGTCTTCCGCTTTTCCTGATTCAGATAATAACTCCGATATTAATAAGAATATTTCTAGCCAATTTCTGTTAGTCAGGTGATTAGATACTAATTTTTCAATATGTTTTTTATTAATTTTGTCTTTAGCCACCAAATATTCTTGAAAAGTCAAATGGGAAAACGACCAAACCTTATACGATCGCTCAATCAATAACCCATGCTGAGATGCGATCGCCCGCAAAACCCCCTGACTTTCCCGTCGTTCGATCCCCAAAAACTCCGCAATATACCCCTCCAACTCCTCCTGCTCGAACAACACATACTGTTCTTGCTCGAACTTTTTTACCGCAACATAACTCAACAATTCCAACTTTCGCTCCACCGACAAATCCCGATAAACCTCATCCCGCTCAACTTCCCGCGATTTGTCCCACTGTACCAACAATAACTCCAACCCCTCCTCATATAACTTGGAACGCTTCGAGTAAAATTTCCCCGTTTGCTGGAACACCGCACAAGTTAAACTCAGCAATATCGGTGTAATCGCCAATTCCCGAATCGGTTTATTTTCTTCCCGAAACAACTGTTCCAAAAATTCCCGCGCTTGTTTCTCCCCTGCATCCCCGCAGACTGTCCCAAACCAATGTTCTGCAAACGCTCTCACCTGCTGCTCATTAAAATCAGCCACCTCCACATAATCAAACCTTTCAAATCGTGATTCCTGGCTTTGCGTCCGACAAGTCACCACCACCAATACCTGGGGATAAACACGAGCAAATCGCTTGATTTCCCTGGTAATTTGCTTTCCCGCTTCCCCCGTCACCTCATCTAACCCATCCAGCAACACCAAAGCTCTTCCTTGACTTAGCACTAATTCGGTATCTGCATTACTCAACCGCCAAAGTTGACCCAAAAATAGTTCCAAATTATATCCATACTTTCGTCCGTTATCCACAAACTCCCGCAGCTTTATCAATACCGGAATTCGCTGCGCTTGCAACTTTCCATTATTGCACTCTGTTACAATTCTTTGCAGATATGTGGTTTTCCCCGAACCTGGTTTACCCACAACCATCAAGTTAATACTCTTTTCCAACACAGCCAACCCAGAAACTCGCTGCTGTTGATTGCCTAAACCAATCCGATCCAAACTGCGGTAATTGGATTCACCCTTTGTAAAATCCTGCCACAAATCATCCACTTCTGACCTACGGCTACTGCTAGTTTTTTCTAAAATATTGACATCTACAAATAAATCTCCTAAAGGTACCCAATTATCGATTCCCCATAATGGCATTGTGCCGTGTAAACTTTGGATGCTGTTGTGGAGACGGGTACGCACTTGTTGTACCAAGTCATCAACCGGATTTATTGCCGTTAATTGGACTTTTTTTTTAGATTTTTGAATACTGGGGTATTTTCTTCGGGGATTCCTTGTAATGCAATGGCATCACAACCACCGTGATAGGCATCTTCAAACGACCAACCAGCACCTAATTCGTCATAAAAACCGATTGCAAACTGAATCGCGGCATTGTCACCAATCGTACTATTCATCCCGACTACGTAATCGATATGTTGGGCGATCTCTTTGGCTTGAATCTCCGAATAGCAAGCGTTGAGAACCACACATTCCAGTCCCCGTGTTGCAAATCGTTTGAATAAATTGGCTAAAGCTTGGGTAGGAACAAATTGCGCTAACCCCGCATCTGATTCCAAAATTAAACCATTTCCCCCTGAACCATGTCCGCAAAAATGCACAATTTGGGGGTTAAAATCCAGCAAAGCACGACGTAAATCATCGGGACGAACAGCGAATTTGGGTTGCAAAGTAAACTTTTCTCTATGCTGCGACCTCCGCAAACCCTCATCAATTTCCCGTACTTCTTTATCTAGACGCAATCTTGCTTCGTTCGTGGGACTGGAAGCTAGGACTAAAATAGTTTTACGCGAACTACTTTGAGGATTTTCAGGTACATTATTTGGTTGGGGAATCTCGGCAGTGTTGTAAATTTGAGTAATATTTCCGATCGATATATTTCCACCAGTTTGAACGTTGCTTAAAATACTTTGCAAATTTTCCTCAGCAGTATCGGAATTAACATAATTGGAAGTATTTTCTGGTTGAGCGAAGTTTGAAAACTCTTCTTTGAGGATAGATCGAACGATTTCTCGAATATCCGTAGCATTAGAACCCCGAACTACCGCACGAGCAACTTCTCGAATCGCTCGTGCATCTAGTCCTTGGTAGGTTTCATCCCCAACATGGACATTTTTTTGTCCCTTTGCGATATTGACGTTGTATTTTCCTACTTGGAGACTTTGAAGATTTTGAATACCGCCACTATTTAACCACTGACGCAAAGCTTCCACATCATCATCGGTTTGAGTCCCGTTGAGGATGCGTTGAATAATGTCGTTGGGTTTGCTAGGGTTTGGCATTTATTGAAGATTTTTAGTTTTATTTTAGACAATAAACGACGGAATTTCACGAAGCCTCTACATACTCACATAAAGTTGTTGGTTCGGGAATCGGCAATCCTTCTTCTCGCAATTCCTCTAAATGAAATGCGTTAGCGAAGGTTACCGTTCCTCGAAAAGGTTCCCAAAGGGTAGGTCTCGCTTCTTTGATTTGCTGGTTAACTTCTGGAATAGTCGTACCAGTCGCTACACATCCAGCTAAATCTGGTACATAAGCTGAGTAATTATTTGCGGATTTTTAATAACAATTGCGTAACGCATTAGTTTTCTTTCTCCGCTTGTTTTTCTTCCGTTTGTGGCTTTTCTTTACTATCTTTTATATCTTCTTTTAATTAAGCGTGTTTCAAAATACTATTTAAAGTTCCTGGTGCTAAATCATCAGATAATTTTCCTGGGACTGTTACAAACCTGATTTTATCGTGTGTTTATACTGACGATAGATTCTCCTAGCCCTTTTACCAAGTTAGTATATAAATGGCTATGGGAAGATTTGAAACCAATTTTTGCTTTAAAAGATTAACTAAATTATGCTGGTTTTCCCTATTGGCGATAAGCTATTAAAGCTATACCCTAATCGTATCCACAGTAGTTGGATAAACAAAAATTAATCGTTGCCTTCAGGTACTCTATGCCAAGCTTTAAGTCCTTCTCCTGTCAGCGCACCTTGATTAAGATAATATACCCCAGAAAGTTCCAAACGCCCATGATCTTTTTGATTACTTCCACCAATCAACATACGTTCGCCTAATACTGTCCAAATTATTTCAAGTTGATTTTCTGCTAGGAAACGATTGAGTTTTTCTTTTGAAATGACGCAAGCACTAGGTCCCGCTTCCTCTACGGATGGGTTAAAGGTTACAATTTCGTTTGCTGCATCTACAAAACTAAATTTACCACCCGACCATCTAAGACCCATATTTTTTATTAGCCAAGCTGAGGGCATTAATGCTGAAATTGTATCGTCAATAGAGCAATCAAATGTTGAAATTTCACGTAAATATTGTGTTGTTGTTACAACAACTTGGTAAGGTAAAGTTTCTTGTCCCTTCCAAATTTTTACCCAATCTTGTACATCATCAAATTTATTATTTATATACGATGAAGACCAGGGAAACTCACCAACAAAAACGTCTAACATATATTGTGATTCTGGCATCCCTCTTCCCATAAAATGAGTATCGCTAAGAAATGCTAATATCTCACTTAAACTTTCTTGGCAAACAATGTAGCTTCGTATTTGATACCGTATATCTCGTCGCCGACTCCTGAATTTTTCTTCATCTATTGGTGCTGGCTCAGTCCATCGATAGTATCCTTCTAAAGTCAGCCAAGTTTGACCATCATTAGGTTTAGTTAATTCAATTAATTTGAGTGGCTCTGGACAATCGTTTTCTTTTGGTATCCAAGCAATTTTTTCTTGTTTATCAGCATCGTTAAAGACATATTCTACTGGTTGCCACCATACAGATGTTGATTTTTTTTGGTTATCTTCTTGCTCCTGTAGTTTACGTAATAGTAATGATGGGTCAATATCACGAGTTCCCGAGCCTATTTGCCACGGACCATGATAATGTTGAGGAAAATTATCGGATTCATAATCGCCAGTAAACTCAAAGTTGTCTGCAACACGAGCAAGGAATTCATGATAAGCAATCCACTGATATTTTTTACTTACTCTTTCAGCTTTCTTTGCTTCTCCGTATCTTTGGACAAGACGACGCTCGAAATCACCAAATTTATCAACCGTCCATCCCAAATCAAATACCCTTTTCAAAATCCAACGTTGGGCAACAGATAAATCAAATCTAAATTCATCACCTTTTGGGTCTTTTAAGTAAGGTAAAACAAATTCGTGAAAAATTATTTGCTTTTTCTTACCTAATGTTCTTAAAAATCTTTTCTCTTCACTAGCAAGTATATCATCTAATTCTTCTGGTAAGAATTCATGTTTAAAACGTTCTCTTTGTTGAGCCGGTTCAAGACGTTGACATAATTTGACACCAGAACGTAATGTTTCGTATCGCTGCAAAGCTTCGGTTTGTTTTGGAGTTAAAGACTCAATAAATTCTTTATATTTTTGTTCTCTAATAGTACGTATTTCGTTACGACCTTGTTCTGTTAACAGACGCGAAGACCATTTAAAATCACCATGATTTGTACCTATGACATCTCGAGCAAAATCTGCATGTTCCATTACTGAACTGTATATCTTCCGACGCGCCCACTCAGCGTCATCCATATTTTCCCATGTTCTACCGTAATCTTCTAATTCTTCTTTGGTGGGAATATAATCAAACCAAGGACTTTGGTATGGTGGACGAACTTTTATTAAATCTATATTTGATGGCAATATTTTGCGATGTGCAGCGGTTTCAATAACGCCACGCGCATAGTCACGCAACAGTATGTGTGCTGGTGGTGTGCAATCTTCAAACACCCATTCATAAACTTTGCTAGCAAGTTCTGCGACCCCAACTGCATCGTTACTAATCATTGCTATGCCATACGCTACGGCATACAGGCGTTCCAACAAGTAAAGGTCATTAACTTTGAGAAATTTTTTAATCACCCGCATTAGTATATGGGGTCTTGAATGAAGCATTGCGACAAGAGCTTTAGTTGCGCGATCGCGAATGTAACGATGTGAAGTTGTTAAAAACCACGTTAATGCAATAGCGCAAAGTTCGATAGCTTCATCAGATATATGTGCTTTTTCTGCCTCCCATGCCCATTCCATTATACGATCTACAGCACCACGTTCTTCATACTGAGAACTCAGATATATAGACCACATTTGGTCGCGGTCTGACATTTCAAGGGGAATAAGGTGGTGATGAAGAAATCTGGCGTTGAAGGGATTTTCCGGATTTGCTGCGACTGTCAGTAATAAACCGTAGACAGCTTCTTCTCCATACGGTTGAACAAATATCTGATTCAAATAGTCTTTAGTCGCATCAGTTACCTTAGTAGGGTCGCGCCAGATAATACTTTGCAGGAAGGCACGTTGTAAAATATCCCAAGCCTTTGTGTGGGGAGCCAATTGTACTAACTCGAACCCAGTTTTTTCCGGTAATTGAACGTTGAGTGCTTCAATCCAACCACTGTAACGCCATGCTTGAGATTCGTCAGCTAGCATTTTTCCTAATGGCTGGTTTGTATTAAATGAAACTGCTGGGTTGTTTAAATCTAGATATTTATTTAGTAGGTAGCGAACTATGAGATGGTCGCTAAACTTCTCATAAGGGAATTTAACAGTATCAATATTCTGGAATTCGGACTCATTATCATTTGCACGAATATAAACCAAATCCTCGGAAAGTAATCCTTCACTAATAAGATTCGCAAATAATGATTGCTGATGACCTGCTGTAGGTAAAATTTGCTTAACTATTTTCTTTGCTTCTTCTCTCTCTACCCAAGGATTTCCAGTTTCTGCCATGTAGCGGGCTAGTTTATCTACTGCTTGCCGAACCAAATTAGTTCTATCATCGTAATCAAGCTTTCTCCACAAAATTTCATGGACGGTATCGATAAAAAAGTTGAAAACTGCTGAAATACCTTTAAGTCCTTTAGGAATGCGCGTAAATTTTCTTTTCGCAAGCCCTTCGCAGAAAATCTTCAGAAAAAGTGGATTAGAAAATTCTGGTACTAGTAAAGGGATATTAGGACGCTCAATACCATAGTGGTCAAAAAAAGTTTTTGTGGCTATGTATTCGTGATTATCAAAGCCACGATGATAAACCTTAACTAACTTTTCAGGTATAAGTTCAGATGGTATTACTATTCTCTCGTATGAAGTACGACAACTAAATGCAATAGCAATACGTGGATAATTGCTTATAACACTCAGAATTCCTGCAAGTTCATCTCTCCACAAGTGTTTAACATAACTTTCATTCAAGGCATCAATTAATATTAAAGCTCGTCTTCCACAAGCTTGTGCTGCTCCATCCAAAGCAGTAAGAAATTCATCGCGATCGCGAAACGGCAGGTGCAACCGCTGCATCATTTGAAACCAAGGCTCACCATCATTGAAGTGCTGCCCTAACAATATTACTGTAGGTAATGACTCATCAAGCCGACGTTTTGCAATATCACAATATAGATGCGTTTTACCCGTACCAGCATTCCCCAGAAATAGAAGCGCTCCTTTGTTTGCAGCTTGTGCGCTGTCGCTTGTTGCTAAGTTACTTATCTTTGCAGCAACTTTCAAAACTTCAAACACATCGTAACGAATCCTTTCTAACAACTGTTGTTCGGGAGAGCTAGCATATATCTTCTTAACTGCTGAAGTTGTTTCCTTTTTAAGTAATGATTCTGCCTTCTGTGACAATTCACGAGATTGGGATGCAGCCGTTTGTACTTCTTGAGCCAGTACTTCCAAACGAGAAAAATCAATGGGTGTAAATTTATCTCGGTCAATTTGTTTTAATGCACTTACTAGCGCGATTCCGTTTTTACCTAGCGCATTTAACGATTGTGCTACTTCTGGAAATTGTTGCTCAACTTTAGCTGATGGTTGAGCTTGATTCAATTTTTGACAAAGCTGACCGTATAAATTTTCAATATGGTCAAAAAACTTATCGGTTCTACCTAACCCTTCAAAAACCCAAGCTTCCGGTAAATCAACATGAATTTCTGGAGTATAGCGGGCACCAGCACTTGCTCTCACTTCCTGAAAATGCTGTACCATTCCATCGATGGTAAGTTCCGGTGGTGGAGGTGCAAAATAATTATTGTTTACCTGGGTAGGATTATTAACAGTTATATTGCCACCCGCGTTCGGGTTATTCAGCATTTCCTGCCGAACTAATGGTTGTTGATTTTCTTGTGAGCGATTATCTGGCACCTCGGTTTTCCTGGATTACATAGCTAACTATTACTAAACTTTTGTTTTGTATTATTTTTTTCCTTGCTAACTCATTTAATATTTATTATCTATAGCTTGCCTATGACTCGTATTTGATTTTATTTACTTAAATATAGCGATTTTTGAGAAAAATGTGTGGTTTGAGATTTGTGTAACTAAAATAATAAACGTATAATTTTGAGCCTACAACTTAATATGCAGCGCCAAGGTTATCATCTAAACAACATACTGTTATTTCAAGTAAATGAACGATAAGCCTGATTCCAATCCAATTCAACAAACTGCTGCTAGTAATCTTCAAGCAGGTGGAAACATTTATTTAAAAATCATTCAAAGTGCAACCCAAGGAGATGTAAATCAAGGTATATCGCCAGATTTTTCTTGGAAGGAAATCTGCGAGTCGATGTTGAAGAACGTCAAAGCGCTTACCTCAAATTTATTTACTAATCGTGCTGGAGTATCTTTTGAGTTGGATGATGTATATGTACCATTAGGATTAGTCGAAAAACAAATAGTCAGCAAGCAGATTAAAGATGTTTCCCCAGAAGAAGGGTCAAATATATTCCGTGAGAAAATTACGCCAATTCCACACCAAAAGTTTTTTGAAGAAGCTTTAAAACTTGGGAAAACCCCCAGAAGTCAAGGAAGATGCATAGCTTTGACTGGAGAAGCAGGAGCAGGAAAAACTACACTTTTACAAAAAATTGCCCAATGGGTTGTAGATAATAATTTAGGTTTACCAATATGGGTACACTTGGGAACGGTAGGAACGCGCACCCTCAGCGAATATTTGATAGAAATTTGGCTACCCACAGCTACTGCTAACATTACACCAATAATTAAAGAAGACTTTGAAAAACAGTTTAGTGAAGGAACGGTATGGCTATTATTAGACGGGTTAGATGAAATGACTAATCCTACAGAAGCGCAGTTTATTTCTTCATTGCAGACGGGATGGGTAGCAAGTGCGCGGATTATACTAAGTTGTCGGTTAAATATTTGGGAAATTGTTCAAGGAAGATTAAGTGGGTTTGATGTTTATCGTAATTTGGATTTTAAGCCAGAGCAGGTACAGCAATTTATCAACAATTGGTTTAGCAAAATTAGTAAGAGGGAAACAGCAGAAAAGTTACTGCTAGCTATAGAAAGTCCTGGTAAAGAACGTATTCGCGATTTGATTAGAAATCCATTACGCTGCTCGTTATTATGCCGAAGTTGGCAATTAGGAGAAGAAAATTTACCAGACACTAAAGCCGAACTATATGCCCAATTTATTGATGCAATTTATGATGAGTGGAAGGATTGGACACCGGAAACGTTTTCGACTCGTTTAGCAGCAAAAAGGGAATTAAATCAAGCTTTAGGAAGTTTAGCAAAGCGAGCAATTGATGAAGAAAAGTCTCGTTTTGTACTAAATCATGACTTAGTTGCTTCTGAATTAGGTGAGATAGATGAGCCGTTATTGAAGTTAGCTTTGAAATTAAATTTATTAGTCCTAGTGGGTTTAGACCCGAAAAAGCCTTCAAAGAATATTTATGCTTTTTATCATCCAACTTTTGAAGAATATTTTGCAGCTTTAGCAATTGATGATGGGCACTTTTTCTTGAATCATAAGAACCAAAACTATTTGCCGAATTATAAAGAATTCGGAAGACTTTTTAGCCCTCAGAATTTAGACTATTTTGCAGGGCAAGAAATAGGAACATGGACAATATTATCAGAATCTGATGAGCAATATCACCAGTTAATACAAGATAATCATAAGAACTATGTGTATCGAATTTTTGAAGCGCAATGGAAAGAAGTAATTTTGTTATGGCTAGGACGAGAAGGAAATACTAAATTAATCCAGCAAAAGGAGAATTTTATCAAGTCGCTTCTTGAGTTTGAAGATGATTGTATGGGTTTTTACTCTTTTAGAGCCTATTTTTTGGCAGCAGAGGGTATTGCTGAATTTAAAAATTGCGCTCTAAGCATTGAAATTGTGACCCAAATTGTTGATTGGAGTCTTGGCTATTCCGAGGAGAATCCAATTGCTAAAGCTGCTATGACAGTTTTACCATCAACTGATGACGCAATAGTATATAACTATTTAAATGAGCTAGATAACTCTGATGAAAATAACCCGGACGATGACCCTAGTATTATGAGGCAAAATGCTATTACCTTAGCCTACGCGATTATGTCTGGTTATAACCCTGATGAACCTTATGAAGAAAACTCAAATTCAATACATCATCCACTCAAAAATGAAAATAATTATATAAAAGATACTTCAGAAGAAGAAATAGATGCTTTAATTATTAGATTGCGTTCTACTAAGAAACGTATAAGTATTATCAATACTGCTTTGAGATTAGTAGATATTCTTCCGAACCATCTACTTAAGAAAGTGGTTATAAGCTTAAGAGAATGTTTAAGAACCGATAAGTTTCTTGATGCGCCAATTTATGGAAATCAAGTTCCAGCATATGAAAACGAATTTTATCGTTTTAAATGTTCCTACTTAGTCTTATGGCACTGTGCCCAAAATATACCATATGCAGAATTTTATGATTCTTGGCATAATTAATCTACAAATATTATTAGCTGAATTAAAGTTTAAAAAAGGTGACTATTCCAGAAAATCTATATGTGACTCAATTTGCTAGCAGTTAAAAAAATTAGATTTTATTGTATTAGTTGTGAATTTGTTCGCAATGGAGTATCGGATGTATCGCACTAAGTTATGAACCGAATTCTATACCCTTAACGGGTTTTTATTTTTAATACTGGGGTCAAATCTTCTCGAATCCCTTCCAATGCGATCGCACTACATCCCATATCAAAAGCATCTTCATAAGTCCAACCAGCACCTAATGCATCATAAAAACCGACTGCGAATTTTATCGCTGCATCATCACTAATTTCATTACTCATCCCCACTACATAATTAATGTATCCAGAAATAGCTTCTGCTTGAACTTCAGCATAACAGGCATTGAGTACAATACATTCTACGCCGCGATTAGCAAATAATTTAAACAGATTGGCTAAAGCATTAGTAGAAACTAGCTGTATTTTACCCGCATCATTTTCTAACATAAGCCCCTTTTCTCCACTACCATGTCCGCTAAAGTGAACGATTTGGGGATGAAAGTCTAGAAGTGCGCGACGGAAATCATTAGGACGAACTGCCCATTTTTGTTGTAGAGTAAATTGTTCTCGTTTTTGTGCCCTTCGTAAACCTTCATCAATTTCCCGTGCTTCTTTATCTAAGCGCAATCGGGCTGTATCTACCGGGCTAGATGCAAGGATTAGTATTGTACGCTTTGGGGCTGGATTTTCGGTTGCGTTTGTGGGTTGATTTATTGTATCCGAATGATTGCTTTGGGTAATATTTGCAACGGTTATGTTCCCACCAACTTGGATATTTTCAAGAATGCTTTGCCGTATTTTATCAGAGGTGGGTTGATTACTCATAATTGTGAAACTATTTTTTCGATTCATCTGGTGCTAACTTTATAAAGTATTCTCTCAATAAATCATGGATGAAAGAATAGTGACCACCGTATCTTTGGGTTAAACGATATTTATTTGTATGTTCGAGAAAATCAGCAAAGCTAAAGGGAATCAAGTCATCTTGATACAAAACAAAACGTAATGCGAAATGTTGAATTACAGGCAAACCTGCATACATTATTCCAAGCAATGCCCCTAATGATGCACAAAATAAGCCAAAGCTTATATCGTTGGAATTATATACATATTTTAAAGCATCATTAATATAGGCTTCGTAAAGCTTAAATCCGAATCCTCCTAGTAATCCTATTAACCCAAATATTAAAGCAAGAGGTACGGTATTAAATAATGATTTATAAATAGCTTGATTAGGAACTGCTCTTCTCTTTATATCTATATTTGGTCCGGTTAACGCAGTTAACAGTCCGCGTAATAATGCAATCGGCGGTATTAACCAACCAAGTAATCCTCTAAATATTAACCCAAAAATACTATTGATAGACCCAAACAAAGTATACGCATACTGCTGAATAAACGGCATGACTTGTTTGCTATTATCGTTAGCAGAAATTGATTGAGTAAATGACAGAGAAATTGCACTTACAAATCTTTCTCGAAAATGAACTAATTTCAATACATTAATTAATTCATGTCCTGGTAATTTGAGCGTTTCAATGGGCTTTATTTCTTTTGTTAAACCGAGTAATTCAACTGTTGCAGCTAAACTTATACTTGTTAATAGTGAAATAAATACGACTTCAATATTTATTACATCTTTCATAACTTCTATTAATTCTGCTTGTTTAAATGCCATAAGCATAAACGCAGATATAATAAGAGATATTGGCAGACTCAGAAATACAACCATTAATGCAATAAATAAACGATATCGCATTCTTTGATTTTTATTTTGTAACCAGCTTGGCTGGATATCTTCAATCAAGAAATATGTATAAGAATGTAATTTAAGCTGGTTGCCTAACCATGCTAATCTAGTCTTAGTTTTATAAACCATCTGGGCTTTTGACCAACCTTTTGCATGACTTAAAGCTTCTTCATTGTTTTTGTCTATAAATATATCAAATAAGTAATAAACACGTTTTTCATTAGAATCCAATTTTTGCCATTTTTCAGTATTTATTAAATCATAGGTAAAGTTAATTAAATATAAGAAAAATGGTGTTTTAGCAAAATCAAAAAAAATGGGGTCATGATTGACAAGCTTTGAAAGCTCTAAATTTTTTACACGTACACAGTAATCTTGCACCTGTTCGCCAGATAAAGGCTGCAAGCATACTGCTGCATTGAGAGCTAGCTGATTAAAACGATTGTATCCTTCAAGACGGCAACAAACAACTAAAGGAATCAATCTATCATGCTTGAGAAAGTTATTAATTGCTGTAAGACATTTCAATTGACGAGGTAGCTTTAGTTGGTCTAAATTATCCAATATCGGCAATATCTGGCGATTTACGAATAATTTGCGACCAAACCCTGGTTTGATACCGTATCCATTTTTTAGTTCAACTATCAACCATTTTTCCAGAGGTTGTTCATTCCAGGAAGAAAGGTCAAACCAAAATGGTAGAGGTTCACTATAATTATTTTCGGCACAAATTATCAATTCTTCAGCAAGTTGCATTTTTGCTGCTGTTTTTCCTGCTCCTGGGTTTCCTAAAATTAGGAGTCTACCATTAATTTTTTCTTTTTTAAAAAAGTCCTTGATGCTTATTTCCAACAACTCCTGAGAATGAGATTTTCCTGGTATTCCTCTTTCTTTACTATAGGAAGGTGCAACAAGTTCGTTTAGTTCTTGTAGTGGAGGCTCTAGCCACTCGTTATTATACAAATAATCATCTTTCCAACGTTCTACTTCTCCCTTTAAATACTTGATTAACTGACTCCGTGAATTAATCTCTGATTCTTGTTGAGATTGAAGTCTAAAAAGATGTTGAACATTCTGATTTATAGAACCAATACTGACTGAATTAGCTTGTATATTTTTAAAAGCATCTTGCTGTGTCTTTGTGTTACGATTATAATGATTGTCCATAATTTCCGTTGATTTTTTTTAAGTTTAAAGTTTGTATTTACATTTCTAGTGGTTTGCAAATACTTCTCAAATTTCTTTTTGTCGAACTAGCTATTATTTTCTGCTTAATCAGTAAGTACGTAAAATATAATTAAAACGATAAGCAAGCAAAAAATTAAGTAATTTAGACTATTTAAATAAATTTACTTCTAATTCAATTTAATTACGTGTATTTACTAGCTTAGTATATAACGAATTATGCGCTGTGTTACAAGATTAGCCTTTAAATATCATAAATATTTATCTCGAAATATTAATAATTATTAATTACTTTGAAGGCTTTACTTAATTAATCATCTATAAATATTTTTTAAGTGAATAATGTGTGAGTAATATCTATAAAAGCAATTTAAATAAATACTGTACGAACGCTAAAAATAAGCTGTTTGATGATTTTCCGAAAACGCTTAATAAGAATAGGTATTGAAGGTGTTATACATATCATAAGTTTATATTGAAAACTTAAAAGCTTCCTTTTTTGAAAAATGATTTGCTGAAATTGGTTGGCACAAAATCCTGTATTCATACGTCGCTAAATCAAAAATGTTGCTATTATTTCATATAACTCAGTAAAAAGCGGTAATAACGTGCGACCTGATGAAAACAGCCGAAAACCCCAGCAAACAAACCAAAGTATCATTGATGATGCTCAGGTAGGGCGTGACGTTAATATCGAAACCGTTAATCAAAGCATTACTATCAACAACTCTTCAAATGCGAACACGCTGAGGCTAAAGGTTTTTCAAGCACCACCTACACCAGAATATTACGTAGACCGTCCCGAAATCAGCCGAGATTTGAAACAGCGTTTGTTGGCTGATGGTGGAACTTTGGTAATTAGTGCAATTCATGGTTTGGGTTCGGTGGGGAAGTCAACTTTAGCAGCAGCTTTAGCACATGACGCAGATATCCAAAAGCATTTCTGTGATGGTATACTTTGGGCAACTTTAAGTCAAGAACCGGATGTTCTCTCGCTGCTGGGTGGTTGGGTGCAGGGTTTGGGTGATTATAACTATCGCGCTACGAGTATTGAAGCAACCTCAGCCCATTTGAATACGCTACTTTTTGATAAAGCGGTGTTGCTGGTAGTTGATGACGCTTGGATAGATGAAATTTTGGGCTGGGAACCCGTACAAGCTTTCAAAGTTGGTGGCGATCGCACTCGGATGTTGGTGACGACACGAGATGCATCTATAGCGAATTTCCTCGGTGCCAACACGTTTTCTCTTGATGTGATGACGGAAACGCAAGCATTAAAGTTGTTAACAAAGAAACTTGACAAGCAAGGGAAGCAGTTACAAGAGGATGAAATTAAGTCCGCACAAGCTTTAGCAAAAGCTGTTGGTTATCTACCATTGGCTTTGGAATTAGCTGCTGCTCAAGTAGCAAGCGGTACCTCTTGGCAGATTTTGATTCAAGACATTAGACATCTCCGAAAACAACCAAAGTCTTACCATAAGTGCCTTTTAGACTGCGATCGCCCAATAGCAAAGATAGCTAATTTGTACACAAGAATAGGCATTAGATATGGTTCCTATTGATAATTAGCG
>NZ_JADEWL010000003.1 GCF_015207665.1 Plectonema cf. radiosum LEGE 06105
GATGGGGAGATGGGGGGATGGGGAGAAATTAACTGTCAACTGTCAACTGTCAACTAACTCCTCACTCCTAACTCCAAACTCCTAACTCCTCACTCCTAACTCCTAACTCCTCACTCCTAACTCCTAACTCCTCACTCCTCACTCCTAACTCCTCACTCCTCACTCTTCCGCCTTTCTTCGAGTTTAAGCAACATTTCTGCATGCATTTCGCGGGTTATGGGATAAAAATAGGTGAGAAATAATCCGCAAATTAAACATACTATGGGAACGGGACCAACAGCGATACGGATGGCTGAGAGTGCTGTATCTGGTTGTATGGGTAATTGAGTTTGTCCGGGAATATTTTCTTGAAAACCTGAAGCTTCTAAAGCGATTCCGACCAAAAATAAACCAAACGCTAAACCGAATTTTTGCAGTAATACCATGAAACCATAAAATACTCCTTCGCGACGTTGCCCGGTTTGTAATTCATCTAGTTCAATTACATCAGGCATCATTGACCAAGGAACTAAATAAGCAACGGATACTCCTGAACCTGCGATTACTGCTAAAACATACATTAAACCAATTTGACCCGGCTGCAAGAAGAATAATCCTGTAGCTGCAATAATCCATAAAAACATTCCCATAAAGTAAACGGCTTTTTTCCCAACTCGTTTACTTAATGCACCCCAGACAAACAACATTAATAAAGCGGTTCCTTGTACCCCAATCATGACTACGGGTACATCTGATTCTTGCAGTTTCATGCAATAAATCACAAAGTAAGGGATAACGCTAGCGGTAATTTGTACCCCCAACCAGGAAAAAAGATATATACCAATGACGAATAAAAAAGGCTTATTCTTAAAAACAATCTTTATTTGTTCTGTGATGGGAAGTGATTTGCTTTCCTCGGTTTGAGTACGTTTCGCTTCAAAAGTCAAAACGCGATCGCGAGTTCCCCAGACGCACCAAAATAGTCCTAATACTGAAATTACTCCACAGATTGCGGCTAAAACTAAATACTGTTGTTGACGATTAAAAATTTCCGAAAATTTTGGCGAAAATATTAGTTGTGCTAAAAATAATGAAAGAATACTACCGCCGATGGAAAAAGCAAAGCGAATACTATTAAGACTGGTTCTTTCGTCATAATCTTGAGTTAATTCTGGAGTCATTGCCGTATAAGGCAAATTGACTACTGTATAAAATACTTGAGATATGACTCCAATGATGACGTAATACCAAAATAATCCCCAAACATTAGTAGTCGGTACAATCCACTGTAAAAAGAAGAAAATACCAAAGGGAATTGCACCATATAATAACCAAGGAAGACGACGACCCCAACGACCCGATTTAGTGCGATCGGTCATCACTCCTACTATCGGGTCATTAATAGCATCCCAAATCTTACCTACCATTAAAATACTACCAGCTAAACCTGCTGGAATACCTGCCACATTTGTAAAGAAAAATAGTAGATAAAATACGGAAATATTTGCAGTAATTGCCGGTCCCAAATCTCCTGCACCATAAGCTAACTTGGTTTTTAAGTCAAGTTTTTTATCTTTACCGACATCTTGGGGATAATCATCAGCCGGAGAATCATTCATAATACCCACACTCGTATTACAATAAAAAGTTTGGCATCTACTATTAGTATTAGGTTTAAATTAACTCCCTTATGCCAGACCTTTATATCTCGTGGTCAGATTATCACCACAAAATTGAACAACTAGCTGCTCAAATCTATCAATCCGGCTGGGAATTCAACCAAATAGTCTGCCTTGCTAGAGGTGGACTGCGAGTCGGAGATATTATTTCCCGTATATACAAGCAGCCGCTAGCAATATTAGCAACATCATCTTACAGCGGTGTGGGCAAGCAAGAAAGGGGACAATTAACCTTTTCTCATCATTTAACTATGACTACAGAAACCTTAGGCTCGCGAATTCTGTTAGTTGATGACTTAGTAGATTCAGGAATCACCCTCAAAGATACTATTCCTTGGTTAAAGAAAAATAGTGAAACTAATATTGAAGAAATTCGTACTGGTGTAATTTGGTATAAAGCTTGTTCGGTAATAGTTCCTGATTACTATACAGATTACCTATCCGACAACCCTTGGATTCATCAACCATTTGAACATTATGAATTCATCAATCCAGCCCAACTTGCCGAACAAAAATTAGGAGTTAGTTGACAGTTGACAGTTGTTTTATTAACTCCCAACTCCTAACTCCTCACTCCCAACTCCCAACTCCTAACTCCCAACTCCCAACTCCTAACTCCTAACTCCTCACTCCTAACTCCTAACTCCTCACTCCTAACTAAAATAGTGCGAGCCATATCGGAAGAGTTACGAGTAATAATACAGTTCCTAGGGCAATTGTACTTACTGCTAAATCACTATCAAGTTTGAAGGCTTCGGCAATTATCAAAGTGGAGAAGGCGGGAGGCATTGCTGTTTGTAGTAAAATTATTTGTGCTGGAGTACCTGTTACCCCTAAAAGTGGTAAACTGCCGCCTAAAATTATTGGTACTAGCAGCATTTTGATGGCGACGCTAGCTCCTGCTTGGGGTACATTCTGCCAAGAGTGGAGTTTGCTTAATCGCATCCCCATTAAAACTAAAGATAAAATTATCCCACTCCAACCAAATTTTTCTAAATAAAATTCTGCGACTTGGGGAATTTTTACTTGACGAAACAACAAGCCGAATCCGAAACTCCATAAAGCAGGATTGATCAATAAAACTTTGATGTTTTGCCAAAAGTTGGCAGCACTACCACCAAAACGGGCTGCAAGAGCCACACCCAAACCCCAAGTACCAAACAACGAACCTAATAAATCATAAAATAATGCCCAGGCAAAATATTCAGTACCATATATTGCTAAGGCGATTGGATAACCAAGAAAAGCCGTATTGCCAATCATTGACGATAAAATAAAACTTCCCTGAGTCGGCGATTGCGGTACTGTATTTGTAAAATAATGTTGGCATTTTATTCCCACCCAAGCAAAAAATGCTCCTAGTAAAATCGCTATGTAAGCAACTGCGGGTGCAATCAAAACTGTTCCCGATAAATCCGCTTGCCGTAAAAAAGCGACAATTCCTATAGGTATACCTATCCAAAATAGAAACTGAGCTAAGCGAGTTGGAACCGTATTTGGGAGCCTACGTCCCAGGATAAATCCGATTAAGACCAATCCTGATAGCTTAAGGTATAGTTCTAAAAGGTTTGTCAAAACGTTTTAGTAGGAATTGCATATGTAACCTGTAATCTAACAGGTTTCCTTCTCTCCAGTCTACAATCTTTAATGATTACTGAACATTCATCAGGAGTTGAGCCTTGAATAATGAGTTTTCCGAAGAAGTACAAAACTCAACCCCCTCTGAAATTCGCGAAGATATTCCCCAAGCTTTGCGCGATACTCCTGATGCGGTACCCAAGCTAGGTTTAAATCCCTCGTTTTTGGCGATCGCCGGAGTCACGGGTTTTGTTCTGCTGGCTGCAATTAGTGGTTTGATATTTTACCTTGCTGCTCCCAAAAATACTGTTGAGCCGCAACCTTCGCCTAGTGATTCGCTTTCTCCGACTACACAGAATACCGATTCTGTCAAGAAAAAAGCTCTTTTAGGTCATTTAGAATACCCAGAAGCTCCAGAATCAGAAATTGTGGCAATAAATGCCAACGGACGGGTAAGATTGCGAGCATCTGCGGGTCAAAAATTTGAGCAGATGGTGAAAGATGCTCGAAAAGCTGGTATCAGATTAGTACCAATTTCAGGGTTTCGCTCGATTCAAGAACAGGAACAGTTATTTTTTAAAGTAGGTGCCAAACGTAATCAAACACCAGCCCAAAGAGCATCAGTTAGCGCTCCTCCCGGACACAGCGAACATCACACGGGTTATGCTGTAGATATTGGTGATGGTGCAGTACCTGCAACGAATCTGAGTGAAAATTTTGAAAATACTCAAGCCTTTAAATGGCTCGAAGCTAACGCTGCTCGTTACGGTTTTGAATTATCATTCCCTAAAGATAATTCACAAGGTGTAAGTTACGAACCCTGGCACTGGAGATTTGTTGGCGATCGCGATAGTTTGGAGACTTTTTATAAATCAAGGGATATTAAGCCAGTTCCTACACCGGAGTCTTAAGGAATACGTGGGGAATTTACCTGGCGGTTGAAACCGCGGCTACACAAACAAAACCCGCCTACGCGGGTTTATAAGTTAATGGTGTAGAGACGTAGCAGTGCTACGTCTCTTTATTTATGGGGTACAGAATTTACAAATTTTTTGTGATGCTGAAAAAAATCTATTCGCTGCAATCAACATTTTAGAATCTCTAAGACCGGGATTAACTGATGACCAAAAAATCTCAATCTTTGAAAAACAAATTGGTACTTACCGCTTTCTCCAAACAGTCTTAATTGCCCAAAATAAAACGATCGCAGCATTAGAAGTATCCGAACGCGGTCGCGCTAGGGCATTAATAGAATTATTATCTTCTAAATCTAACTCTAATCAACTATCAAATATCAAACCACCTAACATCGAACAAATTAAGCAAATCGCTCAACAACAAAAAGCTACATTTGTCGAATATTCATTTGTTAACGAATCAGTTGAGGATAAAAAGAAACAACATCCCAAACTCTATATCTGGGTAATCAAACCTACAGGAGAAATAACCTTTAAACAAGTCGATCTCAAATCCCTCGACACACCTTTAGCAGAACTTGTAAAAAGCAGTCGTGTATCAATTGGTGCAAGGGGTATAAATGTAGAACCAACTAAACCAGTTAATCAAAAACAAAACTTACAAAAACTGCATGAATTATTAATCAAACCGATCGCTTCCCATCTCCCCACAAATCCAGACGATCGCGTAATTTTCATCCCTCACGAATCTTTATTTCTGGTTCCTTTCCCAGCGTTGATCGATGCATCGGGTAAATACCTAATCGAAAAACACACCATCATGAGTGCGCCAGCTATTCAGGTATTGGAATTAACAAATAAAAATAATACAAACAAGTTAAATCTAAGCTCTTTACAACCAAAAGATTTATTAATTGTAGGTAATCCTACCATGCCGATTGTAGGAATTCCACCCGCGCAACTACCCCCGCTACCTGGTGCAGAAACGGAAGCTCTTGCGATACCTTCGGTGAGCTTCGCTTAACGCCAAATTATTCAACACCACTCCACTCACTGGTAATCAAGCCAGCAAATCTAGCGTATTACAAAAAATATCTAGCGCTAAAATAATTCACTTGGCAACGCATGGATTGCTTGATGGCAAGGATTTTGGGGAACGTACTCCCGGTGCGATCGCGCTTGCACCAGATACCCCCGTTTCATCATCCCCTAATAAAGCTAATAAATTGAGCGATGTAAACGAAGGTTTACTCAAAACTACAGAAATTATAGATATCAAGCTAAACGCCGATTTAGTTGTACTGAGTGCTTGCGATACTGGTAGGGGACAAATTACCGGGGATGGCGTAATAGGCTTATCGCGATCGCTGATAACTGCTGGTGCATCAAGTGTAATTGTTTCGCTGTGGAAGATTCCCGATGATTCCACATCGGAATTGATGACCGAATTTTATCGCCAATGGGAGAAAACAGGAGATAAAGCTGCTTCGTTGCGTACTGCTATGCTGATAACCATGAAAAATAATCCCGAACCCATACATTGGGCGGCGTTTACGTTGGTTGGCGAAGCGGAGTAGTATTATTTGAAGGGAAATATTAATGATTTTAATATTATGCTAATAAATCATCTACGGCTACACTAAAACCTTTCAAAACATGAAGCGTACTCACAATTTGACCAGATGTAAACATCAAACCCCGATCTACAGTAATTACCATCACCCATCGGCTTTGGGGATATACTAACCAAACTTCTTCAGCGCCAGACTCTAAATATTCCTGTGCTTTTAACAATATATTTTCTGCTAAATCTGTAGGAGAGCTTTGACTAGTAACCTTTTTTGTAGACAAGCAATGTCAATTCGGGACAATTGTCTATATTTTTTTGATGTATTTTATGCTTCGTTTTTTGCTAAAATCTTAGAAAAGCTTTCTTGATTGATATGTAAAAACCGTAGCTACATCAAGATGTTTAACAATCACGCGGATGGCTTAACCGTGTAAGCTTGTTGAGGGTTAACCGCTCCCATGCCCCCGTTGAAACAAGAAATAAAAGTCTAGACTTGTCTAGTTTTTATATAGCAGACAATCTCAGCACTTAAAGGAAAACTAATCGGTAAAGTCGGAAGATTGCCAAATTCTGCAACAAGTTCGGGAGTTAAATAAGCTACATCAGGAGAACGTCCTTGTTGATTTGTACGACAAGGCACATCTGTATAAACTTCGCCTCCTTGTCCGCTAGAATCTTTATAATCTTCCCAATAGCGACCTAGCCTTAATTGAATTTTCCCATGTCTGAGCGTTATATCAGTTTTTTCTACTAATTGACCATCCACCCATTCGGTTTTTTCTGGTGGATTGATCGTAAAATCCTCTAGAGAAAAATTATCCCACTTAAGCCTTGCTAATACCATAATTAATTATTTTAAATATTCCCCAAAATCTCATCTACCCTAATACTCACATCATCAAAAGCCTGAATAAATAAATCACCCCTGCTAAATTTCTGTATGCTTTTATAAATACCATTAACAGGTTCTCGATAAACTTCTACGCATTCGGAGTTAATATCAACTAACCAAACTTTTATTACACCTTCTTGGGCATAAAGAGGAACTTTTACTTCTCGGTCATATTTAATAGTACTATCAGCAACTTCTATAACGAGCAAAATATCTTTTGGCTGCGGATGGGCTGATGCGTAAAAATCTTCACGGGGTTTTAATAAAACTACATCTGGTTGTGGTTCTGAACTATCATCTAATCCAACGGGATTTTGAACGCTGATAATTACTTTGTCGCCCAATTTTGTATGTAACACATTATCCAAACGTCTTACACAAGCAGCGTGTTTCGTTCCTATAGCCGCCATTTCAATTATTTCTCCCCGAATCAATTCCACCCTGTCGTCTTCATTCAGAATGCCAGACTCTGCCATTTTATGGAATTGTTCAACTGTAAATTTCCGTCTGAGCAATTGTACGGTCATTTCAATTTTGGATTTTGGATTTTAGATTTTGGATTGCTTATTACTAGTTTTACTGGTTCCCAGTAAGACGGCTGGGAACCCATACTGGTTCCCAGTAAGACGGCTGGGAATCCCTAACCGGAGGCTCTGCCTCCAGTATAAGTGGAAGGCAGAGCCTTCCAGAAATGCATTACAAGGCAGAGCCTTGTAACGAGGAGAAACGAGAAAACGAGAGAACTTTTTACTGGTTCCCAGTCTTACTGGTTTACTGGTTCCCAGTAAGACGGCTGGGAATCCATAACCGGAGGCTCTGCCTCCAGTATAAGTGGAAGGCAGAGCCTTCCAGAAATGCATTACAAGGCAGAGCCTTGTAACGAGGAGAAACGAGAAAACGAGAAAAACAAGAAAATTAAACCCGCGCAGGCGGGTTTCGTTTGTGTAGCCGCGAATTCTATTCGCCAGGTTTGTAATTTACTTAAAAAATGGAGCTAAGCGGATTCGAACCGCTGACTTCCTCAATGCCATTGAGGCGCTCTACCAACTGAGCTATAACCCCGCAAAATGCATCTTTAATGATGCCTTAATGATTAATTGTTTGTCAATACACTTTATTTGAAGAAATTTAACAATGAAATTAATGATAATGATTAAGTAACAAAAAAATTATGATGAAGCTTGTAGTAAGTAGCTCATACAGTCTCCCATCAGAAAGTAGACTACCATCATAGCCGCAGCGGAAGAAGCAACTAACATACCAGCTAGCATCAGCGAAAATTCTTTGTCTTCAAAAGCTTTTTCCATTAAGTGTAAAGACCAAGCTACTAACGCTATATCAAAAAATAAAATCGGAATCAACATATTTCTTAAGTTATATTAATTATTGTTAATTTATATTAACATTGTTTCTCAGAACTGTGTTGAACCAATTTAGATGTTGAGAAAGCGAAAATTTTTCCTTTTCAAAGCGAATTTCGGACGGGTATTTTTCGCTCATTTAAGTAATTTTTGATTTGCGCTACACTAAGCTGTCCGTAATGCAAAAGCGATGCTAATAATGCGGCTTCTGCTTGTCCTTCGGTAACTGCGTTATATATGTGTTCGCAGTTTCCCGCGCCACCAGAGGCGATTACCGGAATATTTACAGAGTTTGCGATTGACTTTGTTAATTCAATGTCATAGCCAGCTTGAGTACCATCAGCATCCATACTCGTTACTAACAGTTCTCCGGCACCTCGTTTTTCAAGTTCTTGCGCCCAGTGGAGGGCATCTAAACCAGTATTTTCTCGTCCGCCGCGAATGTAAACATCCCAACCAGAAATATTTGTATCTAACCTGCGTTTAGCGTCGATCGCGACAACTATACATTGATTGCCAAAACGTTCGCTGGCTTGATTAATGAAATCTGGGTTTCGTACCGCAGTAGAATTAATACTAACCTTATCTGCTCCAGCTCGTAACAGTTCTTTAACATTTTCTAAGGTTTGGATGCCACCGCCGACAGTTAGGGGAATAAATACCTGTTCGGCAGTACGGTGAACTACGTCAAGAATGATACCTCTATCTTCATGAGTGGCTGTAATATCCAGAAATACTATCTCATCTGCGCCAGCTTCGTCGTAAACCTTTGCTAATTCTACTGGGTCGCCAGCATCCTTGAGGTCTACAAAGTTAACTCCTTTTACAACTCGTCCCGCTTTGACATCTAAGCACGGTAAAATTCTCTTAGCTAGCATGATTTATGAAAGTACTCCTATTGTATTGAGCCGGAATATAAATTTTAGAACTGACACGCTCTACTCGGCAAAAAAAAATTTGGCATCAGTGTTTTTTCGCATTTCGTGGGGCGATGAATTTTTCTTCATTGCTTCAATTTTTTAAACAAGCCTTTACACTACCTATAAGCGGACTATGGCGATTATCTCCTCTAAAAAACAGCCCCAGCCTGAAGAACCGGACAAACAACCACGGCAGCGAAAGCAAGTTGCAAAAGAATCGAGCAATGAAAATCTTTTACAACCCCAAGCAGCTATAGATGAAACTGACAATAAAGAAGAGGGTATTCGTCCACAGCGATTTGCCGATTATATTGGGCAAAAAGATTTAAAAGATGTACTCGAAATTGCCATAAAAGCAGCCAAATCCAGAGGTGAAGTACTAGACCACCTACTGCTTTACGGTCCTCCAGGGCTGGGTAAAACTACAATGGCAATGATTTTAGCATCAGAGATGGGGGTAAATTATAAAATTACTAGCGCTCCTGCTTTGGAACGTCCCCGAGATATTATGGGATTGCTGATTAACCTTAAGCCTGGGGATATTATCTTTATTGATGAAATTCATCGCCTCTCCCGGATGACCGAAGAAATCTTATACCCGGCGATGGAAGATTATCGTTTAGATATTACTGTAGGTAGAGGCTCTAGCGCTCGTACCCGCAGCATTCCTTTATCAAAGTTTACTTTAGTTGGAGCAACAACCCGCGTCGGGGCTTTGACTTCTCCTTTGCGCGATCGCTTTGGTTTAATTCAAAAACTGAGATTTTATGAAGTAGAAGAACTCAGTCAAATTGTTTTGCGAACCGCTCAATTACTTAAAACTGATGTAAACAAAGATGGAGCGCTGGAAATTGCTCGTAGAGCGCGAGGAACACCGCGTATTGCCAATAGATTACTCAAACGTGTCCGCGATTATGCTGAGGTCAAATCAACTGGGGAGATTAACGAAGCCATCGCATCTGAAGCTCTACAATTGTTCCAAGTAGACCCCTGCGGCTTAGATTGGACTGACCGCACTATGTTAAGCACCATTGTAGAGCAATTCAATGGTGGTCCTGTGGGATTAGACACAATTGCCGCTGCCACGGGTGAAGACACCCAAACTATTGAGGAGGTATATGAACCATATTTAATGCAAATTGGTTACTTACAGCGGACTCATCGTGGTAGGGTAGCAACACCTGCTGCATACAAACATTTAGGTTTTAAACCGCCAAATGAACAATTATCTTTGCTTGGGTAATGGGTAATTGTTAATGGGTAATGGGTAATTGGTAATGGGTAATGGGTAATGGGTAATTGGTAATTGGTAATAAGCTTACTCCTTACTCCTTACTCCCTACTCCCTACTCCCTGGCTCTTGTGTGACTATATTCAATTGAATAAGTACTCAGACAGAATTAATTACATACTAATATTTTCTATTCCCCATTCCCTATTCCCTATTCCCCATTCCCTATTCCCTATCTCAACGTGAGAAATGAACTTAATTTTGTCCAACTACTTATAAATAAATTACTATGATGAAACTAATCGCAATTTTACTAAGTGTACTTCTAATATTTGTCAATTGGGTTGAGCCTGTCGCTGCTTTAAATCAACCTGCTAATCTGACACAAGAACAATTAAAACAACAAGATGAGTTTGCAAATCAAGCTTTTGCTGCAACTAATAAAGGTGATTTTGCTACAGCGGAGAAATATTGGACAAAAATTATCGAAGCATTTCCCGATAATGCAGCAGCTTTGAGTAATCGGGGAAATTCTAGAGTTAGTCAAAACAAGTTAGAAGCAGCACTAGCTGATTTTAATAAATCTGTAGAGCTTGCACCTAATGTTACTGACCCTTATTTAAATAGAGGAACTGCTTTAGAAGGTTTGGGAAGATGGGATGAAGCGATCGCCGATTATAATCATGTTTTGGAATTAGACCCTTCCGATGCAATGGCTTATAATAATCGGGGAAATGCTGAAGCTGGTTTGAAGAAATGGGATGAAGCTATAGCAGACTATCAAAAATCAGCGGAAATCGCCCCAAATTTTGCTTTTGCTCGCGCTAATTACGTTCTTGCTCTTTACGAAACTGGTCAAAAAGATCAAGCTATCCGGGAGATGAAGAATATTATCCGTAAATATCCCCAGTTTCCTGATGTACGCGCTGCACTTACTGCTGCACTTTGGGTAGAAGGAGAAAAAGGTGAAGCCGAAAGTAACTGGGTTGCAGCTTATGGATTAGACAGTCGTTACAAAGATATTGATTGGGTCAAAAATGTGCGACGCTGGCCTGATAGTATGGTAGCTGCTTTGGAAAAGTTTTTGAAGTTGCAGTGATTTAACATATTTATAATGTTTTAATTAATGCAATAATTATTTCTCTAGAAAAAGTGGCACTATTTTTTTATACTATATTTTCTTGTTCATACTGTTTCCAAGTGCGCTAATTTATGATTTTACACATAGGTGCGAAATTAAATAAATCTTATTACTTAAAAGTGCATAAGCTGATCAAGAAGACACCCTAATAAATATTAGGAATTATAAAAAAGCGCGCTGGAGTTAAAAGCATCTATCATGACTTATTTTGGTATTATTTGTCCCCCTGCAATTGGTCATCTCAATCCAATGTGTGCTTTGGGAAAGGAATTAAAACATAGAGGTCATCGTGTCACATTGTTCCAAGTTCCAGAAATGGAGAACAAGCTCAAAACAACTGGATTAGAATTTCAGCAAATTGGTGCGGCAGAATATGAACCTGGAGAAATAGCCAAATTTTATAAAGAATTAGGAGAAAATAGTGGAATTTCTGGTCTTAAGCTGATTATTAAGTTCTTTCAAAAAGAAATGATGATGCATTTCCGAAGGCTTCCAGAAGTTCTTAAACAAGCTGGTGTGGAAGCGTTATTAGTAGACCAAACTACATTATCAGGTGAAACAGTCGCTGATTATCTGGGACTTCCTTACGTGACAGTTTGTAACGCTTTATTAATTAATAAAGAAGATACCGTTCCGCCTTATTTTACCAACTGGACTTACAATACTGCTTGGTGGGCGCATTTGCGAAATCGTGCGGGAAACTCTTTACTTAATCGTCTTGGAAATCCAATTTGGGAAGCTGTACAAAACCAACGCCGTCAATGGAACTTAAAGCCTTATGCTAACCGTAATCATATAGGCTCAAGATTAGCTCAAATATGTCAACTACCCCCAGGATATGACTTTCCGCGAGTCGAATTACCTGAATGTTTTCATTATACGGGACCTTTACAAGACCCTTCTGGAAAAGAACCTATATCGTTTTCTTCAATATCTTTTCCTTTTGAAAAGTTAACAGGTCAACCATTAATTTATGCAGCTTTAGGAACTTTACAAAATCGCAAGCCAGAAATTTTTGAATGTATTGCTGAAGCTTGTGTGGACTTAGAAGCACAACTAGTTATTTCATTAGGAAATCCAGATTATCAAGATTATGATATGAAATTACCAGGTTCACCCATAGTTGTACCTTTTGTACCACAGCAACAATTAATTGATAAAGCTAGTTTAGTGGTTACCCATGCAGGAATGAATACTACTTTAGGAGCATTAAGCAGCGGTGTACCAATGGTTGCAATTCCCATTACCAGCGAACAACCTGGAATTGCGATGCGTACAGTTTGGAGTGGTGCAGGGGAAGCAATTGCTTTGAAAAAATTGAGTGTTCCTAAATTACGAGAAACTATTAAGCGAGTATTAACAGAAGATTCTTACAAGCAAAATGCTTTGAAATTACAAACAGCAATTCGTAATGCTGGGGGTGTAAAACGGGCTGCGGATATCATCGAAAAAGCTGTATCTACAAGGGAGCCTGTATTAGTTCAAAGATAACAACATAAGATTTTTTTTATGTTATGAGTCATCAGCAGACTTGGTGTTTGCTGAGTATTCTTGCTTAGGATAGCTTGTTTAGTAATCAAAATCACCTTGATAATTCGACGACAATCACAGAAGTCGGGTTTTTACGATAAATATCCGTAACATTAAAAATACTAATAAAAACCCGACTTCTTACCGCACCTAGTAATCGAGGATTTACCATCGTAGCGAATGCTTCTTGCAGGGTACTCACGTTAAGAGATTAGAGAGTACGAAATTTTTTATTTGTCTAAACATAATTTATTCATGCTGAATAATTGTAAATGACAATACAAATAACAGCATTTATAAAACCATTTAATTTCATACATTAAAATTTAAAAGATAATAACATTTCAGACATATTTAATAATAAAAAACAGCTAGATGTTTATTGTAATACTTATATTTATATACAGATATATTATACTTCATGTGATTTCATCAGGGTGTAATAAAGGTGCAATAAATAAAAATACTCTTTAAACATCCCTAACGACAGTTTTAGAATATCTTGGTGCATCTATTCTAAATCTTTTATAATCATACGCTGTCAGATTTTATTTGAGAAATTTATCTATATAGATAAACGATATTTTCCTGCGGTTTTGAGAAACTGTTTGTCAAGTAAACCTTAAATTGTCAGATACATTAAGGGTTTCTTTAAAACACTAATAAATATGATGATTTACGGCTGAATTAATCTTTTTCAAACTTTCCAATTTTTACATCACCGTAACACACAATACTTAAGAGTCTAAATTGATTATTTAAACGCCTTTAAAGTACAAAATAACAATACTTAACAAGTAATATATATGCGTATTTTTAATATAGCAACTTACACATTTTTAGCATTATCTCTACCTCAAATTGCTTTTGCAAACGAGGATAATGTTAATTCCAATCAAGATTATAAATTACAATCAGAAAATTCAATTACTTTAATTACTAAATTAAAAGAAGCTAAGCAAGAAGTTCAACAGCAAAAACAAATTATTCCGAATACTCCCGAATTTGACACTTTTGACAATAATAAATTATCAGCGGAATTTTCCCCAATTAGTACTCAAGCAAAAGATTTGCAAATAGAAAGTAACTCATCTCCTTTAGAAAAACCCCCTACAAGAATTTTTAATTTAGAAACTGCAAATCAACTACCAAAAGGTTCCGTACAGTTTACAGCGGGTAGTCATCAAGCAAATCCCGCAGATAATCGAAGAGGAAATACTGGTTATCAAAATTATTACACTTCCTTAGATTGGGGAGCTACAGATAAATTACAGTTAAGTGTTGCGGCACAATTTTTTGATGATCCTACTAAAACTCAAATTAATGGAACATTCCCTAATTTAACAGTTGCATCTTTTGCACCAAGTGCTAAATATCAAGTATTTAAAAATGAACGGTTGAAAGTAGCGGTAAGTGGTGCAGTTGAATTATTAGAACTTTCTTCTGATCCTGGATTATTTAATACTACAAATAAAAAATCTTCAGAATATTTTGGCATCGGAAAAGTAGAGGTTCCAGTTACTTATAATGCCGATAAAAAACTTCAGTTACACTTCACTCCTGGAGTAGTATTCTATCCCGATAAAGTAAAAGGAGCAGATTTTTACGGCACTTTTGTTAATCTCGGTGCGGGAATAAGTTGGCAAAGTTCGGAAAAATTAAATTTATTTGCTAATGGTAATTTACCTTTAGGACCTGGTGGTAATACTTTAAATTCTCAAGATAATTCTATTTCTCGTAAATTATTATGGACTGCCGGTACCCGCTATGCAATAAATCCTCGTGCTGGAATAGAAGTTTACGGAACAAATGCATTCGGTGCAACTCCAACCACTAGTCTTTTAAGTTTTATCCCAGATGGAAATGAAGTAATATTTGGTGCTAATGTGAAATATATTTTTGATTTCGGTCAAAATTATGTTTCTAGTTTTGGAAATAAACCAGATATTCCTTTATCTAATCGTGACAAACAGTTATTATTAGATGGTTTAACTCTTAGTAGTGCCAGTACTTTATCACCAGACCAAATCAGATTAACTGCGGGTTTAACATCCGGAGGTAACGCTAAATTAAATCTGATGTATGGTTTAGCGAATGATTTACAGCTAGAAATTCCCATCGAACAATTTGGAAATGACGATAATCTTTCTAAGTCCGAAACTTTTGGAAATGCAACTAAATTTGGTGCGGGTGCAAAATTAAGATTTTTAAACCAAGCACAAGGAGATCCATTTTCTCTAAGTTTAAAAGTGAAAGGTGTTAGAGATAGTAAACGTCCTAGAGTAGGGACTTTATCTGCTGAAATGCCCATTGTTTATCAAAATAGCAATACAACGGCACTATTTTTTAATCCTAAAGCAGCATTTTATCGACAACAAGAACGTTTCGGTTTAGGATTGGGAATCAATCAAGTTTTATCCAAAAAACTACAGTTAATTGCAGAAATAACTCCAGTTCCCGGACATGAATTAATTTGGAGTACGGGTTTACGCTACTTTGAATCCGGGGCAGATTTAGGATTAGATATTTACGCAAGTAATACCAGTGGACAAAATGGAATCGGGGGATTAGTCGCAGATACGAGTACTAATATTGGTTTTAATGTCCATTGGTTATTTCGTTTATAAGTAGGGAGTTAGGAGTTAGTACCACCGGAGTTAGGAGTTAGGGGTGAGGAGTTAGTACCACCGGAGTTAGTACCACCGGAGTTAGTACCACCGGAGTTAGGGGTGAAGAGTTAGTACCACCGGAGTTAGGAGTTAGTAGTACTTGACCACAGAAATTTTGCGGGGTTGGGGTAGTGCGTTACCCTAACGGGTCAGCAAGCTGAACGCGTAGCGTGTCCGCAAGGACATACTTCTAGCTCGCTCGTGATAGCTAGCGAGCTTTCCGGTATGCCCCTCCGGGGCAGGCTACGCCAACGCACTACGAATTTCTTACCCATCATAATTAATGTGGCAGAGTAGTAGTAGTTCACCACATAAGTTATGAGGGGTAATCAATGTAATATTGTAGGTTGGGCTGTTCGCGCAAGCGTTGCGAAGCAAAACGTAGTGGAGCCTCGGCACCCGCGTTGGGTTGCGCTATGTCCTGTCGGACAGGCTTCGCCAACGCTTAACCCAACCTACGAAGAGGTATTTTAACTCCTCAAAATTAATGTGGTGGACCAGTAGTAGTCTTTTTCATTTATTCTGACGGGTTCATTTATCTGCGAAACCATGTAGAGACGCGAAATTTCGCGTCTCTACAATCCCGCATAACTAATGAAATGAATTTGATTGACATCAAAGGCAAAGGAGAAATGCATACTTATTTATTAATGTCTAATTAGTTAAGAGTTGAATTACTTTTAGATTTTGGACCGAAAAAAAAACTGAGAATAGCGCAATAAAGATTTTTTGGCTTACTGATATCGCTTCTTATTACTCCATATTTTCTATCCATTGCATAGATAAAATTCTATAAATGTTAGAAATAATATAGTTATCATTGCAATTACTCTATGATTTTTTAAGTATAATCACTGGCTTTTAGTAATGATAAAGTTTTACTTATATAACTAATCTAATATTTATTTAATAATTACCAGTTCAAGGTATATCTTTTTTATATCAAAGGCTATATTCTAGTTTTAACAGCAATTAACTCTCTGGTAAACCGACTTGAAAAGGAGTTTACTTGAGTTTATATTGCAGATTCTTATTGTTAACCTCAGTTATCAAAAAAAGCAGAGTTAACTGATATTTCCCGATACTTACTTGCTATTAACAGCAGTAGATATTGGTCGGTTTTGTAATACAAACTTAACATAAATTGACCAAAAAAACATCGTGACAAAGTTTTTTAATATCTGAATCAAGGAGGAATTACAACGTGGATTTTTTGTCTGATTTTTTGGGGGGCTTCCTAGCGCAGTTACAGTCCCCGACACTCGGCTTTCTGATTGCTGGTATGGTCGCTGCCGCCTTCCATAGCCGACTGGCAATTCCAGATCCGGTCTATAAGTTCATCGTCTTCATGCTGCTCATAAAAGTCGGTTTGACTGGTGGACAGGAGATTCGTAATGCCAATCTGGTGCAGATGCTTTTGCCCGCAGTATTCGCCATAGTAGTAGGTATCCTGATCGTGTTCATCGGGCGCTACACTTTGTGCAATCTGCCGAACGTCAAAACCGAGGATGGCATTGCGACAGCAGGCTTGTTCGGTGCTGTGAGTGGCTCTACCTTCGCCGCCGCCCTGACGCTACTGGAAACGCAAAAAATCCCATACGAGGCTTGGTCTGCTGCGCTTTATCCCTTTATGGACATCCCAGCGCTCGTGACTGCGATCGTCTTGGCTAGCGTTCATACCAAGAACAAGCGCGATTCCGCAGACGAGTATCTCAGTAAGCAGAAGTATCTCAGCAAGCAGGGCGTTAACGCAGGCGGGTATCCCAGCGAGCAGGGCATTATCGCACGTGGTTATCCCAGTAAGCAGGACGATACCGCAAGCAAGCGGGTCAAGATATGGCCGATTGTAAAGGAAAGCCTCCAAGGATCTGCCCTATCGGCACTGCTGCTTGGTCTCGCTCTAGGCTTGCTAACCAAACCGGAAAGTGTCTATGAAAGCTTCTACGAACCTCTCTTCCGTGGACTACTTTCGGTACTGATGCTGATCATGGGTATGGAGGCTACGGCAAGGCTTGGCGAACTGCGTAAGGTGGCTCAGTGGTTCGCTGTATATGCAGTGGTGTTTCCCCTGCTGCATGGTTTCATCGCCTTCGGTCTCGGCATGATTGCCCACGTCGTCACGGGATTCAGCCTTGGCGGTGTCGTCGTCCTGTCCGTCATGGCCGCCTCCAGCTCAGACATCTCAGGGCCGCCCACTTTACGAGCCGGTATCCCGTCGGCTAATCCCTCTGCTTACATCGGCGCATCCACAGCCGTCGGCACGCCGGTTGCGATTGCCTTGGGAATACCGCTGTACATCGGTCTCGCCCAGGCACTGGGCGCGGGCGGCTGATTCCAGATAGGTCGTGGTCTGCTGGTGTTCCCCTGACCCGGCAACCAACGCAGCGGCTAGATGTCGTTTTCCTAAGTTTCTATATATACTGCTAAGGGTGGAAAATGAACTTTGTCATACTGAGTCCTGAGCGAAGCGAAAAAACTCAAGGGCAGTGAAGTATTTCAGAAATTATAAGCGCAAACGCAGGAAGAAAGCGAACAGAATGACATTTTTGAAGCGTTTTTATTTTAGTATAGTTCAATGAATAATATAGGAGGTAACCAACATGACTCAGAAAGCCAGCAAGCTCGTCATCGTCACGGAAAAGGTGCTGATGAAAAAGGTCGCCAAGATCATCGACGCAGCCGGGGCCACTGGTTATACGGTGGTGGATGCTGGCGGTAGAGGCAGTCGCAACGTGCGCTCGTCGGGACAACCCACCGTTTCCGACACCTACTCAAATGTAAAGTTCGAGGTACTCACCCCCAATCGGGATATGGCCGTGAAGATTTCGGATGAGGTCGCAACGCAGTTTTTCGACGATTATTCGGGCATTGCTTATCTGTGTGACGTGTTTGAGGTACTGCACGCGCACAAGTTCTGACTCAAAACCCAGCCGATCAAACCCAAAAAGCCGGGGCATGACCCCGGCTTTTTAGTGTCCGTGTTTTGTGCCTGCGGAACGTTGATGCCGGCGAAGAAGTCATGAAACTCCGAGTAGTTAATAATGGATATGGATATTGATTATTTCATAAGTTAAACTGTCTACAAAGATTGATTTATTTAGGCTGTTTTTCCACAAAATATATCAATAAACCACTTTCCTAAATTCAGAAATTCTGCATTTGTAGAATTGGTAAGACGCTCGATTTCTCTTTCAATCTTCGACATAGCTTTTTTACTCAGCCTATAATTCCCACGCTGAGCCTAGGAACAAGAAACTCCAAACTCCAAACTCAAACTTATGACTACGGAAATTCAAACTTCTCCAAAAATTAAATCCCGAAATTCAGGACAAAATTGGTTTCAAACTTTTGTATTATTAGCACCTGCTGGTATTTGGCTTTTATTATTATTAATACTACCAACACTGATAATTATTCAACTAAGTTTTGTCGATGGAATTAAGCCTGGAGATATTGTTAATCCAACGGGTTTTGAGAACTATTTGCGTATATTTGATCCAATTAATTTACAGGTAATAAATCGCTCTTTAGTTTTAGCATTAGCAACTACAGTAATTTGTTTTGTGTCAGGCTTTCCCGTTGCTTTTTGGATTGCACGAATGGCACCAAAATCTTGGCGGAATTTACTACTTATCGGTTTTATTTTACCTTTGTGGACTTCTTCACTACTTCGTTCTTATGCTTGGATTACGATTTTACGTCCTACAGGTTTACTTAATAGTGTATTAGCTTATTTCAATTTACCAATTTTAGATTTACTTAATAGCTTATCAGCTGTATTAATTGGGATGAGCTATAATTTGCTGCCTTATATGGTTTTAATTTTATACGCTTCCCTGGAAAAACTAGATCAACGTTTGCTCGAAGCAGCATCCGATTTAGGAGCAAATTCTATACAGGTATTTTGGAAAGTAACCGTACCTCAAATTTTACCCGGTATTGCTGCTGCTTCTATGCTGGTATTTATTACGGGATTAGGAGATTTTGTTAATCCGGAGTTACTCGGTGGTGCGTCGAGTATGACAGCAGCACGGTTAATTTACAATCAGTTTCTCGGAGCCGCTCAAAACTGGGGATTTGGTTCTGCGTTTAGTACAGTATTAATTTTGCTTGTCAGTATCGCCATCGCGTTTTTAATTAAGTTCGGTGACGCTAAACGCGATCGCTAATTTTTTCGAGACAGTAGAGGGAATTATTAATTTAGTTTTAAATTAATTTAGATTTAATTTAGATTTAATTTAGTTTTTAACAATCAAAATTTAGGGAAAATTTTTTTAAAAATCTCAATATTCCAGAACTGTTGAAGAAATGGGGTGATGAGCAAATAATTGTTTGAAAAGATACTCCATCAGCAGATTGATAACTGCTCACCGATTTGAAAGCTTCAAAAAAACACAAATATTGTACGTCTTTAGTTAGAGTACAAAAATCAATTAATACGTTATGTGTAAAGATGTGAAAGGTTAAAAAGCACACTTAAAGCTTTTCCTTTGACAAATTTTTGATGAAAAATTCATCCTATCGGAGTTCAGGAATGTCAGAATTAATTCAATCAATTTTAGATAGCGAAGAAAAAAGCGATTTTCGGTCATTACTGAGTGATTTACGTCAACAAGAACACAGTTATTTGCTACGTAATGAAATTGTTAATGCTTATAGTGAATTTTGTGCCAAAAATAAAAAATCAGATGAGTTTTATACAGGTTCAAACTTAAGTAAATTATTTTATTATACTCAAGAAATTATTCGAGAAGAATCGAGTTTCTGTTTCATTATCCGTCCGAAAATTGCTTCTCAAGAAGTCTATCGCTTAACAGAAGACTTAAATATTGAGAATATGACGACAAAAGAATTATTGAATGTACGAGACCGTTTTGTAAATAAATATAATCCTCAAGAAGGCGATTTATTAGAATTAGATTTCGCTCCTTTTTATGACTATTCTCCGCAAATTCGTGACCCGAAAAATATCGGTAAAGGAGTAGAATTTCTCAACCGTTATCTCTCAAGCAAACTATTTGCAGACTCCAAACAATGGCTGGAAAGTTTATTTAATTTTCTTCAACTGCACCAATATAGCGGCGTTCAACTACTAATAAATAGTAGTATAAAATCCCAACAACATCTTTCTCAACAACTGAAAAAAGCCATAGACTTAGTTACTAATCGTCCCAAAGAAGAATCTTACGAAGATTTTCGCTTTCAATTACAAACCATGGGTTTTGAACCCGGTTGGGGTAACACCGCTGCTCGTGTTTTAGAGACTTTAAATATTCTCGATGAGTTGATGGATTCCCCAGATCCTCAAACTTTGGAAGCATTTATTTCTCGGATTCCGATGATTTTTAAAATCGTCTTGGTGTCTTCCCACGGTTGGTTTGCTCAAGAGGGAGTTTTAGGTCGTCCGGATACCGGAGGTCAGGTAGTTTATGTTCTCGATCAAGCTAAAAGTCTGGAAATACAACTCCAAGAAGATGCACAACTTGCTGGTTTAGAATCACTAAATGTTGAGCCAAAAGTAATTATTTTAACTCGTCTGATTCCTAATAGTGATGGTACCTTGTGTAACCAACGTTTGGAGAAAGTCCACGGTACTCAAAATGCTTGGATTCTCAGAGTTCCTTTCCGGGAATTTAATCCGAATATGACTCAAAATTGGATTTCTCGGTTTGAAATTTGGCCTTATTTAGAAACTTATGCTGTTGATGCAGAAAAAGAACTGTTAGCGGAGTTTCAAGGTAGACCAGATTTAATTGTTGGTAACTATACTGATGGTAATTTAGTTGCATTTCTACTATCGCGTCGTTTAAAGGTGACTCAATGTAATGTTGCTCATGCTTTGGAAAAATCAAAATATCTGTTTAGTAATTTATACTGGCAAGATTTAGAAGATAAGTATCATTTTTCCTTACAATTTACTGCCGATTTAATTGCCATGAATGCTGCCAACTTTATTGTTAGCAGCACTTATCAAGAAATTGTGGGAACGCCGGATAGTGTAGGACAGTATGAATCATATCAATGTTTTACCATGCCCGATTTGTATCATGTGGTAAATGGAATTGAACTGTTTAGTCCCAAGTTTAATGTAGTACCACCGGGGGTTAATGAGAGTTGCTTTTTTCCTTATACAAGAAAAGAGGAACGTGTTGAGAGCGATAGACAAAGATTAGAAGAAATGCTTTTTACTTTGGAAGATTCGACTCAAGTATTTGGTAAACTTGATGACCCAAACAAATGCCCTTTATTTTCAATGGCACGTTTGGATCGAATTAAAAATATGACAGGTTTAGCAGAATGTTTTGGTCAGAGTCTGGAATTACAAAAGCATTGTAATTTAATTTTGGTAGCCGGTAAATTGCGTGTTGAAGAGTCGGGGGATAACGAAGAACGCGACGAAATTATCAAGCTTTATAATGCGATTGAAAAATATAATCTTTATGGAAAGATTCGCTGGTTGGGAGTGCGTTTATCCAAAGCTGATTCTGGTGAAGTTTACCGAGTCATAGCTGATCGTCAAGGAATATTTGTTCAACCTGCTTTGTTTGAAGCTTTCGGTTTAACGATTTTAGAAGCGATGATTTCGGGATTACCAACTTTTGGAACCCAATTTGGCGGACCTTTAGAAATTATTCAGGATAAAGTAAATGGATTTTATATTAATCCAACTAATCTAGAGGAGACAGCCAGCAAAATATTAGATTTTGTCACTAAATACAAACAAAATCCTCATTATTGGCAGGAAATTTCTCAAGCTGGTATTAACAGAGTTTATAGTACTTATACCTGGAAAATTCACGTTAATAAGTTGCTAAGTTTAGCGCGAATTTATGGCTTCTGGAATTTTACTTCTAAAGAACAACGAGAAGATTTGTTGCGCTACCTTGAATCATTATTTTACTTAATGTACAAGCCAAGAGCGCAACAACAACTCCAACAACATCAATACCGCTAAATGGCTAAATAATTGTTTATATGATTATTACAGACTCGGCGAAATTCCCTCTAAAGCTTCTTTGCCAAGGATAAACTGGCTGGTTGCTATAATTAGGAATTTCCATCGGGTCTCTTTCTGTATGGAATGCAGCATATCTGGTCAATTCTTGCCAAGTCCGAGGTCCAACTATCCCATCTGCTCCTAATCGTCGATGTTCTTGAAAGGCTTTTACTGCTGTTTCTGTAAATACATCAAACCTTCCAGTTATTCCTACATTATAACGATTGTAAGTTAACAGCGTTTGCAAAACTCGCACAGCATCACCAGTATGACCATAACGCAAAATTGGTAACTGTTCACCTCGATAATACTGAGCTAGTAAACGTTGCTCTAAATTGTCATCTGTCTTTTGTGGTATATCCCATTGTTTTCTAAGATTAAGTCCGAGACTTCTCTCTGAGAAAGTTAAAGATTTGCCATTCATAGAATAGTCTTTTAATACAGCAGAAAAATTTTCTTTTCTCTCAAGCCTGTTGATTGAACTATAAGAACTTTGCCAGGAAATTTTGCTTCGGCTATCTTTAGGTATCTTTTGATACTTTACTTTTAACGCGGGCAAGTTGGATTTATCACTAGTCTGAGCCATAGAGCCAGGTAAACGCTGATTTATTAAACGTTGCTGAGCCTTCTCTAGATTGATTCTAAATACAGTTGATAATGTAGGCAGAAACGGTTGCCCCTGCGTTATAAAGGTTGCCACCAGCAAACCCAGTACGGTCATCTACTTGACCTCCTAATACCTACACTACTTATGACATTATCATAAGTTTACATCCGGAAATTCTCTTGACTTTAATGTAGTATATATCACCTTTAAGCTAACTCGTTTAACAGTATGATGCAAAGTATTTCCCACGACATTATTTTTACCTTGTCAATTCTTGCCAAGTTTGTAGTCCAACTACACCATCTATAGTTAAATTCCGTTTAGTTTGGAAAGCTTTTACAGCAATTTCTGTAAGAGCGCCGAAATTTCCATCAACTCTAATGGGATAGCCATTGACTAATAACAGTCGTTGCAACACTCTAACGGACAAACCGGAAGAACCAAAACTCAAGATTGGTAAGTTTTGATTGTAGCTACTAGAAACCCTTCCTGAATTAACTTGTCTTGGTTGTTTAAAACCTCCTGCCTGGATCTGTTTGAGTTGAGGAGTATTTTGTATTCCCTCAGCTAAACTAGATGGAGAAGTTGAAGGCAATATAATTTTATTAGTTGTAGTTGCTTGTAGCGAATTATTGACTAAAGATTGTTTTAAAATAATTGGCTGTTTTTTTTGAGAAATATAACCTCCTTTTAAGTGGCAACAATCAACAGATTCAATTCTATGTCTAATTTTTCTAAGTATATTTTCATTTTTTTGTAAAGTTACTTTTGAAGCAATTGGAATTACATTTGATTGAATAAATTCTGGTGGTGTAATGCGAGCAGGAGTGATTAAACCAGTTGATTGAATAAGATTTGATTCTTTAACACTAAAATCAAGCTCGACTGCTGTTTGATTAAATAAATAAGGCACAGATGGATGTCCTGTTGTTAGGGCAGTCGTTATCAGCAAGCCAATATCATTCATGGTATTTCATTTTACTAATACCCATATTTTCTTTACACAGAGTTTCCTACTGTTCTTCCGGAAAACTGCGTACTTGTACTTAAAAAACAAGTCACTCTCCGTTTTGATTTTCAATTAATCCCACTGATGAATCTGGAGGTTGAAAAATTTGACTATCTCCGCATTTTATGAAAAATGAGGATGATCAAAAAATTCTGTAAGTCAGAAATCAACTGTCTTACTTTAAACTTAGACCCCTGACATTCCTCCTAGGTTGCTAAACCTGGATTTCTCACAAGTAAGTGGTAAGCGTTGAGTGGCGGATTGATTTTCCCACTACTCACTCCAACTTCCTTCTTGTTTGTGAGAAATGCGGGTAAAGCCCATTTAGCTAAAACCGAATGAATTGTTCGTGGGAGAACTTTTTTTGCACGCTAGCGTAGTCTCCTTAAAATTTAAAATTTAAAATTAGTTTGGTTATTCTTCTCAAAAACAGGAATGGCTCTACTGTACCTTGATGCGCGTCAGATAGATGCAAGCGCGAATATAAATCAAACATTTTTCTCTATATTAAGAATGCAAAATACTAAAAATTCAAACACAAATATAAACGACATGGATTTTTTAAACTTCATGTTTACCATTCGCTTTAAACTCAACATCTGAATTTTATGAGCATTTGTGTAATTGTAATCTGCAACCAAGTTACAGAACTGTAATTCCTGTTACCCACTACAAAATCTGTCACAATCTATCTTGAATTTACAAAAAATAGTGCTTGACAATATCTTTTATACTTGTAGATTGTTTTCTGTCAGAAAATAATCTACAAGATAATCCCAAAGTATTAGGCAAATAAACTTACCATTAAGTACATAGATGTAATTTAGATAAATTAGTGCCTGAAATTAATATATACACAAATATAAACATTAAAACTCACTTCTAATCCTTTTGTTTCCTTGGTAAAGGGATGCCGCAGTCAAGGTGAGGTATTATATCTAATTACCTCCATATATGACACCTTTAACTTTTTATTTTGTAGCTCATTTAACTACAAAGTTATTTAATTTAAGTGCAAATACTAATCAAAAGTATTTATAAATCAACAAAATATTTATCACAGTGCTATCAAAATTTACCAGTTTTTTTAATTACTTTGAATCACCGTATTCTTTACATAATTAATGCAAATGTTCGGGAATAAATTAGTAAACTGTAACATTTGTCAGCCCATACTATAATTAACTTTCAAGCAAACTGATTAACAAAACTTTGGATGTAAAGGGAGAATCACGACGCAAAATTTTAATTAGATAAATAATTTGATGAAATTGCTGCATTTCTCCGCGATCGCGATAATATTCAGCAGCTTGCAGAAAATCCTCCCACGCTTGTTGTTGTCTACCATCTTTATAAAGAGCGAAACCTCTGCCAACGTATGCTGCACCTTGGTTGCGGTTGCGTTGAATTGATTCGGTAAAATCAGCAATCGCTTGCTGATATTTTTTTAGCTCGCGAAAAGCATAACCCCGATTGCAATAAAAACTCGCATCTGCGATATCATTTGAAATTGCTTGAGAAAAATAGGCGATCGCTAAATCAAATTCTTTGAGTTGTAGATAAGCTACACCCAATTCGTTGTGTATTGTGGCAATATCATGAGTATTTGTCTGAGATATCAGTTCTAAGGCTTTTTTATAGTCGCTGATGGCTTTTTGATAGCTTTCTTGCTCAAAATATGCCAAACCTCTATCGTAATAGGCTCGGAAGTCTGAAGGGTAAGTTCCCAGAAAGTAATTAAAATCCGCGATCGCTGCTGCGGTTAAGTGTAACTTATAATACGCAAAGCCGCGATTTAGATAAACTTCAAATAACTGCGAATTTTGTTCAATGGCTGTATTACAATCGGCGATGGTGTGCTGATAATCTGATAAATGTAAGTAAGCAAAACAACGATTGTAATAAGCTTTAGCGTAATTAGGATTAATCTCAATTGCTTGAGTAAAATTATCAATCGCTGCGGTGTATTTATTACTTTCGAGTTGTGCTACTCCTAATTGAAATAACTCCAATTCTTTCGAGCCACCCTGGTTTAATGCCAAAGCCTCAGTTTGAAATGAAAATACCATCAGTATAATAACCACAACCAAACTGAGAAAAATTTGGGAAAACCTATTCATGTTAATCAAAAAATAGTGGGTTAGGAAAAAAGGCTAATACATAATTAATGGTTAATAGCAATTATTTTCGTACTAGTCTATACGAAACAACCACTATTAACCACTAAATTTTCTAATAATGTTTATCAGAATTTCAAGCTAAATTTTTACCAACCTTTATCAGCTTGAGCTAAAACATATTCAGCAAGCTGTTCAATCTGTTCGCTAGATAAACGTTTGCCAAAAGCAGGCATTGCATTCTTACCATTAGTTACCTGATAAACAATTGCCTCTTTAGAATACATATCGTACTTTTCTAGAGCTTCTTTTTTCAAAGTTTTCTGTGCATTAACTAAATTTCCTCCACCTGCATGACAAGCTGCACAATTTTGTGTGAACAATTTAGCACCTTGCTCATGAGAAACAGCCATAACCACAGGTTTTACTACCGATTCTTGTTCGGAAGTAACTTCTACAGACGCAACAGCAGGCTTTTCTTCAGCAACTTTGGCAATTTCAACAGGCTCAGCAACTGTCTTAGTTTTCTCAACAACTTTGGTGACTTCCACAGGAGCAACTTGTTCAACACTTGGAGCAACCGTTGCTTGAGTTTCCTCACCACAAGCATAGGTGAAAAACAATAAAGGTATCACCAAAAACACAATAGATAGTATTTTTTTCATAGATTTTTTCCTGTAATCAACCCAACCTTATTTACCTTTTGCACAGTCAAGCTTATCGTTAAATATACGGATATTAAATGACAATAATATACAAATTTTCCAAAAACTAAGCATCAAAATCAAAAATCAACAGTTGATAATTGTCAATTGGTAATTTGCCGCCCATTTCCATCTCCTTAGCAAAGAGTTTACAGGTTGACAAACATAGTCATAACGACTACGCTTAAGGAGTTGAATTTATCTTCATAGTTTTATTTATGTTGCCTAACAAAGAAGGACAAAAAGTTCCTAACGTCACATTCCGAGTTCGCGAGAACAATGATTGGAAAAATATCACCACAGATCAATTATTCAAAGGTAAAACTGTGGTTGTCTTTTCTTTACCCGGAGCGTTTACTCCAACTTGTTCCTCAACGCACTTACCAGGATATAACGAACTGGCTCCAGTTTTCAAAGAAAATGGCGTAGACGATATTATTTGTATTTCGGTAAATGATTCCTTCGTGATGAACGAATGGGCGAAAGACCAAGAAGCGGAGAATGTAACTTTAATACCCGACGGTAACGGTGAATTTTCTGATGGAATGGGAATGCTAGTTGATAAAACCGACTTAGGTTTTGGTAAGCGTTCCTGGCGTTATTCCATGCTTGTCAAGGATGGTGTAATTGAGAAAATGTTCATCGAGCCAGAAGAGCCAGGAGACCCCTTCAAGGTATCCGATGCAGATACAATGCTTAAGTATATTAATCCCCAAGCTGCAAAGCCCCAAGGCGTTTTCATGTTTTCTAAAGAAGGTTGTCCTTTCTGCGCTCGTGCTAAAGAGATATTAAAAAATCAAGGCTTAGTTTACGAAGAAATTACCTTGAACAGAGATTTCAATACTCGTGGTTTAAGAGCTGCGACAGGTGCAACTACGGTTCCTCAAGTGTTTATCGATGGTAAATTAATTGGAGATTCGGAAGCTGTAGCTGCACACTTTGGGGTTAAATAAACCTTCTAGCTTCTAATAAATTGTGGGATGGGCATCCCTGCCCGTCCGAATCTGCCTCATAAAGATGAAATATGCTGTAACTAATTTTTCTGTATCGATTCCCTATATTGATTAATCTTAATTTTTTCTTAATTTAGTGAAAAATATATATTGAAACACATTTAGTTTTTTCGTAAATGTGTTAAACAAGTGATAGTGAGTGGAAAATATTAACAAAAATTGATGCTTGATTTTAATACAATAACCGAGTTTTCCCGCAACCACTGTGTAACTATTTGTGCCTTTTTGGTTCCAGCAAATCTAATCACTACATTGTCAACAATGGTTCTTGCTGCGCTTCATCGTCCATTGTCTCAAGTTTTGCAATCAGCAGCAATTGCTACCTTTTTTGCACTAACAATGATTTTGCACGTTTACACCTGGTTCATGATTGGTGTTGTACAGCTTCCGACTTATATTTTGTTGTGGTTGTCAATTACCTGTTTATTCAGCAATTTAGGGGCAATTTTATTTCAAAGGCGTTATATTCGGGCTTATTATTTTACTGAAAATAGATAATCAGGTTAAAGGTTAAAGGTTAAAGGTTGGTAATAAAGAACTGTTAACTCCTAATTCCTAACTCTAACTCTGGATAGGGTGGCATTAAGGCAAAGTTAAAAATATCAAAAAAATAGTTTTAGAGTTGAGCTAGAGCCTTAATAGCTCATATTTAACTTTAGCGTTTTTCAAAGCTTTTTTCTCAAACAACCGAGATTAATAACCTAATTGGAGTCCCACTTGAAGTCGAAAAACTCCTAACTCTTAACCTCTAACCTTAAACCTTTGACCTTAAACCTTTATTAGGCTGCTGATTTGCTCAAATCCTCCCGTAATCGATTTACGACTTGATCGAGTCCGACAGAATGGGCTGCTTTGAATAAAATGCGATCGCCATCTCGGAGGTATTGCTTTAAGCCGGTTGCTAGTTCGTTGTGGGTGGAATAGCATTGGATGGGAATGCCTTTAGCGCTTTTGGCTATAGCTTGTGCGTCCTTACAGTTAACCAATACCATCAAGGCATCTAAATTTAGAGAGCGTACTGTTTCCCCAACGAGTTGATGGAGTTGTTCGGATTTATCTCCGAGTTCTTTCATTGCACCGAGTACAGCAATCCGTCGCTTTCCTGGAGTTTCGGCTAGTAAATTCAACGCTGCGACCATAGCTTCTGGTGCAGCATTATAAGTTTCATCTAAGATTAGCACATCGTTGAGCAAGGTAAATTGTTGCGATCGCCCCGACGGCATATCTACCGTGACACCGTTTTTAAAACAATTCCAATCAATACCTAAAACTTGGGCGACTGCTAAAGCTGCCATGTAGTTAGCGGCAATATGTCTTCCCGGCATTGGTAAGGGTAAGCGTAAACCAGCGATTTCCAATGTATAATTATCAATTAATTTACCGTGGATATCTCCGCCGGTAAAACCAAAACTAATAACTTTACCTTGCCAAACTTTCGCTGCCGTTTCCATCAAAAGTGGATTATCGTAATTGAGAATTGCGATCCCATCAGCAGGCATTTCTGCTAAAACTTCACATTTAGCTTGAGCTATAGCTTCTTCTGAACCAAGTAACTCAATATGAGCAGTTCCGACGTTAGTAATTACGGCAATAGTGGGACGGGTAATTTGGGTAAGTTCGGCAATTTGTCCCATTCCCCGCATTGCCATTTCAATAACTGCGTAATCATGTTCTGGCTCTAATTCTAAAAGAGTTTTTGGTACGCCAATTTCATTATTGAAATTAGCATAAGTTTTGTGAACTCTTCCTTGAGTGCTTAAAACTCCGGCAATTAACTCTTTGGTTGTAGTTTTACCCACCGAACCCGTCACCCCAATTATCGGTATTGAAAATTGATTGCGCCACCATTGACCGATTTTTTGATAAGCTTCAAGAGTATTTGTAACTTGCAATACGGGAAATTGCTGATTGTCGTATTCAAAATCAACAATTGCTGCGGGTGAACCTTTTTCAATTGCTGTCACGACAAACCTATGTCCATCAAAGTTTTCACCACGAAAAGCGACAAATATTTCTCCGGGCTTAATAATTCTACTGTCTGTTTGTATACCAAAGAATGATTGTGCAAAAGCTGTTTCTGATAGATTTACACAAGTAGCACCAAGCAATTCAACTAGTTGTTTGAGGGTGGCAGAACAGGGCATAATACCGGGTGTTTGGGATTACGAAAGTTAATTTATTTAGTTCAATAATTATCGAACCGTTTGCAAATAATAGAAATAATAGAAGCAAACAAAGTTCTCTAATCCTATAGTTTCTTTGGGAAAAATATAAAGTACCGAATTTAACATTTTTACATATAGTTGGCAGATTAGATAAAAAATATCCTCAGTAAAATGTACCACCACAAGTTGATACTCATGATGGCACATTGAAAAATATGGTTATTCAATTGAACAAGTTCCGGTAAAAAGCGCTCTGTGCTGCTTTAATCACCCATTGATTAAGAAAAATATTAAATTTTGATTGGAAGTCGTGACTATCCACGATTTTTAATAAACATCACTTCGATGATTTTTTGACCTATCTCGCTTTGAATACGCAAAGCTTGATACAACTCCGTTAAAAAATCTTCTTCTTCGGCAAGGATACCATCAGCCAAAACTAAATCTGTAGCTATTGCAAAGGCTGCTTCCCTCAAATCCTCCGGCATAGAATCTTTAGCAGAATCAAACAAGTCATTTACACCTTCGTGTCGAATAATACCTGACAAGATATCAAACATCGATAGCATATCATCCTCGGAGTAGCTTTTAAACAGCTTTAGATGAGACAGCGCTTGATAAATTTCATGGGCTTGTTTTTGTGAAAGATTACCGTCTGAAGCAACTGCAATCAAAGCAATTGCTGTAAAAGCTTCTGCTGGGCTGAGTGCGTTTTTTACTCCACCTTGAGAACCGGATGCCCTATCAAATAGACTCATTACAACTTACTCCTTAAATAGAGTCTTTTTGGAAGTATATTTACGTAGACTCATTAATCTTGGTAAATATTCATACCATCAAGACTGGGTAAGTATAGTGTTCCCAAGTTTAGTGTCAAGCGAACACTTGCACCCAGCTTTTTTGAGAAAAGAATATTTTGTTTCTGTAGTGTTATCGAAAATTCTTTGAATAAGGATGATGTTCGCTTGTTTTTTCAATTGTCCCGATTACTACCAGCCCAATTCCGGATGTAGCGAGCAACAACGTGATCGATGCTAAGAAGGCTTTTACAAATATATGTAGGGCTTCGTCGAAGAAAATGTAGGTGGTCATAGCTTTTATTTCAACTAAAAGGGTAACTAGTACTATTGAATTCTCCAGCTTTTGGCGTTCTATTTCCGCAGAGAAAACACTTATATTGGTATCTTAACAAAACTTAAGCATTCCAACTGATACTGTTATAACATTTTGTTTTTAAAGATTAGATGAGTTTTTGTCAGGATATTAGCTAATTTTGTTTTATAGAAAATTGATTTTTTAATCAAATTGTCATTAATTACGTAAATTACTCATGAAAACTTAGTAAAATAATTTACAGCACATCCAAGCAATTGGAAAGCGATAATATCAAGCTTAAATAAACATATGGCAATCTGGTTTAATTTATAACTATTTTAGGAGTATAAAAAATGAAATTAGCCAAAGACTTAATTAGTAAAATATTTCAAGAACAGGTGACACCACAGGATTCTTTATTAAAAATAGAAATGATTAGCGATCGCCTTTTGCTCAAATCGATATCATTGGCATATAAAAAACAGATTTTTGAAACTTTTACTGAAGAGATTACAACTTATATGTATCCTCGTCCAGCTAAAAATATCATTGAAACAACATCATTCATCAAAAACTCTCTGGAAGGGATGAAAAATGAACATGAATTAATAGTAGTAATTTTAAGAAAAGACTCTCAAGAATTTTTGGGTTGTGCTGGAATTCATCGCATCAATAGTCAACACCCAGAATTTGGTATTTGGTTAAAAAAAACAGCCCATCATAATGGTTATGGTTTAGAAACAGTCGTAACCATGAAAAATTGGTGTGAAGAAAATTTAGATTGCGAATATTTTACTTATCCCGTAGATCAAGAAAATTATCCCAGCCGCAGAATACCGCAAAAATTACGTGGGGAAATTGTCCGAACTTATCAGAAAAGAAATTTAAGCGGTAGAATTTTAAATCTGGTTGAATACAAAATTCCCAAAGGTTAAAGAAAGGTTAAAGGTTAAAGGTTAAATCCTGGATTTCTCACAAGTAAGTGGTAAGCGGTAAGCGTTGAGTGACGGATTGATTTTCCCACTCAAAACTCAAAACTCAAAACTCAAAACTCCTAACTCAAAACTCCTAACTCAAAACTCAAAACTCAAAACTCAAAACTCCTAACTCCTAAGAGGATGTTTTAAAAGTATCCGGCGGTTTAAACCGCACGCCAGTTGCTACAACGGAGGGAGCCTCCGCAACGCACTGGCTCTACTACATAAACAAAGTCCACCGTAAGGTGGACTAGTTAATTTCAAACCCGCCTTACTGCGGGTGCCGGTGTAGCCGTGACTTCTAGTCGCCAGGTGAAGTATTAAATTAGACTTTCAAAACATCCTCTAACTCCTAACTCAAAACTCCTAACTCAAAACTCCTAACTCAAAACTCCTAACTCAAAACTTCTTTTTTCTTGTGTTCTCTGTTAAGAACGAGACAAAACTAATAAAAAACAAATTAAGAATAAACTAATTATTAATAATAAACTTTGATTGCGTTTTATCCAATTATTAATGCTTACATTCACCCTTGGTTTTTGATTTTGAGAAAGTAAATCTAAATTGCGTTGTTCTAAATTTTGGTAAAGAATACATTCCTTAGCGTAGGGACGTTGGGGATAGTTACAAGTATCGTCAGCGTGATAAGTACAGGTGTCACAAAGATATTCATCCGCCCCCGCAGCTTGATGTAAAGGGATTCCGGGGTGTCCATAAGCTTTAAGTTGAGTACGACAAAAAGGACAGGTGACAGCCTGTGAGTTTACGGTTTGTTTGCAGCGAGGGCAAGTTGCAGTGTCCACAGTCGATTTAAAATGTAGTGGTTGAACATCTTGATTCTAACTAATCAATTCTCTATTCCCTATTCCCTACTTCCCACTTCTCATTGCTTGAATTTCTGTTCTTAATGCTTTAATTTCTTCATGTAAAGCAGTAATTGATTGGGAACTAGCGAGTGTTGCTTCATCTTCCGCATCTCTACCAATAAAAAATGTCGCAAGTGTTGCCGTAACGTAACCGAATACGGTAAAAGCATATAGAGCTAAAATAAAGCATAATACTCGACCTTCCGCAGTTTTGGGGGAATAATCGCCTCCGTAAGTGGTCATTAACATTGCTGTCCACCACAAAGCATTGCTGTAACTTTTAATTCCTTCTCCGTTGGGGAGATTACTTTCAAATGCATACATTCCCGCAGCACCAACGAAAGTCACAATTAAAGTGAGTCCTACTACATAGCCGAAATTTCGCCGCGTCATAGTAGTTCTTAGCGATCGCATTCCCCGATTCAAGGAGCCGACTATCCGCAATAACCGCAGCGAGCGTGTGGTACGGGCAACTTTGGCTAACTGCAAAACTCGCACAAATCGAAACACTCGTAACGCTGGAATTAGCAGGGAAATACCTATAAGCCAGTTATTTTTGAGATATTTAAATTTATGTGGAGAAATGGAAAATGTAAGTAGAAAATCAAAAATAAATAGAATCCAGATAGTTGTAGAAACGGCTTCAAGCAAGGGAATCACCCCCCAAATTAATTCAACTACTAACAGTACCAGCCAGATAAAGCCCAATATTACCATCGGCATTTCTAACCAGTCATCAAGTTGTTGAACAAAATCAGTTAATTCTTGTTCTAACTCGGATTTTTCGATTGGATTCATTTGTGACATAAATTGACGCTGTAAATAATATTGCAACTCTTCCTCAAGAAAGCGATACAAATACCTTTGGGAAGATGCTTTTCAATAAATATTTTTAGTATCAATGAATAATTAATCGGTTACATCCCGCTACAAGGAGAATTTTGATGAGTTTAAAGCAGATTTGGAGGTTATTAAAGGAAACATTTAAAGAATGGAATGATGATAAAGCTTCTCGTTTGGCTGCTGCTTTGTCATATTACACGATTTTTTCCTTAGCACCATTGTTGATTATTGCGATCGCGATCGCGGGTGCTGTATTTGGAGATGAAGCTGCTAGCGGTGAGATTGTCAGACAAATACAGGGTTTGGTGGGTAGAGATGGTGCGGAGGTAATCCAAACAGCGCTGCAAAATGCTCAAAAACCAGATACACGTAATATCGCTTCAATTATCAGTATTGGTGTTTTATTATTCGGTGCTAGTAACGTTTTTGCTCAAATTCAAGATGCACTCAACACGATTTGGGAAGTACAACCAAAACCAGGAAGGAATATTTGGCAAACTCTCCGCAAACGTTTTTTATCTTTTGCAATGGTTGGTGGTGTCGGCTTTTTATTATTAGTATCGCTGATTGTCAATACGACTTTAACTGCGATGGTTAATTATTTTAGCGGTTTACTACCGGGGTTTGATTTTTTATGGCAAATTACTAATTTTATGATTTCTTTTGTAGTTATTACACTATTGTTTGCTTTAATTTACAAAGTAATGCCAGATGCGAAAATTGCTTGGAATGATGTCTGGATTGGTGCTGCGATTACTTCATTATTATTCGTAATTGGTAAATCTCTGCTGGGTTTATATTTAGGTAACGGTAGTTTTGGTTCGGCTTACGGTGCTGCGGGTTCGTTGATAGTACTTTTAGCTTGGATTAACTATGCCGCTCAAATCATCTTTTTTGGTGCCGAATTTACCCAAGTTTATGCAAGTAAATATGGTTCTCACATTGTTCCAGATGAAAACTCCATGAGAGTACCCGAAATAGATCGAGCTAAACAAGGAATGAAACGGAGAAATTCTCCCCGAAGAAATTGAATTGTATTCTTGAATAATTACCAAATATTTTTACTTGATTACCTGTAACTAATGTAGAGACGTTGCACTGCAACGTCTCCCGTATTTTTGTTTTTACTGAATATATAGTGATTTTTACTTGGATTTCATAAAAATCATCAAAACGCGCCTATATTAGTAGCGCTTGATTTTCATGATTTTTATAACTTATGAGTATTGAAATAAATTATCCGCCAAAGCTAAAAGCTATCAGCATCCATGCTCCTCATGCCTATGCTATATGTCTAGGAATCAAAAAAGATGAATATCGATCGCAACCCACAAATTGTAGAGGATGGGTTTTAATCCACGCTTCTCAATCCAAACAAAGTGATGATTATTTTGCTGATTATGGCATCGAGCCGACAAAAGTCAAACGTGGTGCGATTATTGGCGCAGTCAAAATCATTAATTGTGTTGGTTTTTCAGGAGATTATGCTTATCAATTAGCTAATCCTATCAAGTTTAGCCGTCCTGTAGAAGGAGTCAAAGGAAAACAAGCAATATTCTGGGGAGCAAAAACAGATGTCGAAAAAATAGCTTTTACTTTGGCATCTGAACAAATACGAGAGTATTTGCTTAGATGATGTTTTAAAAGTATCCGGCGGTTTAAACCGCTACTAGACAGGCAAAGTCCACCTGCGTGGACTAAGCAATTTATAACCCGTGCAGGCGGGTTTTGCTGGTGTAGCCAAGCCACTGCGTTGCGGGGGTTCCCCCCGTTGTAGCAAGTGGCGTGCGACTTACAGTCGCCAGGCAAAGTATATAATTTGACTTTTGAAACATCCTCTTAAATACAGTTGAAAAGCTTGTGCGCGAAAAGCTGAGTTAATGAGGATATGCAGCCATTTTAATTCCGGTGGAGGGATTAGTTTTGGTTTCAACAACGGGAATCTAAAAGCCTTTATATATCAAGCAAAATCTTGGAGACGTTGCATTGCAACGTCTCTACATTGGTTATTTTTGCCACGCTTAATGCGATCGCGAAGGCTTATCGCGCTTTAACTCAAATAAGGACGAGCTAACATAAAGCTGGAAATGGATTTAGAATCAACGGGTTCTCCTTGTAAAATCGCTTTCTCTAATTCTGCGGGGGTGAAAAACAAAACTTCGATGTCTTCATCTTCATCTAATTTTGGCGGTACTTCTAATTTTTCTAAATCCTCCGCTAGATATGCGTAAATTATCTCATCGGAATATCCCGGTGCAAGGAAAAATTCTCCTAATTTCTGCCATTTACCAGCACGATAACCTGTTTCTTCTTGTATTTCGCGCTTGATTGTATCAAAAGGACTTTCCGAATCTTCTACCGTACCTGCGGGAAATTCTAATAGCCTTCCACCAACTGCGAAACGATACTGACGCAACAGGATTAATTTACCGTATTGAGTTACGGGAATCGCTAAAGCACCACCAGGATGACGAACACATTCCCAATCTCCTTCGGCTTTGTTGGGTAAGCGTAAGCGATTCACTTCAAAATTAAACTTTCGTCCTCTATACAATAAACGCTGCTTTAATAACTGCGGTAGTTCTCTGCCTAATGCCATAGTTAGTTTTTTGAAAGTACCAATTGCAACGCCAACAGTTGATTTTTTATTGGCTTTGTTGTAACTTATAACCCTAAAAATTAGTCGCCTGTAAACAGGCATACATCAGAACAGTCTACCTCTTTAACAAGGTCTTTTATTACACGTTTGCTAACTGGTTCTACCCAATCTGGAGCAATTTCTGCTAGGGGAACTAATACGAAAGCTCGCTGTATCATTCGCGGATGGGGAATTTGTAGAGTCGGGGTATTTAATATTAAGTCATCGTATAATAACAAATCTAAATCTAAAGTCCGCGCTCCCCAATGTTCTTTTCTTTCGCGTCCAAATTGATTTTCAATTTCTAATAAAATTTCTAACAGTTTGAAGGGTTCTATATCTACATATACGCTGATGCAGCCGTTTAAATAATCTGGTTGCGGTGGGCCGACTGCTTTGGTTTTGTACAAATTTGATTTTGCCTTAAGTGTAATGCCTGGAATTTGACATAAAATTTTTACAGATGCTGATAAAATTGCCCGTGAATCTCCCATATTACTACCAAAAGCAATAGCGCTAATATGCACACTATATATCTCCCGAATACAAACAAATGTCAGGTCTTATGGTAAATTAGTTAATGTTACGGATAAAAAGTATTAATAAATACAAACCTTCAGCAATAAATCTTAAAAAAAACCCACATATTAGCTTGTAAGATATTAAATCTATTATTAAATATAAATTTAAATATTTATATCTATAGGGTATTATACTAACACGGTTATGGGGCAACAATCTGAGACGCTTTTCGTGGTGGTTAAGTTGCAATTAGTCGAAGCGAGGAACTAACGTGGCGAAGTTTACCTCTTGGTTCAGGCAACGAGCAGATAGGTTGAGTAATGGAACCAAAAACAAGCTGAGTTCTCAATCAGATCAATCTGTAAACAAGAACTCAGAATCAATCACAAAAGATGCGCCGCCAACAGAATTAGTTGGGGCTGGTAAAAATAATGAAGATTCGCAGTTGATTGCTAAAAAATTGTCGCCTCCGGTTCATTGGATTGAAGCGGAGCATAGGGAATCAATTACAGAGTCATCACCAACAACTTTAGGTGGAAAAACAAAGCAATTTTTCGGTGAAGCTAAAAAAGTTACAGCCAAAGTATTTGACAAACTTCCCGGCAAGGGAAAACCGCTTTATCGTCGCTATTGGGTTTGGGCGACTTTAGGTGTTAGCGGTGGAATAATTGCTGTTAGTTATGGTGTGTGGTCGATAGATAAAACTTTACCTTCTCGTGACCAATTAAATGCTGCTTCTAGAGAGCGAACCCTGACAATTAAAGCTGGTGATGGTACGATTTTGTATCAGCAAGGTGAAGCGACAAGAGAAAAGTTAAATATAGAAGAAATACCCGATAAACTACAAAAAGCATTTATCGCTTCCGAAGATCGAAGATTTGCTCAACACAGCGGAATTGACATTCAAGGAATTTTACGGGCGGTTACGAATAATTTGCGATCGCGAGGAGTGGTAGAAGGTGGAAGTACCATCACTCAACAGTTAGCGCGAATTCTGTTTTTAAATCGCAATAAAACCGTCAATCGCAAATTACAAGAAGTTCGTTTAGCCCAGAAATTAGAACAAGAATTAACTAAAGACCAGATATTAGAAAGATATTTGAATCTAGTATATTTAGGTTCCGGAGCTTATGGTGTGGCGGATGCAGCCTGGGTTTATTTTTCCAAGCCAGTTTCGGAGTTGAGTTTAGGTGAAATCGCAACAATTGCCGGTTTAGCTCCTGCTCCCAATGTCTTTTCACCCGCAGAAAATCCCCAAGCAGCTAAACAAAGACGTAATCTAGTATTACAACGGATGTTGGAAGATGGATTTATTACAGCTGCCGAAAAACAACAAGCGGCATCAGAACCGTTAACTGTGAAAGCTAGCTTACCCAAGCGACTGCAAATAGAAGCACCATATTTTATTACTTTTATTCAGAAAGAATTGCCCAAATATCTGGAAAAAGACGTTTTAGAAGGGGGAGGATTAGTAGTAGAAACTACTCTTAATCCTACTTGGCAGAAAAAAGCAGAAGCAGCAGTAGACAAAACCTTGCAAAATGAAGGACGCTGGCAGCGATTTAAACAAGCAGCAATGGTTGCTATAGATCCTCGCAATGGCGAAATTAAAGCGATGGTTGGAGGAAAAGACTTTGGTCAAAACAAATTTAATCGCGTTACCCAAGCCCAAAGACAACCAGGTTCTACATTCAAAGGATTTGTTTACGCAGCAGCAGTAGCAGCCGGAAATAATCCCCTTGACGGTTATTTGGATTCACCAATAGTAATTGATGGTTACGAGCCAAAAAACTACGATGAAGGCTTTCGGGGCTGGATAAATATGAGAGATGCCCTCACTAAGTCAATTAATATTGTCGCGGTGAGAGTATTGATGAAAGTAGGATATCAGCCAACTATCGATCTAGCTCACAAGATGGGGATAAAATCCCAAATCAAGCCCGTTATTTCCATGGCTCTCGGTTCTAATGAAGTAAATTTACTAGAATTAACCAGCGCTTACGGTACATTTGCTAACAAAGGAATGCACGTAGAACCCCACGCGATTACCCGTGTTCTCAACCGTAACAGTGAAGTCGTTTGGTCATCACATTTTAAAGGAAAACCAGCATTAGATGCTGATAGCGCCGCGATTACAACTTGGATGCTACAAAACGTAGTCACATCCGGAACAGCTACCCGCGCTCAAATCGGTCGCCCAGTGGCAGGTAAAACAGGCACCACCGATGAAGCCAGAGATTTATGGTTTATTGGCTTTATTCCTCAATTAGTAACGGGTGTATGGTTGGGTAACGACAATAACCAACCAACCTACGGCGACAGTACCACCGCTGCTTACACTTGGCAACAATTTATGAAGGAAGCCACTGATGGAATGCCCATTGAAAAGTTCCCCGAACGACCCAAGTTAACCGCCAGGAAAGGTAGTATCAAAGCACAGCCAATTAAACCCAGAAGATTAGTCACCAAGACGATTCCTCAAACAGAAGACGAATCCACTAACGAAAATTCCGAAAATACAACCAACAGAAATTCTTCACGGCGCAGAAGTACTAGCAGAAGAAGAACTACTACTACTAATACTAATTCCGAAAGCAATAGCAATAGTCCAACCAGGAGTAGAAGAACTCGTCGTAGAAGAAGTACTTCTCAAACCCAACAACAATCCACTACTCCGACACGTCGTCGTCCCAGGGTAAATTCAAATTCATCTTCTGGTTCATCTTCTGGTTCATCTCGTAGTCAACGGCGCAGAAGAACTAGCCAACCAAATTCTTCTCCTAGAAACCGTTCCTCATCATCTCCCCAGAGACAGCGTTCCTCGTCACCAGCGAAGTCTAAGCAGCCTTTTGCACCTGCTCCTAAAAAACAATCTGCTCCTAGTTCGTCGTCGTCGGGTTCATCACCTTCTTGGCGCGAGAGACTCAGACCAGGTTCATCGCAATAATCAGTGATTGCTACCAAGCACCGAAGGTCAGAGGAGGCGTTGGTAATACAGTCCGTCTCCTCAGATTTCTATGAATACATTCAAATTGTGGGGTAGACATCCCTGTCCGCCCAATTTTTAGCAATTTTATTGGTATTGCACCCAATTGAAAACTGCTATAATTTGAGAAAATTTTCTTAATTAATAATTAATATTTACTGCTGCTATTTTGGTCTATAGAAACATCTGGGTCTGGTGCATAGTAAGGACATGAATTATTTTCCGGACCATGAGGAAACATTTTACAAACAATAATATTACCCTCGTAAAAGCGACATTGGATACAATGGGGTATTTTGCGTTTGATTTTTGGCTTAATCATGAGAGTTTTTTGTAAAGTGCAAACTGATAAACTTTTGTAAAAACGTAAAATTTTACGTCTAACTTTCCACAGCAAAATTTTGTGGATCTACATCCCAATGTACCCAGAGATTCCATATCCGGAGCTACCCGCAAAACACGAGTATATCCGGTGTTAGGACAAAACATCTTCAGTAAAACTATCGGTTGTAGATCCGTATTTCCTGTGCAATGTGTAGAGCTTTGACTAGTAACCTTTTTTGTAGACAAGCAATGTCAATTCGGGACAATTGTCTATATTTTTTTGATGTATTTTATGCTTCGTTTTTTGCTAAAATCTTAGAAAAGCTTTCTTGATTGATATGCAAAAACCGTAGCTACATCAAGATGTTTAACAATCACGCGGATGGCTTAACCGTGTAAGCTTGTTGAGGGTTAACCGCTCCCATGCCCCCGTTGAAACAAGAAATAAAAGTCTAGACTTGTCTAGTTTTTATATAGCAGATACAGCAAATTAACGAAGTAAAAACATTTGTTTCGAGACACGTAGTGCCTTCAAACAATACGTCCTTATCAAATCCCCTTAATTTATTTATGGGGATTATCTTTTTACTTTTTACTTTTTACTTTTTAACCCCTCCCCCTCTCCGATGCCTTGGAGAGGGGTGCCCAAAGGGCGGGGTGAGGTAAAATTTGTATTGCACCCAAGTGAAAACCGCTATAGACTGATTGATGGTTAATTCAGGTTAACGCTTGCAGCAAAACTTCTCGATGTATCAAAGCCCTATCGGTGAGAAACTTAATTCTATCGTCCGAAAGCGCTTGTCCATTTGCGAAATGCTCAATCCAAGTTGTACTGATTACATTCGGATCTTCGGGTAATTCACTGATATCCCATCCCGGCATTTCTAATTCTTCCATCAACCGATTAATTTTGGGATCATAACTCAGCGCAAAACAGCGACAACCTTCACTTGCTGCCATAATCAAACTGTGCAAGCGCATTCCGATCGCCATTTCCACACCCCTATATATTCCTTTTAATATAGTTGGTTCTTCTAGGGTAACAATCTTACTGACATCTTTGAGTGCTGGTTGAATTGCTTGAGCGATACTTAAATCCTTGCTTTTTTGAAATGGTATTAGTAGGATAAAAGATTGGGTTGCCTTTTGAAAATCGACTAAAGCCTTAGTCAAATTATCTATTCGCACTGGTGTAAGTTCCGGATGAGCGCGTAAAGTAACAGCAACCCTTGGTGCGGGAGTATCCCAAATACCCGGTGTAGACTGAGATTCCAGCGCCCAAACCGGGTCAGGTGCGAGGATATGGGGGATATCCCATTCCTGAAGTAAAGTAGCAGAAACGCGATCGCGAACACTAACCCCCGTACAGCCAGCAAAATTTTGACGCGCTAACCAGCGAGTAGCATTACGTTTCAAAGGACCAATTCCTTGCGCCCAAGCCACAGTTTTCATGCCTCTTTTTTGGGCTATTGTCATCAAACCAGTATAATAAAATGGGCTAATAGCGCTGGTTGCATCTTGAATTAAACTGCCACCACCCCAAATAAAAGCATCGCAAGAACGTAAAGCCTGCATCACCGCATTAAAATTCTTACGTTCACAAGCTTCTACATTGTAACGCCGTTGAGTTTCCTCCGGATTGCCAGAAAGAACCACAGAAGTAACCGACTCAGGAAGCATTTGTAAAAGCGTTGCTAACAAAGCCTCATCACCACCATTTCCTTGACCGTAATACCCAGATAATAAAGCACGCATATCGATTTTGGATTTTAGATTTTGGATTTTGGATTTAAAAATAATAGGACTTAGCAAAAAGGCACATTTTTTATTGTAGGGTGTGTGACACTTTGAGTAATTTTTAATGTAAAAATAAGCTTCTTCTGTGTCACGCACCAACGCCCAGTCCTGAATAAATAAACAAATAATAAATAATAAATAATATATGTATATTTATTTATTTATTTATTTATTTATCTCCACCCAGAAATGTATTTCCCACGAATCGCGACACACTACAAGATACTTTTGTGACAACTTCCGTAAAGTTTAAGGATAGGTTGGGATTTTTTAACTTAATAATTTACCTTTGTTCTGGCGGTAGCTTCTGGGTGTTTGTCCCATCCAGCGCTTGAAGGCACGATAAAAAGCACTGGGTTCAGAGAAGCCAAGTAAAAATGCTACATCATGAATTGAAGTTTCTGGGTTGTTTAAATGCTCTAGGGCAAGTTGTTGACGAGTTTGATCTAGAAGTTTTTGATAGGAAGTGTTTTCAGCCTGTAACTCTCGCTGGAGTTGACGTACACTGATCATCAAATTACGGGCGATCGCGTCAATTAATGGTATTTCTCCTTGTAGTGAATGAGTAATAGCTTTTATGACTTTTTGGGTATAATCTTGCGCTTGATTCTGGGCGCTGAGCATACCGGCTGCATGGAGTTCAAAAACACTGAGCAAGTTAATATTCGCCGATCGCACTGCCCAATCTAAGCAGGTAGCATCAAACACAATACGATTTATGGGTTGAGAAAATTTTACCGCCGTTTGAAAAATCCGCTGATGTTCGGAATCATCTCCGGGAGAGGGATGTTGAAACCATACAGAATCAATTAGAAGAGGTTTCCCCGTAAGCTGTTGAGTGGCGGTGATCAGAGCCGCAAACGTGCTTTCAATCGGGTGGCGTGGTTCATCCAACAGATAATTTTTGACATTGCCAATAATTTCGCACTCACAATATACCCAACCATCTGAGACTTGGTGGTGAATTGCCACACCTTGACTAAATAAACGAGTGTACCCAGAAAGCTTTTCGAGTACTTGTCCGTAGGTTTGGCAATTCAGCAGCACATAACCCACAATGCCAATGGCACAAAGATCAAACGCTTCACCAATGTGTAATCCTAAATCGCGATCGCCAGTTTGCTTTATTGCTTCGCGCCACAGATATTTAAGTACTTCTCCACAAACCTGGCGATCGGGATCTTCGAGCCAAATCGGATCGATATTCGCATTGCTGTACAAGCAATCTACCTCAACTCCTTGCGCCCCTACATACTGCACAATATCTCGCACGATCGCGATTGAAAAGGTAGCCTCCTGCATCATTTAATCAATCATTTTAATTGGCGTAATCCATCAATTTTTTGGCGTAACGTGTCAATCCATACTTTGGCACAAAGCCTTACTGTTGAACTGTTAGCAATTAATTCCAACGATATTTTCTCAGGATAAATTGACAATGACAAGTCCAAATTTTTCGGTAATAGCAAACCTAGAGACAATTGTAAATCCAGTTACGGGCGATCGCATGACAATTTTGCACCCATCACATCAAAGTCAAGGAAATTACGCCAAAATCTGCTTTGATTTACCCCCCGGTGCGAAAGGCAGCCCATTACATTACCACACCGAAATGGATGAAACCTTTACGGTAATTGAGGGATGTCTGGAAATGGAAGTGGGACAAAAAGGAAATCGACGCACTCTGCAACCAGGTGAAAGCTTACACGTACCACCAGGAATGCACCACAGCTTTTGCAATGCTTCTGATGATTGGGTTACTTTTATGACAGAAAACCGTCCCGCAGCAGGATTTGAGCAGTTTATTCGCGGAATGTATGGATTAGCCATCGACGGTAAAGTCAATTCTGAAGGAATGCCAACCAATCTTTTGCAATTTGCAATGTTACTTAAACTTTCAGATACCATTCCTGTGGGTATTCGAGCAATTCTATTTAGCTCGATAATTAACACTTTGGTTTGGGTAGCCCAGGTTTGTGACGTTGATGATTCCTTGGTCAAATACTGGCGTTAAAGTTATTAGATTTTCAATTTTTAGTTTTGAAAATGAAATAAATACATCATGCAATTAATTGTACTTCAATCAATCGCGCTAATTATGACTGGGTTAATGGTTGGAAACGAACTTGCGGTAAGTGCATTTGTACATCCACAACTGAATCAATTAGAAGATAAATGTCATGCTGCTTCAACAAAAGCTCTTGCGCGTATTTACGGCAGTATTATGCCATTCTGGTATGTTACGACACTAATACTTACAATTGGCATCGCTTTTATACTCCAACATCATAGATCGGCACTATTTTTTACTACGATCGCCGCAATAATTTGGTCTTTATTAATTCTCTTCACCATTGTTAAGTTAGTACCGATCAACAACAAGATCGGTCAAATGAGCTTAGAAAAGTTGCCCGATGGCTGGAAAGATTTAAGAAAACGATGGGATCGACTTCATGCAATCCGAGTTGGTTTCCTTGTCATCGCACTAATTTGTCTGACGGTTGCCTGCCAAATTTCTACAAGCTGTTAAACCCAAGATTTGGGTTGGATTGATTGCTGTTTGCACTCATACAAGGAATTACTAATGATCCGTTTAAAACTGGTTCGTACTACGGGAATTTTGTTTATTTTACTAGTCATCCTATCAAATATTCCTTACACGCTACTAATTCAAACCTTTGGATATGACGACATTCTCCGGGAACCAGTTGAGATTGTCCTGAAAAAGTTTCATGCAGGAGGAACCCAATTAATTCTTACCTGGTTTGCTTTCGGCTTAACTGCCTTATTATTAACACCCGTTAGTATTTTGTTGCACAGCGTTATAGACCGTAATCATATACCATATCTCCCTGCTATCACTGCAATGGGCGCACTTTCCGGCATTTTGCAAGCAATCGGACTAATGCGCTGGGTATTCGTCGTTCCAGTTTTAGCAAATCTTCATACCGATCCAAACACCAGCGCAACCACACAAGAAGCAGTCAGAGTAGTATATCAAGCAGTACATCAATATGGCGGTGTTGTAATCGGCGAGCATTTAGGACAAACTTTATTAATCGGTTGGACTTTGGGAATAGGTTTAGTTATGCGATCGTCACCACTTTTTAAATCTTGGGTAGCTTGGTGGGGATTATTTACTACACCATTGCTGCTCTTGGGGCAAAGCGAACTTTTAGCAACAGTAATACCTCAAATGCCCGTTATCGAAACAACCCCCATAGGCTTTATACTATGGGAAGTCTGGATATTAATTGTAGGCATTTCCCTGCTGCGAGTACCTCAAAAACGGCTAGCATCTTAACTAATCAGGGCTTACGCAATTGTCACAATATCCGGTTGGTGCGTGACACTAAAAACCTTATTACTACGTTCAAACTTCATCAAAGTGTCACAGCACCCTACAAGAAAAATGTGCCGGTTGCGTAAGTCCTACTAATGTTGGTAATTCCATAAATATCAGGTTATGGGTGCCTGCCAAATAGCTAAATTTGATTATATTTTCGTTATTCAAACTCAATACCACAAATTAAGTTGGGGCTAGTAACGGCATTGCTCAAACTGTCACACAACGACAATAACGCCCGAAGAGAATCTACACTGCCGTTAAGCTCCCCTACAATAAACAATTCCTAACTCATAACTCCTAACTCCTAACTTTACTTATGCACGCACTTTCAATTCCCACTTGGATAATTCACGTTTCCAGCGTTATAGAGTGGATTGCCGCAATATGGTTAATCTGGAAATACGGCGAAGTTATTGGTAATCGCGCTTGGTTTGCTTTATCTTTTGGGATGTTACCAGCATTAGTCAGCGCCATGTGTGCTTGTACGTGGCACTTTTTCGAGAATTCCCCATCACTCGAATGGCTAGTAACATTGCAAGCAAGCATGACAGTAATTGGTAATTTTACCCTTTTTGCAGCAGCTTGGTGGATATATCGTTCCACAAACCTTGTAAAATCAGAATAATTATCAAATCAAATTGGGCATGAGGCATTGGGAAGATAACTCCTAACTCCTCACTCCTAACTCTTCACTCTTTAAAATGATTTCCAAAGAAACTTTATTTGCATTATCGTTATTTCCCTACCTTGGTTTTTTATGGTTTATAACTCGTACTCCTGAAACCCCAAAATTAGCTTTGTATGGATTTTACGGCACTTTAGTATTTGTCGCCGTCACTATTCCAGCAGGTATTTACTCCCAAGTGCATTACGGTAAAACTCTGGCAAATGTCGATTGGTTACACGGAAGCGCAGAAGTATTTTTAACTTTGTCAAATATTTTAGTTGTAATAGGTTTCCGCCAAGCAATAATTAATAAGGTCAAAGGTTAGAGGTTAAAGGTTAAAGGTTAAAGGTTAAAGGTCAAAGGTCAAAGGTTAAAGGTCAAAGGTTAAAGGTTATCTTTTAACTTCAAATTGTTTGCAACCAACAACCATCAACCATCAACCATCAACTAACAACCATCAACCATCAACCAACAACCATCAACCATCAACCATCAACCATCAACCATCAACCAACAACCATCAACCATCAACCATCAACCATCAACCATCAACTAACAACTAACAACCATCAACCATCAACCATCAACCATCAACCAACAACCATCAACCATCAACCATCAACCATCAACCAACAACCATCAACAAAAATGCAAGTAATTCCAGCTATAGATTTATTAGAAAGCCGTTGCGTGCGACTTTATCAAGGAGATTACGAAAAATCTGAAGTCTTCAGCGAAAATCCTGCTGATATTGCCCAAAAATGGGTTGAACAAGGCGCAACAAGATTACACGTTGTCGATTTAGATGGTGCGAAAGCTGGTAAAGTTGTCAATTTGTCCGCGATTGAAACTATTGTAAATGCAGTTTCTGTACCTGTAGAAGTGGGTGGCGGATTGCGTAGTCGGGAAAGTGTGCAACAATTATTTAATATTGGTGTAGAGTGGGCAATTTTGGGAACCGTTGCTGTTGAACAACCCCAATTAGTGCAAGAACTTGCTCAAGAATTCCCCCAAAAAATTATCGTTGGTATTGATGCTCGTAACGGTAAAGTTGCAACTCGCGGATGGTTGGAAACTTCAGAGGTTTTAGCAACACAACTTGCGGTACAAATGCAAGAATTCGGAGCAGCAGAAATAATTTACACTGATATTTACCGCGATGGGACTCTTAGCGGACCAAATTTAGACGCTTTACGGGAACTTGCAGCTGTTGTGGATATTCCGATTATTGCTTCTGGTGGAATTAGTTCGGTGACAGATTTATTAAGCTTATTAGCGTTAGAACCCCAAGGTGTTACTGGTGCAATTGTTGGACGTGCTTTATATACTGAGGATATTTCTCTTCGTGAAGCAGTACGAGCGGTAGGTTCAGGACGTATTCAAGATATACCTCCTCATGGTTTCTCTACTTTCGCTTAATAACTTAATAACTATATTGTTTTTAACTCAACAACTTTTAGAATTCGGTTTTTTTCAAAAACTGGATTTTTCAGTTTTTAGGATGAAAAAAATAGTTTGTTATTTTTCCGGATTGTTAATCCTTGGTACTGTATTCAAATGCGTAGGGAGTTACTTCTACAGAGCAAGTATTTTCTATAACTTATATTTAATCATAAACAAATATATCCCAGCATCGCTTTTATTGAAAAGTTTGTCTTGGGGATTTTTCCCTTGACATTAGTGTATTGCTTTGGGAAAATACCGGATTTTTCAGTTTTTAAAAACTTTGCATATAGATTTTTCAGATTTTTAAGATATTGGGTTTCCTACACAGAGATGCTGCAAATGCGTCTCTGTTTTTGTATTTAAGTATTTAATAAATGTATTGGAATTCAATTTGAACTCATTTAATTATTTTTTCTGGAATCAACTAAAAGACAATGTAGATAAAGATATACAAACAAAATACTATACAAAATTTAAGGAGAATAACAATGAGTTGGACAACAACAACAAAAAGAAAAGTAAAAGTACCAGATTATGGTAGACCAAAAAGAAGAGAAATTGGTTTTTCCCAATATGTTAGTGCTAGAAAACAAGCTACAAAACCGAATCAAATCAGATAATGTAATTAAATATTCATATCAATAATGTAGAGACGTAATATATTACGTCTCTTCTTATATATTACGTCTCTTCTTATATATTACCTCTCTTCTTATTTTGTAAATAAACGAGAAACCCAATATTTGGAAAACACCTGATTTTTTTAATCGCTGTTCTATTTATTTTTCATCGGACTTTTAGCTTGTTCTAAAGCAATTTCTTTTATCGCTTGATATGAATTAATATTTGCAGAACCTTCAATAGCTTTAACAGCTAAATCCTGTACTTGTTTCAAGGCTGACTCAAGCTGTTTCGACAAGCTTTCAACTCTTGTTTCTTGATTGTTAATTGTTTGTTCTAAAGACTGTATTCTTTGTTCATAGAAAGCTTTTTGTCCCTCTACTTCTTTTGCAAGTAAATTAGCTTTAACTTTGGCTTGATAATGAGCAATACCTTTACCTTCTTCTGTGGCTTTTCTAATATCTACTTCTTTTTGCTGAGCAAAACTCTCTACTTTAATTTTTAATTCTTCAAACTGTTTTTCTTTTTCAGCAGTTGTATTTTCTCGTTCATTCCACTGTTTTTCTGTTTCTTGCTGAAATTCGTCCAATTGTTTATATAATTCCTTCTGCTGCTGTTCGTATAAATCTACTTCTAAATTGCGTTGTAATTCTAAATTGTACTTGTACTCAGAAGCATCTCGTTGACGATTTTTGAGGGAATTTTCATTTCGTTCTTTAATATTCTGCTGAGATTCTTCTTGTTGTTTTTGCCAAGCTTCTTTTAATTCTTGGATTTCTTGATTTAATCTTTCAGAAAGTTGGTTAAACTCTTGTTGGTAAGCTGAGTTGTTCTCTTCGTAACTTTGAATCAAATTATCTAAAGTATCTTCAGCAACTTCTAAATTATGTAACTGCTGCAATTGCTGCAATTGTTCTTCTACAATTTGCTTTATTTCTGCTAATCTAGAAGCTTTTGTAGTCAATTGTTCGGATAATTCATTTGCAGCACTACCAAAACCTAACTGAATTTTTGCTAAGTTTTCAATGGTAAAATTCATTTTCTGCTGCACTTTAGAGTATTGATTTACTACAGTTTTTTCCGGTGTTTTAAAATTATCTGACTTGACAGAATTACTAGATTTGATAAGTTGCTCGACTTGCTTTTTTAGTTCTAATCTTTCTTTTTCCAACTCATCATAAGCTTGCAAAATTTCATTTTTAGTATTCTTCTGATTAATTTTATTTACAGACATAATAATACTCCAAAAAATGTGTAATTTGAATGCTCGTCACAGTAAACAGAGAATTTACTACTCCCTGTTCTCTACTTATTAGAACTATCAAAAGCTCTCATTGCTAAATCTTTTGCTTGCTTCAAAGTTTCTTGTAATTGATTGGAAATACTTTCAATTTGCTGATTTTGTCTTTCAATCGTCTGTTCTAAAGAGGTAATTTTCAATTCATAGCTTTGTTTGCTACCTTCCCACTCTTTCTCAAACAAATCTGCTTCCACTTTGGCTTTTTGAGAAGTGTCTTTTATTGCTTCTTCTCTTGCTTTTTTAACCTCTGTATCTAACTCAGCAGGGAAAGATGCTACTTTTTTTTGATATTCTTCCAATAAAGGTTGACGTTGTTTAATAATTTTTTCTCTTTCTACCCAATCTTTTTCTTTCTGACGAGTAACTGCTTGTATTTCTCTTTCTAATTGACGCTTTGTTTCTCGGTAACTATCTTCGTTAATTTTGCGGGAATTTTCTAACTTATATTGATATTCTTCTTGCTCTTTTTCGCGATTCTTGGCTAATAATTCGTTGTAAGCTTGTTCTGCTTCTGCAAACTTGGCTTGTTCTTTTTCTAATTCCTGAAGCGTTTGCTGCTTATCTTTTTCTAATGCTTCTCTTTTTTTATTAGTATCTTCTTGTAATTTTCTTAAATTCTCTTGATGTTCTTGAGTTAAAACATCTAAAGTATCTGCAACAACTCTGATTTTCTGCAATTGTTGTAAATATTGAGTTTCAACCTCAATTGCACGATTTAACTCGTCTAATTTTGAGTTTTCCTTAGCTAGCTTTTCTGAAAGCTCGTTAACAATACTACCAAATTCTAACTGTAAATCTGCTAATCCTTTGACAATACTATCAACCGTATATGCTGAAGCTGCGGTTAAAATTTGCTTGTCTTTTTCTTTTTCAGCTTCTTCCTGTTTAGTTGCAATTTTTGAATCTAATTTTTGCTTTTCTGCAATAATTTGCTCAAATGCTTGCATCAATTGTTGTTTAGTATCCTTGACTCCAACTGTATTCATTTTTTGATTCCTATTAATTATCTTTGTTTGATGATTTTCTTCTAAATAACCTTACAAAGACATACTCCTTGCTATTTTAGAGTAGCCTTTGAAACATCCTTGTTAGCGCAGTGGAAACACCGAAATAGTTCAGCCACCTACAACTAATAAGATTGTTACTCATAGTATAGTATTTATGTACTATTGATGTTAGTCGAATTAAAATACTTTTGTCAAGAACTAATCCTACTCCCCCTGCAAAATCACAAAAAAAAGTAAAGCAGCCACTAGTTTTTGACTGATTTTTGCGGTAGTGTTTTATAATAAAGAAAATGCTGTTACATATGTTACACTTTTCATCAATTAAATGACTGTAAGCTACGTAAAATTGCTCAAAAGCCACAGATAAATAGTTACAAGTAAAATCCTCATATTTTTGTAAGTCAATGTATACAAATGAATCCACGAAGTACGCTTCGGCGGGGGATATCAGACAAAGAAATCGCGTTCTGGTGGTAGAGGATGAAGAATTAATCAGGGAAATGCTAGTTTTGGCTTTGGAGGAAGAAGGCTATGAAGTGCAAATTGCCACTGATGGACGTTTAGCCATAGAGCAACTCCAAAGTTTGGAGGCAAATAATCATGAGGCTGGTTTCGATTTAGTCCTTTTAGATTTAATGTTGCCTCAAATTAATGGATTAGATATTTGTCGGTTAGTGCGTCATCAAGGAAACCCAGTACCAATTTTAATGCTAAGTGCCAAAGGTAGCGAAACCGACCGAGTTTTAGGTTTAGAAGTGGGGGCTGATGATTATCTAACCAAGCCATTTAGTATGAGAGAGTTGGTAGCCCGTTGTCGAGCGCTGTTACGCCGTCAGCGTTTAAGTACTACTACCCAAGCTCCAGTCTTAAATCATAAAGAAATTACTTTATATCCTCAAGAATGCCGCGTTTTGGTTCGTGGAGAAGAAGCGAACTTATCGCCCAAAGAATTTCGCTTGCTGGAACTATTTATGAGTTATACTCGTCGCGTATGGTCGCGAGAACAGTTGCTTGACCAGGTATGGGGACCTGATTTTGTTGGAGATAGCAAAACTGTAGATGTTCATATCCGCTGGTTGCGGGAAAAAGTAGAAATAGACCCTTCCCGTCCGGAATATATTGTTACAGTTAGGGGTTTTGGGTATAGATTTGGGTAATTGTTAGTTATTATTTGTCCCAACGCAAATTACCAATTGTGATGCTGTTACTGGGATTTATCTTAGGTTTAGGGCTAAGCATCTGCTTATGGGTGTGGCATACAATACAATTTCACCGCTACTTTGGACGTTTTGATTCTTCAAAAAAGAGTTTTTTCGCTCAGGTTGCGGTATCGTCATTTCGTGGATGGCAGCATAAGTTTGCTCGATTAAAAAAACAGCAACAATGCTTAGAAGAACAACTACAAAGTTACCAAAACTTGTTAGAACAGGCACCGCTAGGCTATTTACAAGTTGATGAAGAAAATCAATTACTTTGGTGCAACGAACAAGCTCGGCAAATGTTGTTTTTAGAAAAATGGCAACCCGGACAAGTGCGCTTGTTATTAGAGTTGGTGCGTTCCTACGAACTTGACCGTTTAATCGAAAAAACTCGCGATCGCCATTCTTCCCAAGAGAGGGAGTGGGTGTTTCACCCCTCTTGTGAGAATGCCGAAGCAATGTTACAACAAAAATCTGTGGTTTTGCGAGCTACCGGCTTGCCATTACCCCAGGGTCAAGTAGGAGTATTTCTGGAAAATCGTCAGCAACTACTGGAAATGAGCCAAGCACGGGATAGAACTTTGTCAGACCTAGCCCATGAACTCAGAACACCACTAACTTCTATTCGTTTAGTTGTGGAAACTTTACAAGACCGTGTAAGTCCACCTTTAAATCGTTGGATTAATCGCCTTCTCAAAGAAGTTGACCGACTCATTGAGCTAGTACAAAGTTGGTTAGACCTGACTCGACTCGAAACTAATCCCGCAACTCAGTTAAATTGCCAGCCTTTAGAAATCAAAGAGTTGATTAACTCTGTTTGGGAAAGTTTAGAACCTATAGCGCAGCGTCAAAAAGTTCAACTTGCCTTTACTGGTATTCAAGATGCCTGGGTAAATGCTGATAAATCCCGGCTTTACCAAGTGTTTTTTAATTTAATTCATAACAGTATAAAATACAGTCCTCCGGGTGGATTTATCCGAGTGGAAGTTAATGTTAATCTAACTTTAGAAGAAAAGAATAAAATTCAATCTGAAAGTTCGGCATTTCTACAAATAAGCATTATAGATTCTGGCGTAGGTTTTGCCCAAGAGGATTTACCCCACATATTTCAGAGATTTTACCGAGGAGACAAAGCACGTTCTCGCTCTATAAAAGAGGAGGAAGATTCAACTTTAGATGGAAGCGGCTTAGGATTAGCTATTGTTTATCAAATTTTAGCCGCTCACGGGGGTACTATCAAAGCTATGAATCATCCACAAACAGGTGGTGCTTGGCTACAAATTCATCTCCCCCAAGTCATGGCAAAATCCGTAACTCAAGATTATATTTAATAAAATAACTTCATGTTTGAAACTACAAGCGTGAAAGCTCTCCTAAGTCGTCCAAATTTTGTAAGACCTCATCTAGCACGCGATATTAGGCGGCTAGAAAGAGATGTATTGCGTATGGGTGCTTTGGTAGAACAATCATTTCGTCTGACACACCAAGCATTATTCGCCCGCGATTTATCAGTAGCCGAACAGCTGCCATTATTAGATAAGAAAATAGACCGATACTATAAACAAATAGAAGCAGAATGTACGGCGATTATGACATTACAATCGCCCTCTGAGCAAGATTTACGTTGCTTGAGTGCTTTTATGCAGTTAGTGCGCGATTTAGAACGTATTGGCGATTATGCCGAAGATTTAAGCGAAATAGCTGTAAAAATCTTTCCCTACGAGCCTCATTCGTGCATTCCAGAAATTGCGGTGATGTCTCGTCACGCTCAAGCAATGTTAGCAACGAGTTTGGGAGCATTAGCGGATCTAGATGAAGTTGGTGCAAAAAGTATAAAAGTACTAGATGACGCAGTAGATGAAGCTTATGAACGAGTTTACGAGACTTTAGCAAATCAACGAGATATTCAAGGTTCTGTAGAACCAATTGTATTATTAGCATTAGCGATTCGTTGTTTAGAACGAATGGCAGACCACGCAACCAATATTGGTCAAAGAGTGGCTTATATTGTTACAGGTCAGCGGTCTTAATGTTTTCTTTATATTTCATCAAATAGTTAATCGTCAACAGTAGAATTTGAATTCTCAATTATTGTTGTAAATAAGACCAATTGCCAAAATACTTACGATGGACAACCTACTCGTGCTATATACATCCTCTCCTTAGTAAGGAGAGGATTTTTTGTTTGCGTAGTCCGAGAACCCAGCTTGATCGAAAATTGGTGTAACATTGCTATGACCCTTGGATTCAAAAATCTAACCTACGTAAAAATATACAGTAAAAAGTAACACTAATAAAAAATATTTTATAGCTGTCTAATAGAATAAATACAGTTCTTAAAAACACATATACAAAATTTTTATCTAAGCATAAATACTAGTAATTATTTAGAAGAAGAACGAAGTTGCAATCAGGTGCTGTTTTATGAAAGCTTTACTATTAATAGATTATTTGTCTCTCCAAAAAACAAATAAAACATGAAAAATATTTGACACTTTGAATAATTATCTGTTTAAATGAACACAGATTTATCCGTAAAAATAAAGCGGTAATTACTGTATTTTTACAAGTGATAAATAAAAAAGACACAACCAAAAATTTTGTTACCTAACTTACTTTTTACTTGAAGCTTACCTATTCTTAAACTTCCACCATTAAAGTAACGAAGGCAAGATAAAAATGTTTTCTATCTAACTTAAAATGCTGGTGTAATTAAAAAAAAACTGATGAGTATCAAACGTCGTGATTTTTTGCTGTTGATGGGAGCGAGCGCGGGTGCAGTAGCGCTGAATTCGCTGTCAGGGTGCGATCAAAAAGTAACAGTGCAGCCTAATGGTTCACAAGCAAAAGCTTTATCCGTATTTAAACCTATAAAAGGCCCGATTCCATTACAAACTGCCGGGTTTAATCCCGAACAACAGCAAGAAGCTTATCGTAACTACGAAGTAGTTGATGATTTAGTATTACCCGATGGTTTTGAATACCAAATTATTGCTGCTTGGGGCGATAAAGTCGGCGATTCTCGATTTGGCTACAACAACGATTATTTATCGTTTGTACCAACAGGAGAAAACGAAGGATATCTCTCAGTTAATTTTGAGTACATTAGCGCTATTCCTTGGATGCAAACTTACGCGAAGGTAATCGGCAAATCATTACCCTTCGATCAGGTAATTGCCAAACTAAGCGCGGATTCCCAGGGGAAAGGTGAGATAAACGCTTATGGTTTGAGTGAAGATGAGCCGTTAAAAGCGAACATACGGCAAATCTGTTCCGAAGCATTATTAGATCAGGGATTAGGTATTATCTCCATCCGTAAAAATGCTGATGGAAAATGGGAACGCACTAACAGCAATGCAGATAGACGCATCAGCGGAATTTCCGGTTTAGAAGACGGACGTTATCTCAAAGCAACTGGTCCGGCTGTAAATATATTTCGCAAACAGCAAGGACTTGGTTACAACGATAAACTTGGCGATCGCATAATTGGGACTTTTGGCAATTGTGCAGGTGGAACCACACCTTGGGGAACAGTGCTGAGTGCGGAAGAAAATTTTCAATCTCAGGTACCCGAACCAGTTTACGCAGATGGAACCTCCTTTGAACCAGACAAAGTTGGTTTTACCATAGCCGAAGGAGATTTATACGGACAAGGTAACGTTTTTGGACTTGCGGGGAACAAATACGGTTGGATAGTAGAAGTAGATCCAGCTAACCCCAACGATTATGGGACAAAACATAGTTGGTTAGGACGCTACCGTCATGAAGCCGTAGGAGTGCGTGTCGAATCAGGAAAGCCTCTAGCGTTTTATTCGGGGTGCGATCGAAGAGGTGGACACGTTTATAAATTCGTTAGTAAGGATAAAGTTTCCGATCCGCAAGACAAAGCTAATTCTCAGCTACTTTCTGAGGGAATGCTTTACGCAGCCAAATTCGACGCTAACGGTACGGGTAAATGGATACCTTTAAATGCAGATACCTCTGTAAATCCAGAGCTTCCTAGCAATATTGCTGGAAATCTAATTAATTTACCATTAGGAACACAATCATCAGGGGACAAGCGAACACTCTTTGAAGTTCCACAACCGATTCAAGGCAATTATTTAGCAGCGTCAAAAGACGAAGAAGTTACTAAATATAAGCAACAGTTCAAAAAACTCGGCGATTTATACACAGGTAACGACGAAGAAAAGCAGGGTGCAATATTAATTGACGCGCATTATGCTGCTAATGCTGTGGGTGCAACTTGTACAGCTCGTCCGGAAGACACCGAAATTGCACCGAATGGAGACTTGTATATTTGCTTTACCTCCGGTACTCCTAGTAAAGAGGGCGGTGCCGATAGCAGAGTTTTCCAAGGTCCGAAAGGTGAAGTTGGTTACGAATATGGATGGGTAATGCGTCTCACAGAAGACAAGAATGACCCAGCAGCCATGACTTTTAAATGGGAAATGATTGGTACTGGTGGTGAACCTGCGAGTGGCGGGATGGGTTTTGCAAACCCCGATAACCTGCTAATCGATAAAGGTGGTAATCTCTGGATGGTCACGGATACTTCAACATCGAAACTAAATAGTGCCGTCAAAAGTCGTACCGACGAGGAAGGTAAAACTGCAAATATATCAGGATTATTTGGCAATAATACTATTTGGTATATTCCCACAAACGGTGAAAATGCAGGTAAAGCCTTCTTATTTGGCATCGGACCGATGGAGTGTGAAACAACCGGACTTTATTTTACTCCCGACGAGCAAACGATGTTTCTTGCCATCCAGCATCCTGGAGAAGCCAACGGTACTCGCTTAAATCAAGCTTCGGAAAACCGAGACTATCTTGTGTATACCACTACTGGAGAAGAGTTCGCACAAAGCCGTAAAGTCCCCATTGGTTCTAACTGGCCCGACAAAAGCTCAGACGCTCCTCCCAAGCCAGCGGTTATTTATATCACTAAAACCTCATGAACTTAGTTGCTAATTATTATCAATTAGTTTAGAATTAGTTCCATTGTGATTATAAACACGGCAAATTTACTTTTTCTGAGATAAATTTGCAAGTAAAGATAAAAGAACTTTAACGTTCTCATAAACACAAAGTAGTGAATTTACGCAATAATGGTATTTGTCATGCCTAATTATTAGTGGCTAAATATACTTGCAACCCCTATTATTACTGCTAACCATTTATAGCTCTCCTAAGAGACTTCTCGAGCCAGCAGCAGTATGTCTTTTTCAAGGGATTTACTCTAGATGAACTATATAATTACCAACAATTCATCTATAGAATAGCAGAGTTCCTTGAAACACTTCATCTACCTTTTGGCTGAGCCAAAAAAACTAACTAGAGTTCTTTGCGAATACAAATCGCTAAGCGCATGAGTTAAATCCTAAATTGATTTGACCATATTTACAGGGTGGTGGCAAATCGATGGAATACCTTTGAACGCTTTTAAATCAAGCAAATACAAACCTTACCAATTACGGAATCTTTGATAATGTATTCTACAAATCGCCCTGGCAACAGTAACTTTTCGCAAAACGCTAACAACAACGCCAATAACACTAACAGCAGTTCTCTGCCACAAAGATTATTTACACGTCGCGAAGTGATTCCACCACGTAACGATGTATTATGGCGGATTGAGCGGGGTGCAATCCGGACATTAACCTGGAGTGAAGATGGGGCATTTATCACTCTGGGTTACTGGGGTCCGGGAGATTTGGTTGGCTATCCACTTTCGAGAGTTAAACCTTACCAAATCGAATGTCTGACCAGCGTTGAAGTAAGCGTTCTACCACCTCAAATGTGGCAGCAAGACGTTGAAGCCTTGATATCTCACATTCAACAGTCAGAAGAGTTATTAAGTATAGTACATCGTAAACCAATTTCGCTACGTTTGTGGCAATTTTTGGTCTGGTTGGGTGAAAAATTTGGTCGTGAAGTAGAACAAGGTAAACTTATCGACCTGAACGTTACCCATCAAGAGATGGCAGAAGTGTTAAATACAACACGTGTTACCGTAACTCGTTTGTTGCAACAGTTTGAAGACGAACAGAATATAGTACGTCACAAACGTCGTATCATTCTACGTTTACCGAATAAAGACGGTAGAAAATAATCACCAATGTTAGGTGGTTTACACTGTTAACTACTTAACATTTTTTTGGTACAATTAGCTTGTTTATTCATAAGTAAAATCCCTTAAACTAATCTTAATTTAAGGGTACAACTTATGATTTAATAAATAAATAAACATAATTGTATCGGTGTGTGTGGGAAGATGAGAAAAACTATTTGGAATATTCTGAAGCTGAGTCCGGTTATAGTAGCAGCAACATTTTTTAGTGCTAATGGTGCAATAGCAGAAGAAATTAACGAACAAGTAACACCTGTTGCTGAGTTGTCTGAAGAAACAAGCCCTATGGGTCAGGTAACATCAGTATCGCAGTTTTCTGACGTACAGCCAACAGATTGGGCATTTCAAGCGTTGCAATCATTGGTAGAGCGTTACGGTTGTATTGCAGGTTATCCCAACGGTACATATCGGGGAAATCGGGCTTTAACTCGTTATGAATTTGCCGCAGGTTTGAATGCTTGTTTGGATAGAGTTAATGAGCTGATTGCCACAGCGACAGCGAATATAGTTACTAAAGAAGACTTAGCAACTTTACAACGTTTACAAGAAGAATTTAGTGCAGAACTAGCTACCTTACGAGGTAGGGTAGATGCAGTTGAAGCACGTACTGCTGAGATAGAAGCAAATCAGTTTTCAACTACTGCCAAATTAAACGGTGAAGTAATATTTGCTTTATCTCAAGCTTTTGGCGACCAGGTAGCAGGTAGTACTGAAGATTTAGATACTAATACTACCTTTACCGATCGGGTGCGTTTAAATATAGATTCGAGCTTTACAGGTTCGGATAGATTAAGAGTCCGTCTCGAAGCTAGAAATGTAACCCAATATAATACAAGCCGAACTGGCACAAACATGACTCGTTTGGGCTTTGATGGGGAAGATGATAACGACTTTGAAATTGGTGAATTATGGTACGAATTTCCCCTCGGCGATGCTCTAAGAGTACATATTGATGCCGTAAGTGGTGAATACAACGATAATATAAACAACTTTCACCCGGCTTTTGAAAGCAGCGGTGGTGGTGCAATATCGCGTTACGGACGTTTTAGTCCCATTTACCGCCAAGGTGATGGTGCTGGTATAACCTTAACTTTCGCTCCCGAATCACCCATTAGCGCATCGGTTGGTTACTTAGCAGAAGACAACAGCAACCCCGGATTGGGTACGGGAGTTTTTAATGGTTCCTATGCAGCCATCGGTCAAGTTGCTTTTCAGCCGAGTAAATCATTTGGTGTAGGTTTAACTTACGCTCGTACCTATCAAAATAGTCAAGGTGGCGTTAACCTATTTGATTCTACAGGTAGCGCTTTTGCCAATAACCCCTTTGCTATTATTGATGATGATGGTGATGATGTTGGTTTTGCAACTACGGCTAACCACTACGGTGTCCAAGCGTCAGTCAGCCCTAGCTCTAAGTTTGCTGTTTCGGGTTGGGCTGGTTTTACAGACGCTACAGCTAAAGCCGGACCAAATGCAGGTGCTGATGCAGAAATGTTCTATTGGGCAGCTTCCTTGGCTCTCAGAGACCTTGGTACTAGAGGAAGTACCCTTGGTATAATCTTTGGTCAACCACCCAGAGTCACTAACAATGATATTACTGATAGAGAAGATCCAAATACTTCTTATCATCTAGAAGCACTTTACAAGTTACCCATCAACGATAATATTGCCATTACTCCTGGAGTGTTGGTTATTTTCAATCCGGAACACAATAATGATAATGACACTATTTATGTAGGTACCCTGCGTACTACTTTTAAATTCTAAGATTGTGTCAGCAATCATATCTCAGAAGTCGGGTTTTTAACTCGAATATTCTCTTAGAAAACACAATTATCCTCAAAACCCGACTTCTTACTCACACCTAGGACTAGAAGTCGGGTTTTTAACTTGAATATTCTCTGAAAAAACACAATTATCCTCAAAACCCGACATATAACCCTCACCTAGTGGTCCATGTCATTAGTTATGATGGCTTAATTAATATAACCTTACTAGTAGTCGGATTTTACCAGAAATCTTGTAGAGACGTTATATATAACGTCTCTACATTACGTCAGTAGACAAACAAAACCAATCAAAACTAATGAAAAGTACCACTAGTACTCAATGTCATTAATTTTAATGAGTTGGGTCTTAGTCCTCTTAAGAGGACGGGAGCTATTAGACGGGGAATTTTATTCCCCGACAAGTTCGGACATAAACCCCGCAAAACTAATGACGCAGACCACCAGGACTAGAAGTCGGGTTTTTAACCCAAATATTCTCTGAAAAAACACAATTATCCTCAAAACCCGACTTCTTACTTAACCAAACCTAAGCCAAAATTTAATCTAATTTACAAAATAAAATATAGATAGTGATAAAAAATACTAACTTAATAGAATAATTTTGATATAAAACTTTAGAGAAGCAAGCTCTTGGCTATTCCCTACTCCCTACTCCATACTCCCTTAATTTATTAATATTCTACAGCCCAGGGATTAATCTAAAAAAATTATAAATATGGAAAAGGTATGTTAGTTGACTTGTTTTAACTACTAGTATTGTCTTTTAATTTAATACAACAACTCCCAGCAAATATTCGTAAAAGAAAACACGAATAATTGAATGGTGGTTGAAACGGTAGGTGTGAGTGAGAGAGAAAAAAAATGACAAAGCTTTTTTGGAACGTTTTTAAATTAAGTCCAATAGTTCTTGCTGCAACATTTTTCGCTGCTAACAGCGCATTCGCTGGTGAAGTAAGTGAAAAATCCACTTCTGTTGCTGAGCTATCGGTCGAATCGAACAACATCGGTCAAGTAACATCCGTTTCCCAGTTTTCCGACGTACAGCCCACCGATTGGGCATTCCAAGCATTACAATCTTTGGTTGAGCGCTACGGTTGTATAGCTGGTTATCCTAACGGAACCTTCCGTGGAAACCGTGCTTTAACCCGTTATGAATTTGCAGCTGGTTTGAACGCTTGTTTAGATCGGATTAACGAATTGATTGCGATCGCAACCGAAAGAGTTGGTTCTGGTGACTTAGAAACCTTGAAGCGCTTGCAAGAAGAGTATGCTGCGGAATTGGCTACTCTACGCGGTCGTGTAGATGCTTTGGAGTCCCGTTCTGCTAAATTGGAAGCTAATCAGTTCTCCACAACTGCTAAGTTGAAAGGTGAAGCTATCTTTGCTGTCGCTGGTGCTTTTGGTGATAGCGTAGATAATGACAACGTAACTCTATCCAACCGCGTTCGTTTGGACTTTGATAGCAGTTTCACTGGTAAAGACAAGTTAAGAGTTCGTTTGCAGGCTCGGAATACTCCTGAGTTCGATGGTGATGTCACTGGTACCAGAATGACCCGTTTAGGCTTTGATGGTGAGGATGGAAACAATTTTGAACTCACTGAATTAAACTACAGCTTCAAGCCTGCTAAGGGAGTTATGGTTAAGATTGACGCTAACGAAGCCGATCTTAACGACAACGTTAACGTATTCAACCCCTTATTGAGCAGTAGTGGTAGTGGTGCTATCTCCCGTTACGGACGTTTCAGCCCTATCTATCGCTCTGCTAGTGGTGACGCTGGTGTAACAGCTGTGTTGGGTGGTAAAAATTCTCCCATCAAATTGAGCGGATCTTATACCTCCGGTAATCCATCTAACACCGATAATGGTTTTTTCAATGGCAGCAATGCTTTCTTAGGTCAGATCGAAATCCAGCCTATAAAAGCTTTGAGCATCGGTGCAACCTATGTGCGTCGTTTTGATGCTGGCAATCCTACTGATTCCGACGACCTACCGGACACCAACGTAACTGGTAGCACAGGTGCTAACGGTACTAGAAGACCTTTTGGTAATGTTGCAACTAAATCCAATCACTACGGTGTACAAGCTGCGTTACAACTCAACAAAACTACAACTGTTGGTGGTTGGTACGGTTTTGTTGATGCCGATCAAGAAAATGGTGCTGGAGATTCAGAAATTCAGTACTGGGCTGCTACACTCGGCATGAAAGACTTTGGTGCTAAGGGTAATACCTTGGGTCTAATCTTCGGTCAACCTCCCAAGATAACCCAAATCAGTAATTTTGGAACTGCTACTAAAGACGAAGATACTTCTTACCATTTAGAAGGTCTTTACAAGATGAGTATTAACGACAGAATTTCTATTACTCCTGGCTTGTTGGTAATCTTCAATCCTGAACACAACAACGATAACAGCACCGTTTACGTTGGTACACTACGTACAACCTTTAAGTTCTAAATCGGTATCGATAAAAGACTTCAAAATATAGCCCTTTTCGGTTGAGTGCAATACACTTCGTAGAACCTCGCCCCGCCTCCGGCACCCCTCTCCTTACTAAGGAGAGGGGAAGGGGGTGAGGTTTTAGTGTATTGGACTCAACTGAAATTTGCTATATACAAAGGTTTACTTAATTGCGGTATCTTAAAATGCAGCAGCATCGAAAATTTGCTCTACAGTTAAATTTAATTCAGGAAATGCTTTTGATTGAATAGCTTAAATAATCAATAATCCAGTATTCGGGTATGCCAATAGTTTCTGTTAGTATTTTAGGTAGGGTTTGAGTCATTTTTCCTCTTTAAAATTGATTATTGTGGCGTAATTGGTGAATTATCTACAGGTGGTCTATCATTACTCCAAGCCCACCATATATGACCACAGTTACAATAGTAAAATTCCTGCCATTTGCGGCGATACTGCTCTGTAACTACAGGGGAACGTCTATTTATCCAAACCTTTTCGGCTTCGCGACTAGTTGAACCACATTTAGGGCAGCAAAATTCTAACGCATGAGTTGCCTCATTTGTCCATTGAGGAGGTAAGGGAGCAAAAGCATCCATAAAAATTAATGTTTAGTGGGAATGGGTAATTGGTAATTGGTAATGGGTAATTGGTAATTGGTAATTGGTAATTGGTAATGGGCTAATAATTTTACTTTACAGAAAAACAAGAAAATATTATCAACAATAAAAAATAGCAACCCGCAAGGATTAGGATTTAGCAAAAAGGTTCCAATTATCTCTAAACTACACACCCTACAATCTTACCCAATTACCCATTCCCCATTACCAATTACCCTTCTTTAAAATATGGAGCCAAAAGTAGAAATTCGTCGGTTGTTAGATTTAATGCCTGCTTCTGCTATAAATACAGTAAAAATTCTGAGTAAAGCCGAACAGGAAAAGGTAATTGATGCATTTTTACCCTTACCTTGGCATCGAGAAAGATTGATATATATTAACTTTGATTTGTGGCGTAATCTGACAAAAGCACAAAGAGACTTGCTTTTATTACGTACTGTTAGCTGGTTAATAGAGGTACGGTGGTTTAAGCCCGATATATATCAAGGCGTTGTGCTGATTGGATTATTTGGTGGGTTGATAGAATCGGCTCAAGGTGATGTAGTGGGTGTTGTTACATCTGCTGGATTAAGCGCGATCGCCATGCTCCGAATTGTACGTAACAATCGTTCTCAAGAGTCGGAAATTGCTGCCGATTTAGCTGCGATTAGTTTAGTACAGCGACGAGGTTGCTCAGAAGCGGAAGCCGCAGAACATTTGTTAAAAGCGATCGAAGCTGTTGCTAAAGTTGAAAAACGTTCTAATATAAGTTTTATTGAGTTAATTCGTACTCAAAATTTGCGAACAATAGCAGGTTTTTCGGAGTTAGTTGACAGTTGATGGTTGATGGTTGATAGTTGTTGGTTGATGGTTGATGGTAACCTTTAACCTTTAACCTCTAACCTATAGACAATGATAAATTTTGTATTCATATCCGTTGATTCCTGGTAAAGCTTGAGTATCAGTAGTACAGGATGGTAGGGTTAATGGAGTCTTTTGAACTGTACGAAAGTTTGTTAACCAAAGGTCAAAAGGACGTGGTAATGTTTTGATTTTTTCGATTAAAGTTGCTGTCGCAGTGTCAAATTGTTGGTTTTCGGGAATAATTAAAAATTTAGCGTTTATGGGCGAATTAGTTTTTTGAATTTGTTTCGCTATACCCATGATTTCCCCAGTTTCTGCTAAGCTGCGATGCGTGTTAGCAATTAAAACGGGTTTGGTTTCAGATATATTTTCAATAATAGGAAGCAATAAATCTGGTCGGTAATATTTTTGATAACCAAGATTAGATACAACTGTAATTCCACTTAATAGTCCCATAATCCACATGATAGTTACAGCGCTTTTACCATTAACTTTGAATTGAGGAAAGGCTGGACTAGTAAAAATATTTTGATGCCAACAAGCGGCGAGTATAGCTCCTAACAACACCATGACAACAGGAAAATAAACGAAGTTATAACGAGCGCCTCTGGTAATATCTATACCAAAGAAATAAGTAATGATAAAAAATAAGGCAATTACTGATAATAAAATACCAGTAAATGTTTGAATCATCAGGTGATTTTCAGAGGATGAATACTGAATTTTGAAATTACGAAATATAATTGGTATTGCCCAAACAAAGAAGATTATCATTACTAATCCAGAAGCAATTACAATTCCTAGATGCGGTGATTCAACTGGGAGTAAAGAAATCATTGTAATCCAACCAGCTAATGATTGAAAAATCGGATTGAGTAAATCCAAAAAACTGCGATATGCCAAAGGCATCAAGCTCTGCTTATCGCTATTTTTTATCCATTGGGTTAATTCTCCTGTATAAGGATTATATAGAAATAAATTTAACCAAAATAAACCAGTACATATAGTACCAATAACTGCGGCGTAAATAGTCCACCATAATTTCAAATTAGTAATTCTCGATTCAGGATTAAGCCAATATTTCATCAACACGATGGCTTGACCACAAAGAATAAAAATGAAAAAATAATGAGTTGAAATTCCCATTACATTAATAACCAACCAAGCCAAAGCAATGGTAATAGGTAAAGGCTGTTGTTGTTGAATGCGACGTACAGCGACTACTAAGCAGCATAGCGAAGCAATTACCCATAAAACACCCAAAGTATAATGACGGGCTTCCTGAGCTAAAAAAATGCCGTAGGGAGACACAGCCATAAATGCAGCAGCTAGTTGTGCTATTAAAACAGAACGAAAACTCAGTCGTGCCAAACCGTAAATTACTGGAATCGAAGCAATACCAAAGATTGCACTAATACTACGGGCTGCAAAGATTAAATGTTGTTCTGGCCATAAAGATATCCACCAATGGGACAAAACAAAATAAACTGGTGGATGAATATCTTCTGTAAGTATTTTTTGCAATACCTCTTGAACAGCAAAGTTTTCCTTAATTTGTAGAGGTTGCAATAAAACATCAATACTTATTATTTGATTTAACGGTACTGTTTTAAAACTATTACCCAAACTAAAAACTATTGTCGCGAATTCATCAATCCAAACGGGTTTACTTGTCAAATTCGCAAAGCGCAAAACAGTGCCAACTAATATCGATATCGATAAAAGGATTAACTGATTGAATCTTTCTTGTGGGATAAATTTATCATTATTGTTTGAATTAAATTGCATATAAATATTAATATAAATAAAATTTTTTATTGAGTAAATTATTGAATTATGGCGAATATTACCAATTACCCATTCTAATCACGGATTAAAAAGGATTACACGGATTACACGGATTTTAATTACCTATTACCAATTACCAATTACCAATTACCCATTACCAATTACCAATTACCAATTCAATACTTACTTTACCTGGGTTACTCGCCAACTAAGTTTCAGATTTACCCAAAAATTCCAAACAGTAGCTACAGCAATGGCAATTAAATTAGCTATATAACGATTGGAAATTACAAAATTAAATATTAAATTCAACACTAATACATTAATAACTAATCCTGCTAAACAAATAATGTTGAATTTCAAAAATCTTTTCAAACGTTGTTTGAGTCCTTTTTGTTGCATCGCAACATCGGCAAAAGTCCAAGCGTCATTCCACAAAAAATTATTAAAAATCGCAATTTCTCCCGCAATAATTTTACTGCGAGTTAAAGGCAAAGCTAAAGTATTAGGGTCGCTGAGTAAGTAAAGTATTGTCATATCTACAAATACCCCGCTTAACCCTACCAAACCAAAGCGAATAAATCTACCGATGGGAAAACCCCTGCTTTGACTCAATTTTTCTTCAGTTTCCACAGAAAAACGCAACCTCAGTAAGTGTCGTATATAGTCAAGATAATGTTTCCAACTCACTTTGCTTTCTCCATCTTGACGCTCGCAAAATACATAACCGATTTCTACAATTTTGTTTACTCTTCCTCTTCCCAAAACTTCCAACAGAATTTTGTAGCCGATGGGGTTAAAAGTTATATTTTCTACGCAGTTACGACGTACCATAAAATAACCGCTCATTGGGTCGGAAACTCTACCAATAACTCGTGGTAAAATTATCAAACCTAATAGTTGAGCGCCGCGTGATAACAAACGACGCATAAAACTCCAGCTACTTACCCCACCACCTTCGATATGACGACTTGCCACTGCTAAATCATATTTTTCAATAGCTTTTAGTAGTTGTAACAATATATGGGGTGGATGTTGTAAATCTCCATCGATTACTCCTAATACCCTTCCTCTCGCACTTTGCCATCCACGAATTACAGCCGAAGAAAGTCCCCGTTCATTTTCCCGTCGCATCACCCGTAACTGCGGGAGTTCTGACATCATAGAGAAAGCAGCTTCCCAAGTACCATCCGGGCTATTATCATCAACTACAATTAATTCATAGTCTCCCGGTATACTTTCATCAAGCAAGCTAGTCAAAGTCCTGACGATTTTATTGATATTACCAGCTTCCAGGTAGGTGGGAATCACCAATGAAAACAGAATGCTTTGATTGCTAACATCGGCTTGTTGTGGTAATCGAGGAATTCGTAAAAAACCGCTCGGTACTGATAAAAGCTTCTTCGGTTGGATGATACTCATTTAGTGGATAGTGGATAGTGGTTAGTCGTTAGTGGATGGTGGACAGTTGACAGTTGACAGTTGACAGTTGATGGTTTAACTCAAAACTCAAAACTCAAAACTCAAAACTCCGGTGGTACTAACCATCAACTATCTTCTCATTTTGATATTACCTGTAAAAATAATAGATGTGCTTTGATTTTTGATAAACACTATTTTTTTAATACATTGCCGTGAAAAATCTTCTGAAAAATAAAGTTGATACAATTCTAGAACGTGCTTTGACGGGTTACGATTTATCTCCTGAACAAGGAATTATATTATTAAAGCAAACCGAACCAAGTGTTATTGCTGCGATTCATACCGCAGCCGACAAACTACGATTTTCTCAAGTCGGAGATACTGTTACCTATATAATCAACCGAAATATTAATTTTACTAACATCTGTGAACAACATTGCAATTTTTGTGCTTTCCGCAGAGATGATGGTGATACAGGTGCTTACTCGTTGGATTGGACGCAAATTGTTGAAAAAACTACAGATGCAGTCAAACGCGGTGCGACGGAAATCTGTATGCAAGGTGGATTAAACCCCGAAGCCAAAATAGATGGTAAATCTTTGAATTACTATCTCAAGTTAGTAGAAACTATCAAACAAGAATTTCCTCAACTACATCTTCATGCTTTTTCTCCCCAAGAAGTGCAATTTATCGCCAGACTTGATGGATTAAGTTATGCACAAGTAATAACAGCCTTACAAGCAGCGGGAGTAGGTTCTATGCCTGGAACAGCAGCCGAGGTATTAGATGATCAAGTCAGACGTATTCTTTGTCCAGAAAAAATTAACTCCGCAACTTGGTTAGAAATTGTCAGTACCGCTCATCAATTAGGTTTACCCACAACCAGCACCATGTTATCGGGACATATCGAAACCCCAGAACAGCAAATTACACATCTAGAAAAATTGCGATCGCAACAACAAACTGCCATTAACAAAGCTTATCCTGCTCGGATAACGGAGTTTATTTTATTACCATTTGTCGGTCAAGAAGCGCCAAAACCCTTGCGTCGTCGTGTCGGACGCGACCAACCAGAGTTAGATTCGTCACTCTTACTCACCGCTGTAGCTCGAATTTACTTAGGAAATTGGATACCGAACCATCAACCAAGTTGGGTGAAATTGGGAATCGAAGGAGCAACCAAAGCTTTAAATTGTGGCTGTAACGACATTGGTGGTACTTTGATGGAGGAACATATTACCACAATGGCAGGTGCTATTGGAGGTACCTGTATGGAAGTAGAAACTCTACAAGCGACCATAACTTCTTTAGGAAGACCATATCAACAACGGAATACACTGTATGAAAAAGTCTAACAATTGGTAATTGGTAATGGGTAATGGGTAATGGGTAATGGGTAATGGGTAATGGGTAATGGGTAATGGGTAATGGGTAATGGGTAATGGGTAATGGGTAATTGTCAACTGTCAACTGTCAACTGCCATACTTAACGGTTCTTCAAAAACGATCCCCACGATACAAATACAGGATACGATGGACGTTGATTTAAGTATTTGTTCACAAACCAAGAAAAATGAAGCGCTATTGGTCACGTTTACTTGCCCTAGTTTTGGTTGCAGTCATCAGTTTGACTGGATGTTCTGGTAGTCCAGACAATCTAACCGGGGATTATCAGCAAGATTCCTTAGCTATAGTTAATGTGTTGAGAAATGCCTTAGCTTTACCTGATGATGCAGCCGATAAAGCAGCAGTTCAAGGAGAAGCACGTAAAAAGATTAATGAGTTCGCAGCTCGCTATCAGCGGAATACATCTGTATCTGGGTTAAGTTCTTTTACCACTATGCGAACTGCTCTCAATTCCTTAGCTGGACATTACAGTTCCTATCCCAACCGTCCCGTACCTGAAAAGCTGAAAAATCGTTTGGAACAAGAGTTCAAGCAAGTAGAAGCAGCATTAAGACGTGGTGCTTAAATAGTTGCTGTATCGATTTATATTTTGACGGTTAGTAGGTCAAATAAACAACTACTAACCGTATAATCGTAATCAATTATTAACTAATTTTTGATTATTTTCGATTTGCACAGCACTAAAATAGCTAACTGTCAATTAATATATATAAATTTACATATAATCAACAATTAGCTATTAATAATAAACAACATTTCAAGTTTTAAGCACCTAGGGCTTGAGCGCCACCCACAACCTCTAAAATTTCCTGAGTAATTGCAGCTTGTCGCGCTTTATTGTAAGACAATGACAGGCTTTTAATCAATTCTGCTGCGTTGTCGCTAGCGCTACTCATTGCTGTCATGCGTGCTGCAAGTTCGCTGGCTGCGGATTCTTGCAATGCTCGCAACAGTTGATTGCTCAAATATAGTGGTAGCAATGAATCCAGGATTTGTACCGGGTCTTGTTCAAAAATCATGTCGCGAGGAAAAGCTCGCATTTCGGTAGTGACTTTCTCTCTCTCGACTTCAAATTCACCACCACGGCTTGTCAGACGGAAAAATTCGTCGTCTGCTGCTAAACCTTTGGGGTCTAAGGGAAGTAAAGTTTGTACTACAGGTCGAGAACTAACTAAGGAGACGAATTTAGTATAGACCAATTCAATTCTATCTACCTCTTCCGATAAAAATAAGGAAAGTAGTTCATCCGCAATATTAGAAGCTTCCGCTGCCGTGGGAATTTGTTCTAAGCCGGTATATGTAGCGTCAATGGGTTGTTCGCGACGTTGAAAATACTGGGTAGCTTTGCGTCCAACCAGAACAAATTTGTAATCCAAACCTTCAGCCTGTAATTCTTTGGCGCGAATTTCTCCACGTCTAATTACGTTGGTATTGTAGCCACCGCATAAACCGCGATCGCCAGAAATTACTAGCAACCCGACTGTTTTCACTTCACGGTTTTTCATCAGCGGTAAATCTACATCTTCAAAGGTAAGACGGCTTTGCAAACCAAATAATACCTGTGCCAAACGATCAGCAAATGGACGGGTTGAAGTTACCTGTTCTTGTGCGCGACGTACCCTTGCTGCTGCCACAAGGCGCATGGCTTCTGTAATTTTCTTGGTATTTTTAACTGATGATATGCGATCGCGTATTGTTTTTAGATTAGCCATAGTTTTTTAAAGTTAGTACCACCGGAGTTAGGAGTTAGGAGCTAGGAGTTAGGAGTTAGTACCACCGGAGTTAGGAGTAAAATACTCTTTATTCCTTAGTTTTAATTGTTGATTTTTTAATTCTTAACTTTTCACTCTTAACTCATCACTCCTAACTCTTAACTTTGTTAAATTGTTGCCATGAAGGTTTTCTTGAAGTCGATAATCCCTTCTTTAAGCGCTTTTTCTTCGTCTTCACCAAGGGCTTTCTTGTCTTGAACTCCTTGCTTGAATTCAGTTTTATTATTCTTCAAGTATTCTTGGAATCCTTCTACAAAATCTGTAACTTTATTAACTGGAATATCGCTTAAATATCCGTTAATACCCGCATACAGAATTGCAACTTGCTCGTATACCGCACGTGGCTGGTTTTGGGGCTGCTTCAATAATTCCCGTAAGCGTACACCCTGCGCCAATTGGTCTTGGGTCGCTTTGTCTAAGTCCGATGCAAACTGCGAGAAGGCTTGTAATTCGTCGAATTGTGCTAATTCTAATTTCAACTTACCGGCAACTTTTTTCATTGCCTTGGTTTGAGCGGCGGAACCCACGCGGGATACGGAAATACCAGGGTTAATTGCCGGACGAATACCAGCGTTAAATAAGTCGGAAGATAAGAATATCTGACCGTCGGTAATCGAAATTACGTTGGTAGGAATATAAGCCGATACGTCACCAGCTTGGGTTTCAATGATTGGTAACGCTGTCATACTACCCGCACCGAGGTCGTCACTGAGTTTAGCAGCGCGTTCCAACAAGCGGGAGTGGAGGTAAAATACGTCTCCAGGATATGCTTCACGACCGGGTGGACGACGTAGCAATAAGGACATTTGACGATAAGCTTGGGCTTGCTTGGTTAAATCGTCGTAAATAATTAAAGTTGCTTTACCCTTGTACATAAAGTACTCGGCGAGTGCAGCACCCGAATAAGGAGCCAACCACTGCAATGGTGCGGGTTCGGAAGCGCTAGCCGCTACCACGATGGTATAATCCATCGCGCCTGCATCTTGCAGAGTTTGTACTACGTTGGCAACCGTAGAAGCTTTTTGACCAATAGCTACGTAAACGCAAACTACGTCTTCTGACTTCTGGTTAATAATAGTGTCGATGGCGATCGCAGTTTTACCAGTTTGTCTGTCACCAATAATTAATTCCCGCTGTCCGCGTCCTACAGGAATCATTGCGTCGATAGCGGTAATTCCGGTTTGCATTGGTTCATGTACGGAACGACGAGCGATGATACCGGGAGCCATCGATTCAATCAAACGACCTTCTGTAGTCTTGATTTCACCTTTACCATCGATTGCTTGACCCAAAGCATCAACAACCCGACCAATCATCGCTTCCCCAACGGGAACCTGAGCAATTTTACCAGTAGCTGTAACGGTACTACCTTCTTGAATTTGGCGACCATCACCCATTAATACCGCACCAACATTGTCTTCTTCCAAGTTAAGCGCAACACCCGTGGTACCATCTTCAAATTCCAACAACTCACCAGCCATAGCTTTTTCCAAGCCATAGATACGAGCGATACCATCACCTACTTGCAATACAGTACCAACATTAGCAACTTTAACCTCTTGGTCATATTGCTCGATTTGCTGTTGGATAATGCTACTAATTTCGTCCGGTCTGATGCTAATTGCCATTTTTTTATCTTCTTTCTTACAATACGGAAAAGAGAATTAGTTAAGTTATGAGTTATGAGTTATGAGTTATGAGTTATGAGTTATGAGCTATGAGTTTTTTTATCTTTAAGACTTTTAACTCTGAATTAAATTCTTAACTCCTCACTCCTAACTTCTAACTTTATTTAACCTTGAATTAAATTCTTAACTCCTCACTCCTCACTCCTAACTTTATTTAGCTGTTCAAGCTTAAAGTTAAGCGGCGTAACTGACCCCGTAAACTAGAGTCAACTACCTGAGAACCGACTTTAATAATTACGCCACCAATAATGTCGCTATCAATCTTACTGTCTAACTCAACTTCACGAGCATTTGGCTCAATTGATTTGACTTTTTCTTTAATTGTCTGCTTTTGTTCGTCGGTGAGGGGAACAGCAGAAATCACGGACGCTAATACTATTTGATTTAATTGCCGCAATAGGGCTAAATATTCCTGAGCTATAGCCTCAAGTAATATTATTCGCCGTCTATCTACCAACAACATCAAAAAGTTACGGAAGATGGGATTAGTGTCACCGCTCAGAATCTTGCTAATAACACCCTTTTTATCTTCAGCAGTAATAAACGGATTGGCAAAAAAGGTTCGCAGGGCTTCACTTTCTTGTAGTAAGTTCAATAAAGAACGTACATCAGAGTCAAACTTATCTGCAACGTTGTTTGACTGCGCTACCGACATCAATGCCTCAGCATAAGGACGGGATATTTCAGCGTTTGCTATGTTACTTTTCATCAGAAAAATGGGTAGAAACCCCGTGCTTTTAGCACGGCTTTTTAAGTACTGGTTTTTAAATGGAGATAATCCCAAGAACCAGCAAACTTGTTTAAGTCCCTTCGCCCAACACAACCAAGATGTCCTGTCTAACAGCATCTAACCAATTAGATTTACAGATAGTCCGAACTAGGGAAGTATTCAGAAGTGTTTACCGGCGTTGTGTCTCAGTGGGCTATTCACTGCTTACGTTGTCCGAATTGGTTCGGTCAATCCCCGCACTTTTAGAGCGGGGTTAGTGAAGGTTAACTCCCCAGTTGCGCGATACTGCGGTCAACTAATGTATGCTGAGCATCGTCGGCAATTCCACCACGGAGCTGCGACTCTACTTTTTCTAAAGCTTGAGCGACTACGCGCTGTCGCAGTTGGTTAATGGCTTTGTCTCTTTCTGTATTCAAGTCTGCTGCTGCTGTTTGCTTCATTCTTTCCACATCAACAGCCGCTTGTGCGAGTATGGCTTCTTTTGCTTTCACAGCATTTTCTTGTGCTGCTTTTTTGATTCTTTCGGCTTCTGCTTGAGCTTGAGCCAACTTTTGTTGTTGTTCTGCTAAAGCACTAGCTGCGTCTTGGGTGCGTTTTTCTGCACTTTTTATCGCAGCTTCTATCTTTTCGCGGCGTTCTTTTAGAGTACCACCCAGAACTTTCCGTCCAAAAACGAACAATACTGCAATAATAATTGCCAGGTTAATCAGGTTAGTATCTAAGACGTTGGTATTAAAACCAAAACCCTCATGACCTGCTTCTTCTATTAACTCACTTCCGACGGCGCTGGCTTGTGCCACTAATATTGAAAAAGTCCCCATTTTATTTGATCCACTATTGCGCTGCCTTCAGCTGAAAAAATTACAATGCTCTACCATTCAAGCATCTATAAATCTAAATCTCTCAATAACCAAATAATTAGCAGTAATTTACAAGTTTCATAATTCGTAATTAATCAATTTTTATTTTGAGCAGTTTTATTTACAGAAAAATATTGCTATTTTATATCTTTCTATTTCCACTGACCCTTCATTTGTATATTGGTTAATAATTACGAATTAGAAAGTAGTAATTACCTTCATCTGAGCCAAACAAATTTACAAACCATTGCCTCATTGAGTTACAGTTTGTTAACGCTGTGCTGCTAAATCCGCTCCTAAAAGCTTCTCTAATATTTGACGAGAGAGACCATCAACTTCTTTTTCTAAAGAAGCAAAAGCTTGTTGTTTTTGCTGCTCAATTTCTTGAGCGGCTTCTTCTCTTTGCCCTTGGGCTTCTTTTTGAGCTACTGCTACTTTTTCGGAAGCTATTTTCTCAGCTTCTGCTTGAGCATCAGCAATAACTTTTTGTGCTTGTCTTCTCGCACTTGCTAATTCGTCTTCATACTGCTGCGCTAATTTTTCCGCTTTCGTCAGTCGTTCTTTTGCTTCCAATTGATTGTTACGGATATACTCGTTCCGTTCATCAATTGCTTTACCTAACGGCTTATAAAAAATCGCGTTCAGAATTAAAGCTAAAAGTAGAAACTGAATTGCCATCAAAGGTAAAGTCGCGTCTATGTCAAAAAGACCCCCCTCCTTGGCAACTTCTTCTACAGCTAATAAGGTCATCCAATGCATATTACTTGCTCCAACTTTTACCAGTTATGAGTTATGAGTTATGAGTTATGAATTACAAGTTATGAGTCAACTTTTAATTTTTAACTCCTAACTCCTAACTCCTAACTCTTCACTCTTAACTCCTAACTCCTAACTCCTAACTCCTAACTTCCTTTTCAGTACTCAGTATTTAAACTATGAGAAGGGGTTAGCAAACAATAGCACCAAGGATACAACTAAGCCATAGATGGTTAGCGCTTCCATGAATGCCAAGCTCAAAAGTAAGGTACCGCGAATTTTGCCTTCTGCTTCTGGTTGACGAGCAATACCTTCTACAGCTTGTCCAGCAGCGTTACCTTGACCGATTCCAGGTCCGATAGCAGCCAAACCAACAGCGAGAGCAGCAGCTAATACGGAAGCAGCAGAAACTAATGGATCCATGATAAATTTCCTTGGTTTACTAGAGGAGAATTGGTTTTCAATTGAAATGTGTTGGTTGTTAGCTGTTATTTGTTAGTTGTTAGTTGTTAGTTGTTAACTAACCACTTGCCAACTTCATCTAATACTAAAAACTAACGGAATTATGGGGCTTTTTAATGTCCCCCATGTTCTTCACCGTGGTGGTCTTCTAACGCTTCACCGATGTAAGCAGCCGCCAAGGTTGCAAAAATTAGTGCCTGAATCGCGCTGGTAAATAAACCCAAAGCCATTACAGGTAGTGGCACAAATAGAGGTACTAGCAAAACTAATACTCCTACTACCAGCTCATCAGCCAAAATATTACCGAACAAACGGAAGCTCAGGGAAAGAGGCTTTGTAAAGTCTTCAATTATCTTGAAAGGCAACATGAACGATACCGGCTGAACGTAGTTGCCAAAGTATCCTAAACCCTTCTTGCTGAACCCAGCGTAAAAATACGCTAATGATGTCAACAATGCTAAAGCAATAGTTGTGTTGATGTCACTAGTAGGAGCAGTTAATTCCCCTTCAGGTAACTCTATTAACTTGAAAGGAACAAGCGCCCCTGACCAATTTGACACAAAAATGAACAAAAACAAAGTACCTACGAATGGCACCCAAGGGCGATATTCTTTTTCGCCAATCTGGTTTTTAGCCAAATCCCGAATGAATTCTAGGGCATACTCCATTAAGTTCTGTATACCGCTCGGAATCCGCTTAATATTACTACTCGCTAAGATGGAAACTAGTACCAGCACGGCAATTACGAACCAGGAGGTAAGAAACACCTGTCCGTGTAATTTTAAGTTTCCAATCTGCCAGTACAGATGTTTTCCTACTTCCAATTCTGCAAGAGTCACAGAATTAAAAGCGTTCAGAAAATCTACCATTTACTTGACCATTACTACGTTTCGACCATATTAACTGGAGAGATCGCTTTTTAAGTTACCCAGTTTTATGCTAGTCAGGATTGAATGCCACACGAATTACGTAGATTATCAGCGTTGCTTTATAGGTTAAAAAGCCCAAAAATATAGGCAAGATTTGCAATTGATTCCACTTTCCTGCTAGCAAAATCAATAGCACTATTAAAGCCAACCGAGTCTTACTCAGCTGTTGCTTTTCTCTACCTAAGCGCTCAACATCTTTTGCCAACATCCTCAGATAAAGTAAGCCAGCACATCCTCCAATTAAATAATTTAGAGCAATGTTTAAGGAATAAAATATCCAGACGGACACAAAAACAATTCCCGTTAAAGCAAGAGTTATAATTAACAACTCTTGATAAAGGTTGTAGAAATCTTGCATGGGATTCCCTGGCTCTGCGTCCTCAAAACCAGGTTGAGCATTTTCTATTGTCGAAGGCGCGGATTCAATCGTTTTGTCTGACAAGCTCACGGGACTTGAAACCAGTACAGAAGTTTGATGTTGACTGCAAATCCAGTCAGTTGAATCATATCATGGTTGGGTAACATTACTTTAGAAAAAAACAATTAACTTCTTGTTACCAAAAAACATCATTCAACTAAGCTGTTGCCTTAATTTTTCGACACATTTACAAACATAAACAACATTCACCGCAAAATACAGTAATTTAAGTTACTTGAAAACACGGATGACAAACAGAGATAGGTGTGTTTATCAGAGGCTATCTATATTCGACATTCTTGGAGAGAAGAAGATAGCTCGCAGAAAAACTCTTATCCAGGATTTTACCCGTGACTTGATCGGTTTGTCATGAGTGATATTAGCATTTAGTAAAGGTCGAACTGTTATCAGTTAACAGTTAACAGTTATCAGTTATCAGTTATCAGTTAACAGTTATCAGTTATCAGTTAACAGTTATCAGTTATCAGTTAACAGTTATCAGTTATCAGTTAATTGAATGATAGGTAATGATCACGTTTCCGGTAAATTTAACCTCTAGCCTTTACTTAGCATTATTAGTTGCTGTTTCTGAAGTTCTTTGATTTTTTCTAAATCCAGTTGGACTTTGTGCAAAATTTCTTTTACTGTTGAGTTTCCATCGCAGTTTTGCATAAAGGCTATCTCGTTTTCTGATAATCTAATTAGTTGATAGTCGTAATTAAATATACTTGATGCCGGAAATCCGTCTATACAAGGGTTCAACTCTGGAATTGCGGCAATAAGCTGATTTTCATCTGACCAGTCAGCTTTACTTAGGGGTGGACGACTCAGAAAAAACTCGTAGTGACTAATATCTGGGTCTAATAATTCTATCAATCGGTAACGTTCTCGTTCTCCTAAATTTCCTGCTCGTTCGATTAATTCTGGGGCTTTTGCTAAAACTCTTTCTAAATTCCAGTAACCGGGGTTGGAAAAACCAACGAAATCCAAATCAGAAGCGTCAATCAACTCAAACAAAGTTTCGATGTTGTAATCAATCTCTTGGGGATGAACATACATATCAGCAAAGTTTTCATCGCGCTGATTTTCCAAAGCCCAACGCTCTTTCTCCCGCTTGACTATACGATTATCTTCTGGTAAAGAATCAAATATTTTTCTGCCGACACTGACACCATCACGATAATCACCGCGTTTGTCTCCTTGGAGTAGTGCGATCGCTTGCTGCATCAAACTGATTTCCCAGCGTCCTAATTCAGCATATACAAAGATGTGCATCAAACCGCCGGGGGCTAGTTTTTTCGCTAAAGCTTGAATGCCACGAATCGGCTCTGATGTATGATGCAAAACGCCGACGCAGTTAATTAAATCAAATTCGCCGGGTAATTGTTCTACGTCAAACAAACTGAGGTGATGGAATTCAACCCGATTTGCACCTGAACGTTGACAGCGTTCTTTAGCAACATTTAGCGCACCTCCGCTCAAATCAATTCCAACTACCGTTGCTTGGGGATTGAGATGAACTAAATATTCGGTTCCTACCCCTGTACCGCAACCAGCATCGAGAATACGGATATCTTGTTTCTGCGGTTTTTGTCCTGTACAAAAATTGTACGCAGCCAACCAATTCCAGCGCCAGTTATAACCCGGTGGTGGTTCGTCGAGTAAAGGTTCTGGGGGAAAAGGGTAAGTATTGTAAAGATTGGCTACAGCGTTGCTTACCTGTTGGGTGTCGGACATGGGATTTTAGATTTTAGATTTTAGATTTTGGATTAAAGTTGTTTTTATATTTTCTGTAGAACTGTAGAGACGGGGCGTATTGCTACGTCTTCTTATATTTCAATTTGTACCGAAAACTTGCTGAAACTTGCTGAAGAAGTATATCAATGTTTCCTACCACATTTTTAAGTCTTTGGGAAATATTGATTCTAATGATTTTCTATTAAGAGGCAATCATTAGGTAAGATTAATCTAGCTTTCGCATCTATCTAAAGATATAATTTTATTATTGTGAAATAGTTTGACTACAGGAACCTCAATAAAATTGATCAAGTCTTATTTGTTATTAACCTGTTTCTCAATTTTGATTTTTATACATTAAGCAATTAATTGATAATTTATGTTGAACTTGAAATCTTCATCTCGCTTTTTGTTAGGAATAATTGGATTAAGTCTACCAATTTCTATCGCTCTAACTTTATCCCCTATACAGCCAGTTTATGCTTGTTCTCCAGCACCAGGAAGTAAACCAGCAACTATTGCTCAAAGAGTAAATACAACTCCAATTATGTTTCAAGGAATTGTCAAAAGAGTTAAAGAAGATACGTTGACAATTAAAGTGAAACGATATTTAAAAGGTAATGGTCCAGAAATTGTAAATCTGAAAGGATTTAATCTGACTTCTTGTGATAATTTTATTCAAAAACCGGGTGGAAATTTTATATTTTTTGCAGAAAATCAAGGTACTCAACCTTGGAATGCAGTTTATGATGGTGCTTTTGGTTCAGTACGTGCTTGGAATCAAGAAACTCAGAAAGAATTGAGAGAATTGGGATTAATTGGGAAGAAGCAAGAAAATTCCAAATGCGCTTTTGATAATCGAAAAACTGTTGAAACAGTAAAAAATCAAGTTGGTACAATCAAGCGTCTTCATGAGACACTTTATATCATTGTGACTGAAGATAATCGTAGTAGATTTGCTCCTTGTAATTTACCTGAAAAGTTTAAACAAGATGGATTAAAGATTCGTTTTAATGGGGAAGTTAAAGAAATTTATCAAAACGAGCGTTGGGCAGCTACACTTTTTAAGTTAACTGATTATAAGGTTGTGAATACAGTGAGAAAATAAGAAGTATTCAAATTCATTGGATTAGACAATTAAATATTTACTGAAACAAAATTATTTGTTACTCGTTGAATGTAATATTCTTTTATTGTAATAGTAGGGAGCAAGGTAATAGTAAGGAGCAAGGTAATAATAGGGAGCAAGGTAATAATAGGGAGCAAGATGCTCCCACTACATATTATTGATTTTTTATCTTTTTAACAGCAATACCAAAAAATATATACCATCTTGTTCTCTTTGGAATTTTTGAACTTGCACAAATCCAGCTTTTTGACATATTCTTAATGCTTGGTGATTAAACTCAGCCACTGTCACTCGAAACAAAGTTGTTGAAAAGTTACTTTGAGCGAAATCAAATACAGCATTAATGATACGCAAAGTAATTCCTCTTCTAGTTAAATTTGGACACATCCCAAACCCAATATCTAACGCTTCAATATCGTAATTACCACCTTTTACCCGTGCATCTGCACCGAAGCAACAATAAGCGACAAGTTCATGATAATTATTGAAAATACTGTAGTAAGCATTTTTAGGATTGACAAATTCTTGTACAGTTTCTTCAATTTGATAGAGATTGTGATTGTAAAAGTTTAATGATTCATGATAACGCCAATTTACAATTATTCTGGCGTTTTCTTCGTTCATTGGTGAGAATAAATAAGACATTATTCCATTCGCTGCCGAAATACCTTGATTTGTTAATGCTCAGTTACTTGTATGGTATGTTTATTACTATTCCCTATTCCCTATTTTCATTAATTTTTAAAACAATTTCCTCATGTTTAGAACGAGTAATTGGATAAAAATAAGCTAAAACTAAACCAATAATTAACATTAAAGTTGGTATTGGACCAATTATTAAACGAATTGCCAATAATGCTGAATCTGGCTGTATGGGAGGTGTTTGAGATGCAACGGTGGGTATTAATCCCGACCAATCTAATATTTTACCTACCAAAAATAACGCTCCTGCAACACCAAATTTTTGCAATTGTACTACAAATCCATAAAAAATTCCTTCTCGACGTTGCCCGGTATTTAACTCATCTAAATCCACTACATCCGGTAACATTGACCAAGGTACAAGATAAGCAACAGAAATACCAATTCCTGCCATAACTGCCAAGATATACATTAACAAAACTTGCCCTGGTTGAAGAAAGAAAAATCCAGCTTGAGCAATAATTGTTGCAGGTATACCCATACAATAAATAGCTTTTTTACCAAATTTCTGCCCCATTGCACTCCAGAAAAACATCATAATTAATGCCGTTCCTTGTACTGCTAAAGCCATTTGTGTAAAGTGAGATTTGGGTAATTTCATCCAGTCTACGACATAATAAGGTAAGATTGCTGCCGTTACTTGTACCCCTAGCCAAGAACAAAGATAAATCCCAATCACATAGAGAAAAGGTTTGTTGTTTAAAGCTATTTTGAATTGTTTAAAAATTGGTTCTGATGGCTTACGTTTAATTTTTTGGCGTTGATTATCAATTATTTTATAGCGTTTATAAGTACCCCAAACACAAAACAAAATCGCCAAAATTGATAGCAAAGCACTGATAGCACCTAAATATAAATAGCTCCGAGGTGCTTCTACAATATCTAAAATAATTTGAGCTAATATTAACGCAAAAATACTTCCGCCAATCGCAAAAGAAGATTTAAAGCTAATTAAATTAGTACGTTCGTTGTAACCTTGAGTTAGTTCGGCTGCTAATGTCGAAAAAGGAACTAAAACTGAACTAACAGCAGCATAATAAATAATAGAAATAATACTATAGTAAGCAAACAGTTGCCATTGGTTTCGAGTCGATGGAACAATCCAAAATAATATAAAAGATATCCCCAAAGGAATCGCACCACCAAGCATCCAAGGGTAACGTCTACCCAGAGGAGAGCGAGTTTTATCGCTCAACCAGCCAATCAAAGGGTCATTAAAGGCATCCCAGGCTTTACCAATCAATAAAAGGCTACCAGCTAAACTAGGATTTAATCCAGCAACATTGGTAAAAAAAAACAGCGCAAAAAAAACCAAAATATTGTTAGGAATTGCTCCAGATAACTCTCCAACACCATAAGCTAATTTTGTTTTGAAATTGAGTTTTTCTGTGTTAGGAGTAAAATCAACAGATTGGGAAGAATCATTCATGGTGGAAAAATTACAGCTAAATATGCTTTTTGCTCGCATATTATCTTAGATTTTGTTTGCTGTAAAGTAATTAGATAATGGCATTATATTTTTATCGCAATAATTCAAAAAATAGTTTCACTAATCCCCTCAATTTATTCATACACAAAAACCTCTACACTCATCCATAGAGTATAGAAGTTTTAATTAAATATTCATGGCTATTTAATCTTGTAAAAGATTAATTATGGCATTGGAAGCGTAAGAACAATAACTTGGTTTAGTTAGAATTATAAAATAGTGATGCAACCCTTTTGATTCTGGTAAATTCCTAAGAAGAGACTTTCTTTTTAGCGAGTAATCCACCTATCCCAAAAATTGCGATCGCGGCTATGCTTCCAGGTTCGGGAACTTTAACTTTTTCGGTGGGAGGTTCTTGTGCTAGAGCATAAGTATTTCTTCCTGGTTGTATGTCAGGTTCCTGTACAATTGGAGTCGGAGCAGGTTCTTCTACAATTGGAGTCGGAGCAGGTGCTTGTGGACTAGGTTGGATTTGAGAAACTTCGGAATATTTATAAGTGTCGTTAGCAGCACCCTTGGGTAAATTGCTTTGTTGATTTAAAACGAACAACTCACCTTCTCCAGGACCCATATCTGATTTATTATCTCCAGATTTTACAGTGTAAGCTACTACTTCAGAACCCTGATAATATTTGTTTAAAAAATTTGTAGTATCGTAAGACTTTGTACCTGAAACACTATCAATTTTTACTTTACTAATTGTTCCAGAATTATCTTTAAGATAAAGTACTATATTGGAAATATCTTGTGTTTTACCTTCTCTATTTACTGATGGAGAGTTAATTGTTAATGCAGATGCTGAACTAATAGTACCAAGAATTGATGAGAATCCAATTACTGTACCAACTGCGGTGGGAGCTAAAATCTTTTGCAATAAATTATTTATCATTTTAAATCTCGTTTGTCTGTGATTTTTTTCTGCTTCAACTATCAAAACTTATCAAAACCATTATTGGAAAGTAAATCCGAAAAATAACTGAGTTGAATTGTGAAAAAGCAATATTAACTTTAAGACAATTGATAAATAAAATATGAAGTGTCAGTACAGCAAATAATAATTCTCTTTACCTAGCTTTGTTTCACTCAATATTGACTGCGGTATTAGTTTTTACTATATAAAATCAAAATTAAGTTAACAGGGGTAAAAATATTGTTTTATACTAAAAATCAGCAAAATAACTTTACTAAATGGACATATAGCAATCCGAATTGAGATGTGAGAAAATACGTAGATTAAAAGTGAGGAATAGAGGTTACATTTCAATCATTCCTGGCGACTATAAGTCGCACGGCAGTCGCTCATGGGGGAGACCCCCCTTCTGCGCGCTGCCTTGGCTACACAGGCAAAACCCGGATGGTGCGTGGGTTGTTTTATAGAGTCCACGCAGGTGGACTTAGTTTATGTAGTAGCGGTTTTAACCGCCAGGTTATACATAAATTTCTCACAATTCATTTAGGATTGCTATATTATCAAAGCGAATTAATTTAGATTGCTCTCGAATCTTTGATTACTGTTTGTCTTACAGATAAATCAAACCCATCTTTCGGTTCGATAATAAGCGCACGCACAAGATGCCGTTACTATAACCCGCATTTTTCACAAACAAGAAGGAAGTTGGAGTGAATAGTGAGTAGTGAGTAGTGAGAAAATCAATTTGTCATTCAATGACATTCTCATGTCACATTTGAGCATCAAAATCAAAATATAAAAAAAAATATAAAAAATTATCCTCACTTTGCTAATAAATAGTTCAGGGAAACTAATTTATTGCTAAATATGTTTAATTTAACCTTTAACCTTTGACCTTTAACCTTTAACCTTCAACCTTTAACCTTCAACCTCTAACCTTTAACCTTTAACCTTTAACCTTTAACCTTTGACCTAAAATGTTTTCCCCCTCATATTTATCCAAGCGATTTTTATCCGGTATTGCGTTCACCTGCTTTGCAGGTGCATCGATCGCGCTTATCGCTGTTGGTTGTTCCTCAGCGCAAAATCCCTTAAATGGCTCGTCAGCAATCGGTTCGGAGTCAACTTATGAAGTCCCATCTTCCCAAGATGTTCCACAGGCTAGGAACTTTCAAAAGACAACAGTATTAGAAGGATTAGAAAATCCTTGGAGCATGACATGGTTGCCGGATGGAGCAATGTTAATTACCGAACGTCCCGGTAGATTGCGAATTGTTCGTAATGGAGTACTCGATCCGACACCCATAACCGGAGTTCCGGAAGTATTTGCCGTCAGTCAAGGTGGGTTGATGGAAGTTTCGCTTCATCCCAACTTTGCAGAAAATCGTTTTGTGTATCTAAGTTATTCCCACGGTACCGAACAAGCGAACCGCACGCGAGTAGCAAGAGCCAGATTTGATGGTAAAGCATTAACCGACTTACAAGTAATTTTTGAGGCATCGCCAAGTAAACCCGGTGGACAGCATTTCGGTTCCCGCATCGTTTGGCTACCCGATAATACGATGTTGTTCGCAATTGGTGATGGTGGTAATCCACCACTGAAAATTAATGGGGAACTTCCTCGCGAACAAGCTCAAAAGCTCGATAGTCAACTAGGTAAAATTGTCCGTTTAAATGATGATGGTTCAATACCCAAAGACAATCCCTTTGTGACATCAAAAAATGCCAATCCAGCTATCTGGAGTTACGGACATCGGAATATACAAGGACTAACCATCGATCCGGAGAGTAAAAGAATATGGTCAACCGAACATGGTTCCCGTGGTGGTGATGAACTCAACCTGATACAAGCAGGGGAAAATTACGGCTGGCCCGTTGTTACTTACAGCCGCGAATATAGTGGAGGGGAAATTTCTCAAGAACGTTCTCGTCCCGGAATGGTAGACCCCAAGGTAGTTTGGACACCAGCAATCGCGCCTTCAGGACTAGCATTTTATAACGGTGATTTATTTGCGGGGGGGTTAGTTTCCCAAGATGTACGTCATATCGAATTAGATGGACAAGGTAAGATTATTAGTGAAAAATCCATTGATATTGGTCAGCGGGTGCGTGATGTTAAGGTAGCTCCCGATGGTAAATTATACGTGATTACAGATCAGAGCAATGGGCAGTTGATTCGATTGGAACCAACATTGTAGAGACGCAAGGGTTCGCGTCTGTGGATATATCGCGTCTCTACATTATGTGTTTTCGACACACTTCTTAATAAACACCCCGATAAAACTCAAAACATTCTAATCTAAAAGCTAGTGGGTTAAAATTTTTGGCAGTCTTGAAGGCAACACGGTTAAAGTAAAAAAACACGCCGCTCCTTGAAGCCTAAAGGCGACCCAATATACGCACACACGGCTTATATTTAGATGGGAGTTTTAATAATCAGATGAGTGTTAAGGCAAGTGGTGGAAGCTCGGTTGCACGTCCGCAACTATATCAAACTCTAGCTTTATCAACTATTACTCAAGCGGAACAGCAAGACCGCTTTTTGGGTACTGGTGAATTAAAGGAATTAGAAAGTTATTTTGCTTCGGGTCAGAAGCGTTTGGATATTGCTCAGACTTTGACTGACAATTCCGAAATTATTGTTTCTCGCGCTGCGAACCGGATTTTTGTTGGTGGTTCACCGATGTCTTTCTTGGAAAAACCAAGAGAACCGCAACCGGAAATGGCCATGGCTGTTGCTGGTGAAGGTATCGATATGCGAAGACAAATGGAATTAGGAACCGTCACCTACGTGGAGTCTCGTGGCGGATTCTTGGAGAATTTACGTTCCATTTTTAATTCTTCTCCCAGCGGCCCGACACCTCCAGGATTTAGACCGATTAACGTTGCTCGCTACGGTCCGGGCAATATGTCTAAAAGTTTGCGGGATTTGTCGTGGTTTTTACGTTATGCCACTTATGCAATTGTCGCAGGCGACCCGAACATTATTTCCGTAAACGTGCGGGGATTGCGAGAAATTATTGAAAGAGCTTGTTCTGGTGACGCAACAATTGTCGCTTTACAAGAAATCAAAATTGCTTCGCTTTCCTATTTCCGCAAAGACGCTGAAGCGACCGATATTGTGTCTCAGTACATGGATGTTTTGATCAACGAATTCAAAGCACCCACACCTTCTACTAAGAAGCGTCAGCGACCGAGCGGCGACCAGCAGGGTTTACAATTACCGCAAATTTACTTTAATGCGGCAGAAAGACGACCCAAGTTTGTGATGAAGACTGGTTTGTCGGGAATGGAAAAAGATATGGTCGTGAAAGCGGCTTATCGACAAATCTTTGAGCGCGATATTACCCGTGCTTATTCTCAGTCGATATCTTACCTGGAATCTCAGGTCAAAAATGGCGATATCTCGATGAAAGAATTTACTCGTCGTTTGGGTAAGTCTCCCCTTTATCGCAAACAATTTTATGAACCATTTATTAATAGCCGTGCGCTAGAACTCGCTTTCCGCCACTTTTTAGGACGGGGACCAAGTAGCCGCGAAGAAGTACAGAAATACTTTGATATCATCTCCAGAGGTGGTCTACCTGCTTTAATTGATGCTTTAGTAGATTCCAACGAATACGCTGATTACTTTGGAGAAGAAACTGTACCTTACCTCAGAGGTTTGGGACAAGAAGCTCAAGAATGTCGCAACTGGGGACCGCAACAAGATTTGTTGAGATACAGCGCTCCTTTCCGCAAGGTACCGCAGTTTATCACAACTTTTGCTGCCTATACCCAACCTTTACCAGACCAGCATCCTTATGGTTCCGGTAATGACCCCTTAGAAATTCAATTCGGCGCAATTTTCGCCAAAGAAACCAGAAATCCCAGCAGCCGTCCCGCACCCTTTAATAAAGATACTAAGCGCATCCTGATTCACCAAGGGCCCGGAATAAATAACCAAAATAGCAATCCCAAAGCTCGCGGTGCTTTCCCCGGTTCTTTAGGTCCAAAAGTCTTCCGTTTAGACCAAGTTCCCAGTACTTTAAGTAAAGGAACTGGTAAAGGTGCTTCAGTTAAATATTCCGAAAGTTCCACTCAAGCGGTGATTAAAGCTGCTTATCTACAGGTGTTCGGTCGCGATGTTTACGAAGGTCAGCGGTTGAAAGTTGCGGAAATTAAATTAGAAAACGGTGAAATAACCATCCGCGACTTCATCCGAATGCTCGCGAAGTCGGATTTATTCCGCAAAATGTATTGGACATCGCTCTACGTTTGTAAAGCTGTAGAATACATCCACCGTCGTTTGTTGGGTCGTCCTACCTACGGTCGTCAGGAAAATAATAAGTACTTCGATATCTGTGCCAAAAAAGGCTTCTATGCATTAGTAGACGCTTTTATTGATAGCCAAGAATATGTTGAAGCCTTCGGTGAAGATACTGTTCCTTACGAACGTTATTTGACACCCCAAGGTGTAGCTTTACGACAACTGCGTACTGGTAGCATCCGCGAAGATGTTGGTACCCAGGTTGAGAAACAAGAAACACCAATGTTTGTCGAACTTGGTAGCGTTACTCAAACACGTACCGAACCAGATATTCAGTCTCGGATTAACCAAGGTGTTAGCAAGCAGCGCGAACAACGTAAAATCTTTAAATTGGTTGCCAACACCAAAAATAAAGTCGCTGTCCAAAGTGTGATTAAAGCTGCTTACCGTCAGGTTTTCGAGCGCGATATTGAACCTTACATTACTAGTGCTAGCGAATTCAAGAACTTAGAAAGCAGATTGGGTAATGGTGAAATCAACGTTAAAGAATTTATTGAAGGTTTGGGATGTTCTAGTCTATACCTCAAAGAGTTCTATACCCCTTACCCCAACACCAAGGTAATTGAACTAGGAACCAAGCACTTCCTGGGACGCGCACCTCTAGACCAGCAGGAAATTCGTAAGTATAATCAAATACTTGCTACTCAAGGATTGCGTGCTTTCATTAATGCAATGGTGAGCAGCAACGATTATACAAAAGCATTTGGTGAAGATACCGTACCTTACAACCTCTATCAAACCTTACCAGCAGCTAACTTCCCCAACAGCCAAACGCTGTACAACCGACTTACCAAGCAAACCAAGGACATTGTTGTCCCCAGTTTCGAGCCGGTTAAATCGAAAATGCAAGCTGCTCAAATGCCGATGATGGGCAAAGCAATTGCAGATATGGCAGCCAAAGCTCGTGAAATCGACAAGAGCAGACCATTGTTTATTCAGTTGGGTCGTTCCTTTAACGATGGTCGGGGACAATCGGTAGAAGTCGGAGTCGGAACAACCCGTCGCAGACCAGCACGGATTCACCGTATGACCTACCAAGCTAATCAAGCTGAGAAGCAACAGGTAATTGATGCAATTTACGTTCAGGTAATGGATGTATTTAGCGGTCAAATTCCTTCATATTTCCGTCGTAGCGATTTGGATAGTAAATTGCGAAACGGTGAAATCTCCGTGCGTGAGTTTATCCGCACCTTAGCAAGTTCGGAAATCTACCGCAAGCGCTTCTATACGCCTTATCCCAACACCAAAGTGATTGAGTTCCTATTCCGTCACATCTTGGGACGCGCACCAGCGACACAAGCCGAAATTCGTCAGTACAACAAACTGCTGGCTGATAATGGTTTAAAAGCTGCCGTAGAGACAATGGTAGGTAGTGAGGAGTATTCTCGATTCTTCGGTGAGGACGTAGTACCTTATCCACGTTTCCCATCTTTACCTGCCGGTAACTACATCGGTAGCGTTAAAGCCGCAGCGGATTTGGTTAAGCAGTCATGGTCTAGCTTATCTCCTTCCGTACTCACCGGACGTTATAACGAACGGTAAAAGAATGGGTAATGGGTAATGGGTAATGGGTAATGGGTAATGGGTAAAAATTTTACTTTCCAATTACCAATCCACAATCCTCAAACCTTACTCACCTTTTTGTGGGAGGTATATCAATCCCCAATCCCCAATTACCAATTACCAATTACCAATCCCCAATTACCAATTACCAATTACCAAAAACCGGCGAACATGAAAATTAATGTTACAAAATGTTAAAAAGAGTCATAAATACTCAACAAAATGCCGGAGAATAATTTTTGAAGGTAATTGAGTTTCCTTTTTGCGTACTGGTGTTTACTCAAACAGGCTCGAAATCTATAAGAGGTTCCGCAGTCACCAAACTCAGCTAACCGTTTTTCAGTCACACCACTTTCAAGCCAACTCAGGTTTCATTCGTATTGGAGGAATCCTTATAATGAGTATCGTCACGAAGTCCATCGTGAATGCTGATGCAGAGGCTCGCTACCTCAGCCCCGGCGAATTAGACAGAATTAAGAGCTTTGCTACAGGTGGCGAACGCCGTTTGCGTGTTGCTCAAATGCTCACCGAAAACCGCGAGCGCATCGTTAAGCAAGCTGGAGACCAGCTGTTCCAAAAGCGTCCCGATGTTGTATCTCCTGGCGGTAATGCTTACGGTCAAGAAATGACCGCTACCTGCTTGCGCGATATGGATTATTATCTCCGCTTAGTTACCTACGGTATCGTTGCTGGTGATGTTACACCCATTGAAGAAATTGGGATTGTAGGCGTTCGCGAAATGTACAAGTCTTTGGGAACCCCTATCGACGCAGTTGCTGAAGGCGTTCGCGCTATGAAGAACGTTGCTACTGGCATGATGTCTGCTGAAGACTCTGGTGAAGCTGGTGCTTACTTCGACTACTTGGTAGGTGCAATGCAGTAGGGTGAATTGATTCCCCTATTTACATAGATTTTGGCGAAATGTTGAAAGCCTCTCTATTTATAGGGGGGGATAATAACAGACAGGAGCCTGATCTATTTGCCGTATCACATCTCCCAGGTGTTGTAAAACAGTTGGAAATTAGGAAATAATAATCATGCAAGACGCAATTACTTCTGTTATCAATTCTTCGGACGTTCAAGGTAAGTACCTCGATACCGGCGCAATGGAGAAGCTCAAAGGCTATTTCCAAACTGGTGAATTGAGAGTACGTGCTGCTACTTCCATCGCGGCTAATGCTGCTGCGATTGTAAAAGAAGCTGTAGCTAAATCCTTGTTGTACTCTGATATCACCCGTCCTGGTGGTAATATGTACACCACTCGCCGTTACGCTGCTTGTATCCGCGATTTGGATTACTACTTACGTTACTCTACCTACGCTATGTTGGCTGGCGATCCTTCCATCTTGGATGAGCGCGTACTCAATGGTTTGAAAGAAACCTATAACTCCTTGGGTGTACCCGTTGGAGCTACCGTACAAGCTATCCAGTCGATGAAAGAAGTTACCGCTAGCTTGGTTGGGCCCGATGCTGGTAAGGAAATGGGCGTATACTTCGACTACATTTGCTCTGGCTTAAGCTAGTAGCATTTTTATGATAGAGGTCTGGGAATCAGTTATGAGTGCTAGAAAGTCTGATTGCTCATCTTTTCAGCATTTGAACTGATATGTGTTAGCTGTCTAGTATTGATGATTGATTTCCAGCCTTGCAATAATTCGATAAAGATTTGCTCTTTTTGAAATAAATAAAAAAGAATTCAGAATTCTGGTGTAGAAGTTTTAGACTGACACCGTTATGTAGTTTTCTGATATTCAGCTTGTTAAAAAATTTTCAATTGTTACTATTAGGAGATTTAATCCCATGCGGATGTTTAAAGTTACTGCTTGCGTTCCCAGCCAAAGTAGAATTCGTACTCAGCGCGAACTACAAAATACCTACTTTACTAAACTAGTTCCTTACGAAAACTGGTTCCGCGAACAGCAACGCATTCAAAAAATGGGTGGCACAATTGTTAAAGTAGAATTAGCTACCGGAAAGCAAGGTATGAATACTGGTTTAGCGTAGATATTAAATTAAAATAATTCAAAAATAAACCATATATCATTTTAGGGAGTTGTGAAGAGGTCAAAGAAGACCTCTTTTTTTGTATGTTATTTGAGAGTAGAAGCTTGCTCCCGTGCTGTAAATACTCCACCACGTTAATTTTGATGGGTAATGTATTCCTAGTGGTCCACCACATTAATTTTGAGGAGTTAAAATACCTCTTCGTAGGTTGGGTTAAGCGTTGGCGAAGCCTGTCCGACAGGACATAGCGCAACCCAACGCGGGTGCCGAGGCTCCACTACGTTTTGCTTCGCAACGCTTGCGCGAACAGCCCAACCTACAATATTACATTGATTACCCCTCATAACTTATGTGCTGGAGTACTAGTAGTTCACCACATTAATTTTGAGGAGTTAAAATACCTCTTCGTAGGTTGGGTTAAGCGTTGGCGAAGCCTGTCCGACAGGACATAGCGCAACCCAACGCGGGTGCCGAGGCTCCACTACATTCAGCCCAACCTACAATATTACATTGATTACCCCTCATAACTTATGTGGTGGAGTACTAGTGCGGTCTTCGTAGCGTGTCCATAAGGACAAGCGTCCCGCTCGCTCGTGCTGGCTAGCGAGCTTTCCGGCTCGCACTACCAGAACCGCGCACAGTGCCCCTGATTTCTAATTATGGGGGTGTAGTGCGCTACGGGAATTCATTCCCCGTGATGCTCTAAAAAGTAATTATTGATTTTTAGGAGATGGTGGTAAAGTAGAGTTAGGAGGTATTCATAGATGTTTAATCTGACTTACGAATTCAAATTAAAGCCAACTAAAAATCAAATAAATTTATTTGAAGAGTGGTTAGAAACTCACAGACGAGTTTATAACTATGCTTTATCTGAACGTAAAGACTGGTATAAATCCCGGACTTGTCAAATTAACGCTTGTAGCCTCCACAGTTGTTACATCATAAGAGCCGATGAGCCGCGTCCAACGTTCGCTTCTCAATGCAAGTCTTTAACTGCTGCGAGGAAAAGTAATGAGTATTTAAACAAAGTTAATGCTCAATCCTTACAGCAAACATTGAGAAGAATTGAAAAAGCTTTTGTGAGTATGTGGGAAAGGAATCATGGGTTCCCGCGTTTTAAAAAAGTTGGACGGATGCGGTCTTTCTCTTTTCCGCAATTAGGTAAAAATCCGCTGCAAAATGGATTTATTAAATTGCCTGTAATTGGACAAGTAAAACTTAGGCAATCCAGAGAGATTCCAGGTGGGGGAATTTTAAAACAAGCACGTATAGTAAAGCGTGTTTCTGGATGGTATGTAATGTTAACTGTTCAGTGGGATTGTAGCTACGCACAACCAATACCACACGGCGAGGGAATAGGGATTGACGTAGGGCTAATTTCAATGGTTGCAACTTCCAATGGACTTTTAATTAAGCGTCCAAGGTTTTTTGTTGAGGCGGAAGGCAAGCTTAAATTGCTGCAACAACGTGTCAGTAGAAAGCACAAAGGATCGAACAATTGGTTAAAAGCTCACAAGAAAGTTGCCAAATTACATGAATACGTTGCTAATTGTCGTAAAGACTGGCATAGGAAGTTATCACATCAGTTGTGCAATAACAATGGAATGATATTTGTAGAAGATTTGAACCTTGTGGGGCTATCTAGAGGAATGCTAGGTAAGCATTGCTTGGATGCGGGATTTGGTCAATTCTTTAATATCCTCGAACAAACTTGTTTTAAGCGCGGTGTTTTTTTTCAAAAAGTTGATGCCCGAAAAACCTCTCAAATATGTCCTAATTGTCAGCACGAGACAGGCAAGAAAGTATTAGCTGAGCGTATTCATAAATGTGATAATTGCGGCTATCAAACCGATAGAGATGTTGCAGCCGCACAAGTAGTTCTAATTAGAGGACTTGCAGCCGTAGGACATACGGTCAAGATGCTTAATGAGGGTAAAGTCGTTGGACTCCCTGTGAGCTAAGAATCCCCTTCCATTTATGGATGGGGAGTGTCAACTTCCCTCAAGTTGTGAATAACAGTTTTGTTAAAATACTGATAGTGCGGGAGATAAAAGCCATGAGTCAAAGCATTGAAGACCGAGTACGTTGGACAACAGCCGATATTGAATTACTGCCCGATAACGGCAATCGCTACGAAATTATTGATGGGGAGTACAAGAATATTGGATTTTAGATTGGCGATCGCAGCAAGTTGAAGTTTATAGGCGTGACAAAGCTCAACTCAAGCTGGTTGCAACTTTATTCAGTTTTGACGAGCTAACTTCGCCATTGCTTCCAAATTTTACCTGTGCTGTTGCGAGGTTGTTCCGTTAGCTTTAAAGGAGAGACATAGAAACAAATTTTGCTGTTTATATGCAGTTTCAAAACAATGAATATCCTCAGCAAGCAACTACATTTCACACCTCTACTACGTAAATTAAGTTTCTTTGTGCTACTGGTATCTACCGTAGCAATACTTTTAATTGGGAATAACTTTAGCGTTGTATCCACCCCAACCAAAATTCCGCAATCCTTTAAATGGAGTAACGTCAATATTCAAGGTATGGGTTACGTTACGGGAATGACTATTAGCGGAGCTACACCCCACAGTAACGCAGCTGTAAAACCCTATGATGTCTACGTCCGTACTGATATTGGTGGTGTTTATCGTTTCGACCGTCAAAATCAGAAATGGATACCTCTAATGGATATGTTTAATACAAACTTTTCCGGAGGTGGTGTCGGTGTCGAAAGCATCACTGTTGACCCGCAACAGCCTATTCGTGTTTATGCTGCGGTAAATTATGGAAGCTCGATTATTACCGAAGATGGCAGAAAGAAGTATAAATATTCCGGTGAAATAATGGTTTCTGAAGATAGGGGAAATACTTGGAAACCGACAGGCTTGGGTAAAAAAGATGTCTTTGTAGGAGCGGATAAAGAATATCGTTCCGATACAGGAGAACGTTTAGCAGTAGACCCCAATAACAGTGAGATAATTTACTTTGCTTCTCGTCGAGATGGATTGTGGAGAAAAAGCGCAAACCAAGAATGGACGGAAGTTAGCGGCGGATTACCAGCGGCTAAAAGCTTACCAGAATACAAAAAATCCGATGGTAAAGAGAATAAAGATATACCCGGTTTTACCTTTGTCGCTTTTGATCAAAATTCTGGGAAAGCGAATCAAGCAAGTAAAACAATATATGTAGGAGTTCACGGAAAAGGGGTATGGAGTAGCAATGATGCAGGTCAAACATGGCTTGACATTGTAGGAGAAAAAGACCCCTTACGCGGAACAGTTGCCAAGGATGGTACACTTTACGTCAGCTTTGGAACCCATAGTAAAAATGGTGGTAACAAATCCGGTGGGGTGCGTAAATATAAAAACGGAAAATGGACTGATATTACCCCAGACGGCACAGCAAGAGTTTATTCAGCTGTAGCAGTACAGGGAAATAATCCCACCATGGTAATCGCGATTTCCGATAAATACCTTTACCGTTCTACGAATGCTGGGAATACCTGGAACAAGCAAACAATGTATATGGGGGCTTATGATGCCAATTATCCTCAAGATCAGGTAAATCCATCCGCTCCCAAATATTATCAATCCTACTCAGGAACAGGTGCATCAGTAGTAGTTTTTGATCCAGCAAATCCCAAACAAGTATGGTGGACAAATGGTTGGGGTGTAGCTTGTACTCCGGACATAACCGCTGCAAAGCCCAATTTCAAATGGTTGATGGACAACTTAGAAGAACTTGACGTGAATATAGTAAGAGTTCCACCCGTTCCCAAATTTCAGGGGGGAGCAGATTTAATTAGTGCGGTACAGGACATGATTGGTTTTCGGCACGTCAACCGTCATCAAGTACCTTTGGAAAAAATTAATCCAGTCAATATTGATATCAATCCAGCTTATAAATGGGCAAACCCAGACTGGAAAAAATATCCCGTACCATTCCCCCACGTAGCCGGAGCAACAGGTATGGATTATGCTTACAAGAAACCCAACTATGCAGCTTTTGTGGGTTTTCACCAATGGCAAGGGTTTTACCCGATACATGGATATACCAAAGATAATGGTAAAACTTGGCAGGCTTTTGAGTCTGTACCCACAGAAAATATGTGGAAAGCCGAGAAATCTAAACGAGAGAAAACGATTGCCATGGGTGGTCAAATTGCCATGTCACCTACTAACCCAAATAACATGGTTTGGTCGCCGACTTGGGGTCCTTTTACGCACTATACTATAGACGGCGGTAGAACTTGGAAGTTAGCGCATAACTTAGACCACGACCCCAAACCCCAACCTTTCGATTCCAACAACGATAAACACACCCATTATGATGTATTACCAAAATCCTGGGCAAACAGTATTAATCCCTGGTTGAGTTCGTATATTTTAGCAGCCGACCGTCAAGACCCCCAAGGTAAAACTTTCTATTATTACAATGGCTGGACATTTTATTACAGCAACGATGGCGGCGCAAATTGGAGAAAAGGAGCATCCGGAAAATTACCTACATGGATGGTACGTCCAGCGATAGTTCCTAATCCCACACAACAGGGTGATGTGTGGATGAGTTTCGCTCGCAATCCCGAAGATGTAGAAGGAAATAAGCTATATCGTTCCACCGATGGAGGTAACACATTTCATCCAATTACATCGGTAGATACCTGCGAATTCGTCACCTTTGGTAAAGGTAACTCAGAGAAAAACCCCTATATCTATATATTTGGTCGTGTAGGTGGTGCTAAAAAAGATGCAATGTACATTTCGCAAAACATGGGAAATACCTGGAAACTCATTAGTAACCCTGAAAAACAGCAATTCCCCGGAATTACCTGGTTAGAAGCAGATATGCGATCGCCTTATTTAGTTTATGCAGCCTTATCAGGTCGTGGGATTATGGTTGGAGAAATGGATAATCGCTTTGCTCCCAAACGATCTACCTAGCTCTGCTAATCGCAAATAAGATTAAATCCGGTAGCATCTGAATAGATATTTTTGTGAGAAATATGAAAACAACCGTAAACCTCGTTTTATCAATAGTTGTCGCATTGTGGATTATGGCGATCGCCATTGTTTCGGTGCAAAACGCCACACCAGTTTCATTAAGATTTCTTACATTTGAATCAATTCAAATTCCTGTGGGGTTAGTACTGGCTTTTTGTGTTGCAGTGGGAATGATTGTAATGAGTGTACTGCAACCCTTATGGGGTATAGCTAATTCCCGACAAAGCAATTCTCGACGATATCAAGATGATGCCGAGTTTTTTGTTGATGAAGATTTTTAAATTTTAAGAAGTCGGGTTTTTAATCTGAAATAATCGTAGAACAAGAAACCATTAAAAAAACGCGACTTCTCACACTACTAAAAATCAAGATTTTACAGCTTCCTTATGATTTAAGCGTCTAGGGGTACTGATGTTTACTTGGCTTCCATCCAATTATCACCTGGACGTGCTTCGACTAATAAAGGAACAGTTAATTTGACAGCATTTTCCATTACCGACTTAATTTTAATTTGCAACTCTTCCCATTCTTGGGGAGGAACTTCAAATACTAATTCATCATGAACTTGTAACAACAATCTTGCTTGATAATTCTGTAAAAGTTGATGTATTTGGATTGTGGCAATTTTGATAATATCAGCACTGGAACCTTGAATTGGAGCATTAGCGGCAGCACGCAATAAACCCGCATCATAAGGACCCAAATTTTTCAATTTACTTAAATCAATTTCTTCCGGTTTGGCATTTTTAAGCTTGATTAAACTGTTACTAGTAAAATCAAAATAACGTCTACGTCCTAAAATTGTTTCTACATAACCTTGAGAAATTGCTTGCTTTTTCAAACTTTCTAAAAATTCAAAAACTTGCGGATAGCGAGTATAAAACCTCTTAATAAATTCATTAGCAAGATTTTTATCTATACCAGTTGAACGGGAAAATCTCAAAGAACCCATTCCATAAATTACACCAAAATTAATAGTCTTTGCTACCCGTCTTTCATCGGATGTAATATCATCTTTTTCATATACTAACCGTGCTGTCACAGTATGAATATCTTGATTATTGTTATAAGCTTCTACTAAAACAGGTTCCTGACTCAAATGAGCCAAAATTCGTAACTCAATTTGGGAGTAATCAGCAGTGACTATTAACCATCCCGATTCTGGGATAAAAGCTTTACGAATTTGACGACTAAAAGCTGTGCGAATGGGAATATTTTGTAAGTTAGGATTAGAAGAAGATAGCCTTCCAGTTGATGTTACTGTTTGATTAAAATCTGTATGCACCCGCTTAGTATCTTCCCGTACTAAATTTGGAAGTGCATCTACATAAGTAGACTTTAATTTAGATAAAGTCCGATATTCAATAATCCCATCAATAATTCCAGTTTCATCATCATCTCGCAGTTTTTCTAAAGTTGCTGCATCAGTAGAATATCCAGTTTTAATTTTACGAGAAGACTTAATACTTAAACCCAACTTTTCAAATAATATCTGACTCAACTGCTTGGGAGAACCTAAATTAAATGTTTCTCCAGCTATCTCATATACTTGTGTTTCTAACTTAGCTAAATCAATTTCTAGTTGCTGTGAAAGCTCTTTTAAATAAGCTGTATTAACGCGAATACCGAAATATTCCATTTCCGCCAAAACTGCTTCTAGCGGCTGCTCTACTTCTAATAAAAGCTTTAATAAAGCTGGAATTTCCTCTAATTCTTGCCGGAGTTTACCTACTAATTGAAATGTGGTATAAACATCCATACCACAGTAATCTGCAACTTCAGTAATGCTGATATCACCAATAGTTTGACCTTTGGGAACCAACTCAAGATAACTTTTAGCCATCAAACCCAAATACTTTTGAGAAAGTTCGCTTAAACCGTGATTGCTATCAGGATTAAGAACATAACTTGCTAACATGGGGTCAAATATTACCCCAGCTAAATTAATTCCCTGACATCGTAAAATTAAGCGGTCAAATTTTGTATTTTGAAAAGCTTTCGGATAATCTGTACTTTCTAAAATTGGACGTAAAGTTTCTAGCGCAATATCTTTATCCAGATTCTGACCATTTTTATGTCCCAAAGGAATATAAGCAACTTGCGAAACTTCAGTTCCCCAACAGCAACCAATTCCGACTAAATCAGCATCTCGTGGTTCTAAATCGCTAGTTTCGGTATCCCAAGCAACGGGTGTTTCTGGACTGGTAAATTGTCGGAGTATTTCCACTAATTCTTTTAACTTTGTTTCCGTGTCAATAATGCGTGGTTGAATTAGAGAAGTATTTTGTTGTTGAAATTCTTCCGTTTGTTTAGCAGTCCAAAACCACAAATCATTATCTTCAATTTCTATAACTTCCGTTTCTGTTATTTCTTCTAAATTACCGCCAAATTTTTGTTGAAGCTCGTTAATTTTTTTGAGAAAAGAACTAAATTCTAATTTTTCTAAAATCGGTTTTAATTCGCTTTCTTCAAAGCCTTTTAATTTACACTTTTCTAAATCAACTTCTAAGGGAACATCTTCAACTATCTTTGCCAAAAATTTGGATTTTTCCGCATCTTCTCTACCAGTTTCGAGTTTTTTATGGGTTGCACCTGTAATTTCATCTAAAGACTGATAAATTTGCTCAAGAGAACCATAAGTATCAAGCAATTGTACCGCTGTCTTCTCTCCAATCCCCTTAACACCAGGAATATTATCCGATTTATCACCGCACAGCGCTTTGTAATCAACAACCTGAGATGGTAAAACCCCTAACTTTTCTTTGACTTCTTCGGAGTAAAATTCTTTTGGTCCAGTACTTGAACGTTGTAGAGCTTCCTTACTCAAATAGAGAACACTTATTTGCTTATCTCGATCAATTAATTGAAATAAATCCCTGTCACCAGTGAGAATTTTAACTTGATAACCTTCCTGAGATGCAAGTTGAGCTAAAGTTCCTAAAACATCATCTGCTTCATAACCCGGAGCAGTAACAATCGGTAAATTTAATCCCCTAAGTAAATCGTGGAGATTTTCCAAATCGGGAATAAAATCTTCTGGGGTTCCCGGACGGTCAGCTTTGTAGGTATCATCAGCTTGATGGCGAAAAGTCGGTAAACCCAAATCAAAAGCAACCGCTATAGCTTCAGGTTGTTGCTTCTCCATAACTTCCAGCAAAGACTTAATAAACCCAAAACACACACTAGTAGGTATGCCTGTTTTGGTACGAAGTCCCCCATCTCGCCCTTTAGCGAAAGCGAAATAAGAACGAAACGCCAGGGAATGTCCGTCAACTAAGACGAATACGGGTTTTTTGTCAGAATTTATATCGGAAGTCAACTGCTTAGAGCGTGTAATAAGGGACATCTATTTATTTTAATCAGTTGCTTCCCTTTTGGAACATTGATTGTGAAAACCCGACTTCTAAGCGTATCAAAGGTAGTTGACAGCAAAGATACAAGGTTCCGGAATATTTCTAGAGCAACAATTAACACTACTTTTTTTTTGATACTTAAGTATTGAATGCGAATTTAAAATGGTTTAAGATTGCTTCCCAACCGTCGCAACAATTATATTCGTGGCTAAATCCGATATTGTTATCAACAAAATTTCTTCACCAAGTTTAATCAAATCTTTATCAAAATCATCCTGTTATTTCGGAGGGGTGAATTAATAAGTTGACCTTGAAAACTGTATTGGAATTATAGTTGTTCTTAACTTCATAAAGAACTATAAAAATGACCATATTTATTAATTCTAAACTTTAAATTTTAATCCGGATGTTTGCGGATGACTTCTCAAGGAATGATAGAACAAAATTAAAACATAAACGCAATAAAAATTGCCTGATAAAAAAAGAGAAGGGAAGAAAATGAAATTCAATCAATTAATAACTTCAATTGGTTTAACCGCCAGCACAGTTTTATTTATTTCTAATTCTGCTCAAGCCGCAAATTTCACAACTAATATCAGCAAAAATGATGGTCCGAAAGGAGATATTTTACTCGAATCTATTGAGCAAAATGGCAAATTAATCAATCAATTCTCCTTTGTTGAAAGAGCTGAGATATTATATAATACAGAAAAAATTGCAGGCGTAAGAAATAGTGGTGCCGCAAGCACAGATAAAGGTAAATACGCTAGCCCTAATCTAACTACAAACGAAGACCCAGAAGCTTTTGAAATTGCCCAATTTTTAGGAAACAACAACCTAAACAATATTATTGATACCGAAGATACAGGTTCTTTTAAACTTAATTTATTCTTTGATAACCTCATTAGAGCAGATAATACAGGATTAGATAGCTTGTTTTTCTGGGAAAGGGGTATGAATAGTGACTTATTAGTTCAAGCTATCGATGATCAAGGAAACATCATTGGTAATGCTATTAAGTTACTCAGAAAAGAACAACAAAGCGCTGGTTTTGAAATAAGTACTTTGGAAATTGGCAATAATATACAGGATGTTGGTTCTTGGGGAGTCAGTTTAGATCAATTAGGAGTTACTAATTTAAGTGGTATTCAAATCTACGCAGATCAAAGCTTTAATGGTCCTGATTTCAAAGTAATTGCCAGAAAATCTCAAGGACACTTCGCAGTAGCTTCTGTACCCGAACCCGGAACTATTATTGCTTTAGGTTCTGTAGCTGCACTAGCCTTTGTCCGTCGTCGTAAATCGGTGTAAAAGATTGTTTTGTCAACTCATTTAAAGATTCACCTCAAATAATCATTTAAATCACCTAAAAATTAAATATCGAATATATAATCCCATTTACCTTAAAGCCACCTTTGTTTAAACTAAGCATTGGTGGCTTTAACATTTATATTTATATTTATTATTTATTATTTATTTATTTATTATTTATTCTTCACGCTTCCCCTGTTACGCTCTAACTGTGACTATTGAAATTAACATCAAATCTAATCGTATGGGAAATACAGCCACCCAAGACATCAAACTACTAGTTTTAGATATCGATGGTAGTGCGATTCGTTCGCTTTAAATGAGTATCAATACTCAGGGACAAGCGGCAAGAGACGAAGTAAATATCATAGTTTCTTGACAACTTGATTTTTCATGTGAGTGAAATTCTCACCTCCTAGGTACAAGGATGAAAGCATATCCCCTATCTGAGCGACTGACTATCAAACGGGTAAAGCGGGGATAAACGGCGGTACACCTGAACCTAATAGGTATATTCCGTCTAGCACAGTTGGGTATGAGTAGGAATACGAATTCTGCGCCCGAACCATCGTCAATGTCAACAAGCCTACGTAGGTTATCAGGCTTGCCCAAAATGGGAAAGGATAAGAGCTAGGCGATTTGTCCGTTCGACCTAGTTGTACTCTCGATAAACCCGGTGGAGAGCAGGAACTCTAACCCCAACGTCAAATGAAAGACCAGGAACGAAGTAAAGCTCATATTTGCTCTCAAATGGCAGTATATGCTCTGAGTAGGTGTCAACCGCAAGCAATATGAGTGAGAGATTGTTTCAGAAGCTAAAGCCTTGGGTAACGCCAAGGATATGCAAACAGAAACACGGCAGTCTGGAAGGTAAAGTTGTAAGTAACAGTTAAAACGTCATGAACACGGAATTAAAGCCGATGTATGAATGGAAGACGATTCCTTGGAATAAAATCCAACGGAACATCTTTAAGCTGCAAAAACGGATTTATCGAGCCTCTAGTCATGGTGATGTCAAAACAGTCCACAGGTTACAAAGACTTCTTGCCAAATCTTGGTCTGCAAAACTACTAGCAGTTAGGAAAGTTACACAGGATAATCAAGGACGAAAAACCGCTGGTGTAGATGGGGTAAAATCCCTTACGCCAAAACAAAGGTTATTTCTTGCACTTAACCTCAAACTTGGTCAAAAGGCTAATCCGACAAGAAGGGTATGGATTCCGAAACCTGGAACAACGGAAAAAAAACCATTAGATATTCCCACGATGATTGACCGTGCTTCTCAAGCATTGGTTAAATTAATGTTGGAACCGGAATGGGAAGCCAAATTTGAACCTAACAGCTTCGGATTTAGACCGGGGCGCTCAAGCCATGATGCGATTGTAGCAATACACTCGGCAATTAGCACGAAGGCAAAATACGTCCTAGATGCTGATATTGCTAAGTGTTTCCACCGCATCAATCATCAAGCCTTGCTAAATAAAATTGACACTTATCCAAAACTACGAAAACAACTAAAATCGTGGTTAAAATCGGGCGTTATGGACGGTAAGACGTTGTTCCCAACTCATGAAGGAACCCCACAAGCGGGGATTATCTCTCCATTACTTGCCAATATCGCTTTACATGGATTGGAACAAGAGGTTAGGAGACACTTTAAGCAAAATAAATTTGTCAACAAAGTGAGAATCTCCCAGAATTGGAAACCCTTTGTAATTAGGTATGCAGATGACTTTGTTATTCTTCATGAAGACTTATCTGTTATAAAGCAATGCCAATTAATTATTAAAAGCTGGCTTAAAGATATGGGGCTTGAGCTTAAACCAAGCAAAACTAGAATATGCCATACCTTAGAAAATTTAGATGGTAAAGCAGGTTTTGACTTTCTCGGCTTTGAGATACGTCAAGTACCAAGAGGGAAAAACTACTCAACCAAAAGCACTAACGGGAAGATTCTTGGATATAAAACTCGGATAGTACCAAGCAAAACGGCTATAAAAACACATCTTCAAAACATCCGACAGGTAATAGATAAACACAGGTGTAGAACTCAAATAGCATTAATTAATCGTTTAAACCCGATTATTACTGGCTGGTGTAACTATTACCAAATTGGACTTAAAAGAGTGTTTAGCATAGTACATACTAATGTTTACCAAATGCTATTAGCTTGGGCGAAAAACCGACATCCTATGAAAAATATGCACTGGATAGTTAATAAATACTGGACAGTAGATAAAGGATTAGGATGGGAATTTGCAGTCAGAGAAAATGGGAAATTTTCGAGGCTTTTTAAGCATCAAGAAACTCCTATAAAAAGACACATAAAGGTCAAAGGAAACAAAAGTCCTTTTGATGGAAAGTGGGTCTACTGAGTCAACCTAATTAGGGAATTACCTGATGTTAATAATCGAGTTGCAAGACTAATTAAACTACAAAAAGGTAAATGCTCTAAATGTGAATTGTTCTTTTCAAAAGAAGATTTAATGGAAATTCATCACATTGATGGAAACCATTATAATAATTCAACGGAAAATCTTCTTTTGATACACAAACATTACCATGACCAAGTTCACTCGAAGAACTGAGGTATGAATGACAATCACCAGATTGTTGAGGAGCCGGATGAATTGAAAGGTTCACGTCCGGTTTTGAAGCCGAGTATGAAAGGTGACTTTTATGCTTAGGGTAATCTATCGCAGGAGAATCTAACAAAATTAGCGATCGCGTTATCGAAGCTGTGAATGCAGTCCAAGCAAAAGGAATTCAAGTGGCGATCGCAACTGGTAGAATGTACTGCTCAGCTTTGCGTTTCCACGAGCAAGTTGGTTCGACTCTACCGTTAATAGCGTATCAAGGAGCTTGGATTCAAGACCCAGTTTCCCAAAAAATTCACCAGCATTTATCTGTTCCCTCATCTATTGCGTTAAAACTGTTGGACTATTTTGAACAACCACAACTACGTCAACTTTTATCCGTCCACTTTTATATAAATGACCAACTTTATGTGCGAGAATTAACCGAAGAAACGCAAATCTATGGACAACGCTCTGGAATTACACCAATTCCTGTAGGAGACTTACGTAGTTGCTTGAGCAACGAACCAACCAAAATTCTCGCTTTATGTGAAGATAGCGAGATTATCGATCAACTGCTGGGTAACTTGCGGCTTCAATACACTCCAGCAGAACTATATCTAACTAAATCCGTAGCCACTTTTTTTGAAGCAACTAATCCTCTAGTAAATAAAGGAGCTGCTGTACGTTATGTCGCTGAAGAATTATTAGGATTGCAAAAAACTAATGTAATGACTGTTGGAGACAACTTTAACGATGTGGAAATGCTCGAATACGCTGGTATCAGTGTCGCAATGGGTAATGCACCAGTTCAAGTTCAATCTATAGCCAGTTGGGTAGCTCCCAATGTAGAACAAGATGGGGTAGCCGTAGCAATTGAAAAATTCTTATTGGCAAATACCGAAAAATAGTTATCTTGTAACGCGGGGATTTCGGCTGCCTAAAAACCTAAATTACGATTCAAAGCGAACAGATAATATTTAAATCAGAAAGGACACCGACGACTGGCCGTGTTTCGTCTCGGTGTCCTTACTGGTTCGCTCCTCACACAATTGAAAATATACCTGAAGTCCTTCGATTAGTCAATAGTTGTTACAAAAGTTTTTATGTTTTTCAGTAATGGCTTGATTGTCGCTCATAATTCCGCACAAGCAGATATACCTAATTTTTCTTCTAATAAAAACTTTAATACTGACTGAGTAGCCATGACCAATCCGATTCTAGCAATCCCTAGCTCTGGATTGGTCGTTCTTAACTTACTAAAAATCCGACAAGCAGACCAAAAATCTTCAAAAGACCGAACTAAACCAAGCGCTGCTCCTTCCCATTTTACCGGACGAGCTATTACTGGTTCTAACTCATCTACTAATTTAACTAAACTGGCGATTAAACAGCGTTCAGCTTGATGATTCAAACGAAGTCTTCCGTGACTGTCAAGCCAAGGTATGGATTGAGATGAAAATTCGTTACAGTCAATTATTTTCTCTTGTTGAGCAAGTTTTAACAAAGAGCAGCAGCGTGCGTGAACGTATTGAAGGGAAAATACCTTAGAGAGTAACTCGGATGTAACTATTTTCTGAGAAAGGTTAAAGTCACCTTTGTATTTCTTCCTACCATCAATCAAACATTGCAACCAAACCCCTAAAACTAAGTCGCTGACTTGTATATGAATCAACCCTGGAGGTAAAACTTCTACCAATAAATCTTCGCCCCAAATTGCTGATAAATACGAAGTAATTGAGCTAGCTATCGAATAAGGCTGCGAATTATGAGATTTTGAAAGATGTAACGCTACCCCAGATACATAAGAAATTGTAATATCACTTTTGCCTTTTGATAGAGGAATATCTATTTTTTTTATATATTTAATTTTCTCTGACCAAGCATAAATACTCACCGAGCTAGTCAATTCACCGTATATTAGCTGGATTATTGCTGTGTATTTACTTACTAGTAACTTTTTACGCACACAATATACTGATGACAACAGTGTAAACCCAGAAACATTGATTTTCTGTCATCTGTCTTTAGACATAACTTTATATTTGGTCAAAGAAAATTAGAATTAGATAAAATTTAATGAATTCTGGGTAAATTTTACTACAAACATTGTACAGTAAGAAGTATAACAAAAGAGTAGGAGCTTCGGCTTTCTACCTTTTGGATAGCTGACCAAACGGTTTCAAGCCTAGGAAGGCCTTTCACAAAGACACTCCTTGCACCTTTTTTATGTCGTCTTTGTCTTCAGCCGAACGCTCTTTGTTACCTATGCAATCTCAATCCTCTTTTTCTGAGGCATCACGTCCATTTTTAACCTGGCAACGTATTCTTGATTGGGCGCAAGAACACTATCGCTGCCGCACCTTTAGCAAAGATGAGCGAATTCCAGCTAGACCTGGATTGCTGTATTTGGTGCAAAGGGGTGCGATCCGCATGGTAGGAACCGCTCAAGTGAGCGCTACTGCTTCTCAACTAACGTCTCGCCGAATTAACAGAACTCCAGAAGAAGCATTCTTGGGTTTTGTTGGTGCAGGACAGCCGTTTGAAATTGTTGCCCAATCGCCTTTTACGTTGCAGTCATACGCTCATGTTGATCAAACAGCAGTGTTGTGGATGTACTGGCATGATTTAGATAACTGGCCTCATTTTCGCCGCGAAGTTATGGATGCCTTTAGATACCAACACCAGCGTAAATTGCTGTGGTTGAGTGCTTTAGGACAACGACGCACCATTGACCGACTCCTAGGATTTCTCACATTATTAATTGAGGAATACGGAGAACCAGCGATGAGCGAAAATGACCCCGAAGTAATTCGTGGCTATTGTCTGCCCTTCCCCCTCACTCACGCCCAAATTGGTAGTGCAATTGGTTCGACTCGTGTTACCGTAACTCGCTTAATGGGTAAGTTACGTCAGCGCGGCTTAATCCTTACTCAAGGGGATAATCTAATTTGCTTGCCAGCAGAATCAATCAATAGAGCCAGCTAAAACAGCCGCAGTAGGAGTCAGCGAATTCTTACAAACCCAATCCGGGTAATTAATTCCTGTCCCTGCTGAGTGCGTAAAAAGTTGGCATAAGCAACACCTGCTTGTTGTTCGGTTTGCCCATTTTGTTTGACCACCACAAACAGACTGCGCGTAATCGGGTAATCGCCAGATTGCAAAGCCTCAATGTTCAATTTGTTGCGTAACCTAGGACATTCTGAAGGGAGGATGAATGGTTCTTGGTAAGGAGCAACATATTTCCCTTGCGTTCGCCCCAACGGCAAGGGCTTGATTGAACATTGAGGAATGACTTCTGGGGCAGAAGCATAATAGATGCCACCGGGACTTAATTGTACTTTTCGTAGCGCTTGGGTGGTGGTAGGGATAAACTCCACCGTTGAAGCCATAGGTTGACCACCCAAGACATCTTGTACGAATAGTTCTACAGTACCCCCATCAGTTACAGGGCGAGAATAAGCTTTGATTGGTATATTGTCACCTCCCAATTGCTTCCAATTAGTTATTTTCCCCGTGTAAATTGACCGTAACTGGTCTACAGTTAGTCCCCGAACATTTAAATTAGGATTAACAGCTACTGCTAACCCATCAATAGCTACGGGAATTTGTTCGAGAATAAACCCCCGTTGCTTTGCACGGGTTAATTCTGCGTCTTGTAAGGGTCTTGAAGACTGAGCAAACGCTAATTGACCATCAATTAGCATCTGAATCCCAGAACTTGAACCAACAATATTAGTCAATGGCTGTACGTAACGCAGGCGAAAATCCTTTCGTACTGCTTGAATTTCCTTATCTACTGATTCTCTTATGGGTGCCCAAGAGGTACTTCCTCCGTAATTAAATAATCCTGTGGGGACATTTTCTACAGAAGCGAAAGTTGTACCGCTTGTTACAGGAGTTGAAATTGCAGGTACTACGGGTGTATTCGATGTATTAGAACCCGGTTGGTTTGATTGAGGCTTAGTAACAGAATTAAAATTAAAACTATTGTTTCTATTGAACCACCACCATCCACCGGCTATTAATCCAGTGGTAATTAATAAAGATAGAATAAGAATTGGTGTTTCGTTTTTCTGTGACATACTAAATTATTTCTTCTTATGGTGATTTGGTAATTTTTTATGGATTAAATTGAAATAAATCATAGCTAGTAAGCAATTATCAATGCTTTATAACTATTAGCTTTTAATTATTAGACATTACTTAATTCTGACAAATCCTGTTTGAGAAATTAATTCTTGACCTTGTTGTGTAAGTAGCAATTTAGCGTAAGCAACACCTGCTTGTTCGTCAATTTGACCATTTCTTTTGACAATTACAAATAGCCGACGAGTAATTGGATATTCACCACTTTTAAAGGCTTCAGCATTCAGTTGATTGCGCTGTTGCGGACAATTGGAAGGCTCAATCAATGGTTCTATATAGGGTGTGACGAATTTATTTGATGCTACTCCTATTGGTAAAGGTTTGATAGCACACTGTCCAACCACTTCAGGTGCAGAAGCGTAATAAATACCACCCTTGTTTTGTGCCACTTTTCTTAAGCCGTCAGTCGTATCTAGAGTGAATTCGACATTACTACCAAATTTTTCACTTCCTAAAACATTCTCATTAAAAAATTCTACAGTACCTCCTTCTGTTAAACGGCGAGAATAAGGTTTAATCGCTAAATTTTCTCCCCCAACTTGTTGCCAATTAGTTATTTTACCAGTGTAAATATCTTTGATTTGAGCTAAAGTAAGTCCGGGAATATTTAATTCAGGATTAACCGCGATCGCAATACCATCAATTGCAACGGGAATTTCTTCAAGTTTAAAACCCCGTTGTTCTGCTTGTTGGTATTCTTGATCTTTCACACTTCGCGAAGATTGGGAAAAAGCCAACTGATTGCTCAACAGCATCTTAATCCCAGTACTGGAACCTGGATTGCCTGTAGTTGGGTTGGTATAACGGAGTTGAAATTGAGGAAAAGCGGTTTTGATCTCAGAGTCAACGTCTTTACGAATCGGAGCCCATGTAGTACTACCCCCATAGGTAAATAAACCAGAAGGAACTTCTTTTACAGAAGCAAAATTTTCTTGATTAGATTGCAGATTAGATTGAGATTTGGGCTGAGATTGATTATTGCTGATAGAACCTAGTGTAATATCATAGTTTCTAGCCAACCACCAATAGACTCCACCGATTAAACCCAGTGTAATTGTTAGAGCCAAGACTAAAACCGCCGTCTCGTTTTTCTGTGACATATAAATATAGCTATTGATTTTCTAGAGAATAGGAATTTTAACTCTGTAGAATTTGCTTTGATTGCTATTAGTAGCAAAGCTTAGTTGTAATATGATTCGATAAATAAAAAATCTGGTTTGTCTATAGATAAAAACGATTTACTAAGCATAATTTTAGTTAATCCTATGACAAAAAATTGAATTTTTGGCGATGAAAACTTCTGTTAAAAATACAATATATTAGTCAATCACAATATATCCCGATACCGTTTCGAGATTCAAGAGTATAGATTGCAAATAAATAAATCAGGACTTATGTAAAACAAACACCTTCTTAATAAAGATAATTGATGAATTACCGCTACGTAAGAATCACTTATTCAGTGACATATTGTGTAAGTCTGATAAATTTCGCAGTCTTATACTTTATTTAACTTTTACTTTGACAATAGTTAACTTTTTGTGAAAATAATTTTTGGCTTTGCTAAATAAAGCTATGAATTAAGAGTTTTATAACGTAATAATCACACAAATCGGGTCTTGATTCATGTTTTTTGCTGTTACGAATAGAAGATTGTAAAAATCCGACTTCTTACCCGACGAAAAATTAAAGTTTTACAGCTTCTTTTCTTGACAAACAGTAATAGACGAATCGCCATCTCTAAACCTGGATTTTTCACAAGTAAATGGTAAGCGTTGAGTGACGGATTGATTTTCCCACTACTCAGTACTACTTCCAACTTCCTTCTTGTTTGTGAGAAATCTGGGTAAGGAGAAGGCGCACCCAACTGCGTCTACGAAATCACGTTAACATACTTACTTCTCAGTAATGCCACTTTATTTTATGAAATTAAAACTTAATAATTTTTGAATGTTTGTTACAAAATTAGAGATAATATTTTATAGATCAGACGAAATAGTGAAGTAAAAGCAACAGTAACTAAACTTGCGGCTAAAGAAATAACAACTATTTGTTGAATAACAAGTTCACCTCGTAACAAGGGAACAAAAAATATAATTAATAAAGTTATGGCGGGAATAATTACTAAATCGAACTTTTCAATCCATCGTCTAGTTTGAGCAAATATTAATATTCCTAAAATAATAGCTGAAATCACAAAAGTAACACCAGGTGATTTGAGTACACTTAAAAATGCTATGGAAATTAAAGCTGCTTCAAATCCACTAAAAGCCGAACCAGCCAATAATTCCAGTGTAGAGAATTGTGATACTGGAGTACTAGAAGATGTTGATGGCTTGGGAAGTGGTGTAGGTGGTGGTTGGGATATTACCTGTGGCTGATTGTAATTTAGTGAAGTATCGGGTATTGATTGTGCGGAAGAATCAAAAGCTTCTAAAACTTCTGTTGCCGATTGAAAACGTTGATTTGGCGCACTACGGAGCATTTTATCTAAAATTTGGGCAAAGTGAGAACTAACACTTACCTGATCTTGCCATTGCAATTGATTGCTATAAGCATCAAATAGCTCGGTTACATCTTTTTGCCCGGTTAATAGCAAAACAACAGTTACTGCCATTGCATATAAATCCGTAGAAGGAAATACTTTTCCACCAGACATTTGTTCTGGTGGTGCAAAGCCTAAAGAATAAATTCCAGTAGAAGAATTACCAGACCCACTAGGGCTGTTTGTGACTTGCTTGACTGCGCCAAAGTCTAGTAAGAAAAGCTTACCATTACGATGGCGCATGATATTAGAAGGTTTGATGTCCCGGTGGATAATACCTTTACTGTGGACAAATTGCAGTACCGGGAGAATTGAACGTAGTAGAAACAACGCTTCTGATTCCGAAAATTTGCCCTTACGAGTTAATTCTTCTTCTAAATTTTCTCCATCAATATATTCCTGTACCAGATAAAAAAATTGGTCTTGTTGGTTTGGCTGTAAACCGGGAACTATCACAGGGAAAAAAGCAAATAAGTTGGGAATTTGCTCGTGTTGCGAGCCAATCTCCTCTAAAACCACTGCTTCTCTTTCAAATAAATCTTGAGCTAGTTTTAGTTGAGTTGCACTCAAATTTCCGGCTGGGAGAAACTGTTTGACTACACATTGTCGCATTCCGGGAGTATAGCGATCGCGTGACAAAAATGCTGCTCCGAACCCCCCTCTTCCAAGCAGCTTGATTGGCAAATAACGCCCGGCTAAAATTAAAGGCATCCCACAAGCAGTGCAGTATTTTTGCTGTGCCGTTCTCAGAGTTGCGTTATCATCTAAATCGACAAAATGGTTCTGGGGACGGGGACACTGGGGACGAGTACAGTAAATTTCCATTGTTTGTCACAAGTCATGAGCAATTTGTCAGCTAGTCAAACAGTGAAGTCCTATTTAAGTAATCCGACAGAAATATTTACACATGATTTTCTTTACTTAACAAGAGTTAATCGTCTACTTTAGTGTAATTATTTTTGTCTTAGTAATAGAGGCGGAAACTTTTTCCAGTAATAACTATGACAAAAGACTAGTGACATAACTTTAGGTTTCGTTAAAGTTGGATGCCTGTACTTCTAAACCATTCACAGGAATGGAAGTATGTGATGATTTTAACATATCTATATGCCACCCAGGTGCGGCAAACTGAGGCAGTATTTCTTTACTAAAAGCTTCAGCAGCTTTCGACTTGTAGCGATTGGGATTAAAAATCAACCACAACGTCCGCTTAACCACCACACTATTAATCGGGGTAAAATGAAGCATTCCCATCTGTAACTCTTTAGCAATGGCGCTAGTTGAGACAAATGCGGCACCCAGGGAGGATTGTACGGCATTTTTAATTGCTTCAATAGAATTAAGTTCCATTTCAATTTTCAAGCGCCGCGTGTCGATGTCGTGACGTGTGAGTACTTGGTCTATGACTTTACGGATAGTAGATTGGGAATCTAAGGCAATGAATTGCAATTTGTATAGGTCTTCTTTTTGGATGGTTTCCAGTTTTGCAAATGGATGAGATACGGGTAAAATTAATGCCAACTCATCCTCAGCATAAGGAATTTTTTCCAATGAATCCGTTAATTCTCCAGGAATCTCGCCGCCGATAATTGCCAAATCAACTTGTCCGTTAACTACGCTCCAAGCAGTGCGACGAGTAGAGTGAACGTGTAATTGCACCGCCACATCTGGATATTTTTGTCGGAACATCCCAATCATCCGAGGTAAAAGATAAGTCCCCGTGGTTTGAGAAGCACCGACAATTAAAGTACCACCTTGGAGATTTTGCAAATCATCGATAGCGCGACAAGTTTCTTGACACAGACTGAGAATTTTTTCTCCGTAACTCAAAAGTAAGTGTCCCGCTTCAGTCAACTGCGCCCGACGACCTCCACGGTCGAATAAAGGAACATCCAGTTGTCTTTCTAAGTTTTGCACTTGCAAACTTACCGCCGGTTGGGAGACATAGAGGCTGTCAGCAGCACGCTTGAAACTCCCTTCTGCGGCAATTGCTTTGAGTATGCGTAACTGATCTAAAGTAAAAGGAAGGTCAGACATAAGGCTCAACCCACGAAATTGAAAGGAGCAGTTTTGGCAACATTCGGGCTTTCATTGCTTTTTTTACTAGGCATAAATATGAAAATGCGTATTAAATTACTTAGGCATTACCCGAAAAGACAGTAGCACAACATCTTGACCAAAATCCTCCTCCGCAGAACTTTGTGGTATTGGTTGTACTGAATTTAATTTGCTGTATTCTTTCTTGAACTATGTATACTATTGTGCCTGTATCGAGTTGGTTTACCTCCACTCATTTTGTCATGCTGGGACTATTATTGACTTTTGCGATTGTTCACAGTGGAGGAGCAGCCTTGCGCGAAAAAGCAGAAAAACGGATTGGAGCAAGGCTTTACCGAGTTTTATTTGCACTTGTCAGCTTGGTTTTAGCTGTAATATTAATTATTTACTTTTTTAACCATCGTTATGATGGCTTGCAACTGTGGCAGGTACAAAATGTACCTGGAATACAGACACTTGTTTGGGTATTATCGGCAATTTCTTTTTTATTTTTATATCCTGCCACATTTAATCTACTGGAAGTTGCTGCTATCTCCAAGCCTCAAGTTCACCTTTATGAAACCGGAATTATTCGTATTACCCGCCATCCCCAAATGGTAGGACAAGTAATTTGGTGTGTTGCTCATACTTTGTGGATCGGTACTACTTTTACACTATTCACTTCTATCGGCTTAGTATTACACCATTTGTTTGCTGTTTGGCATGGCGATCGCCGTTTGCATTCCCGTTACGGTGAAGCTTTTGAAAAAGCTAAGCAACGCACTAGCGTGATTCCTTTTGCGGCAATTTTCGATGGTCGTCAATCTCTTAAAATAGGAGAATTTCTTCGTCCTGCCTATATTGGAGTTGCAGTATTTGTGCTTTTATTTTGGTGGTCTCACCCCTTTCTATTCAGCTTAACTAGTAGGGTACAATGGTGAGCTATGATTTGTTCAAAGACATACACCAAAAGCATTGGGGCGCAAAGATATTCAGTTTTACCGCCGATCCTTTAGGACCAATTCCATGTAGGATAAATTCAAACAACTATCTTGTTGTAGGGTGTTTTTTTGGCAAAGTGGAGATTAAATAGTAATAGCTACTGTATTTGACCATCTGTCTAACCAAGTTAACGCCCCCTTTTGCCCTGGGAAGGTTATATTGGATGACGACAGTTTTGATCGAAATTAAAAAATAAAACAGCCATCTGTAACTTTTTTTGTCAGAACTAGATAACAAATGCAATGTCAGCAACTGCGTGAACAAGGCTTCCAAGGCTTTATAGAGTGGGTTATCACCCCGACATTGAAAAAAGTGACGCACCCGGAGGATAAAAAAAATAGATGTGACCTGGAGGGAAGTAATATTCCTTTAGGATATCTCTAAGAAAGTGATGGAAATAACTGCTGACAAGAAACGGCGGGTGTGATTATGGCTAGTTTGATCGAAGATAAGATGAAAACCATTAAGTTCGAGAGGCGTCATGGTGTTGTCGGTTAGTGAACGGACATTTACAAAAGAAGTTTTAGAATCTCAAGTTCCAGTTTTAGTCAATTTTGAAGCACCTTGGTGTGGTCTGTGCCACATCATAAAGCCTTTATTATTGCAATTTAAATCTCAATGTGGCGAAGAAATTAAGTTAGTTGAAGTTAATGCTGATGACAATTTTAAACTGTCTACTACCTATCGATTAAAAACACTTCCAACTTTGTTATTAATTCAAAACGGCATTGTACGAAAGCGTTTGGAAGGTTTTAGAGGTAGAGAAGACTTTTTTGCGGCTTTGTCTGAAATTAAAGATAGTTATACAAATTTACCGCGAACTTACAATTCTACCGAACGGAGGTTAAAAGCTACTACTTTATAATTAGATAACTAATACTTGACCACATTAATTATGAGCGGCAAGAAATTCGTAGTACGGTCAACAAGTAGCGTGTCCGCCTTTGACATAGCTCCCGCTGGCTCGAAACCACCAGCGAGCGGCAACTCCCTCGTTGCTCGACCCCTCAAAACTTATGTGGTCAAGTACTAGTAGTCCACCACATTAATTTTGATGGGTAATTAATGTAATATTGTAGGTTGGGCTGAACGGAGTGAAGCCCAACGCTGATGTTGGGTTGCGCTCCGCTTAACCCAACCTACCAAGAGGCATCTTAGCCCCTCATAACTTATGTGGTGAACTACTAGTAGTTCATTTAATTAAATTTGACGGCTTGTATTTTAGTGCTAATTAGCCGGACTTTCACTATTAGACGAAGAATTACATTCCCCGGCGAATTGGGATAAAAACCCATGATGACTCCCTAAAACTTATGCTTGTTGCAATAGAGGTTTAAGAAAAGGTAAAAATTTTATTAAAGATTACATTATACAAGCTGACCTCGACTGTTGTAAAAGTGCTGCATTCTATTGCAAGGTCAAGGGCAAAAGTGAAATTATTGGCGAAAATTAGCAATAAAAATCAAATAATTTGGAATTACCTCACCCAAATACTACCGGGTGGGGTATTTTATCTTAAATTGTGTGTGTCACAATTATTAACAGTTCCGACCAGAACAATTGCGGCGCGGATAGATAATTGACTTGGACAAAGACTTATGCTCTGTCGCAACGATTTCTTTTCTAATTCGTAGCAATGTTCTAAGTTAGTGGAGAATTCTAAAAGTAGGCATGACTCGATGGAAGTAATCTATCAATATGCTTGGCTGATTCCAGTTTTACCGCTTTTAGGAGCGATGCTGGTCGGCTTGGGCTTAATTTCGTTTAATCAGGCGACTAATCGCCTACGACAGCTAAATGCCGCCTTAATTATCTCTTTAATGGCAGCGGCAATGGGGCTGTCGTTTAGTTTGTTATGGAGTCAAATTCAAGGACACGCGACTTATACGCGCACCCTAGAATGGGCAGCAGCAGGTAGCTTTCACTTGACTATGGGTTTTACTGTTGACCACCTGACAGCAGTAATGCTGACGATTGTCACCAGTGTAGCTTTGTTAGTTATGGTGTATACCGATGGCTACATGGCTCATGACCCCGGTTACGTTAGGTTTTACGCCTATTTGAGTTTATTCGGCTCCTCAATGCTCGGTTTGGTAGTTAGTCCGAACCTGGTACAAATTTATATATTTTGGGAACTGGTGGGGATGTGTTCCTACTTGCTGGTTGGCTTCTGGTACGATCGCAAGTCAGCAGCAGATGCAGCCCAAAAAGCGTTTGTGACCAACCGCGTTGGTGACTTTGGTCTGTTGTTGGGTATATTAGGGCTATTTTGGGCGACGGGAAGCTTCGAGTTCGAGATTATGGGCGATCGCCTTGCCGAACTTGTACAAACTGGGGCTTTGAGTAACGTCCTCGCCGTTGTATTCGCGATTTTGGTTTTCCTCGGTCCAGTAGCGAAGTCAGCTCAATTTCCGCTGCACGTTTGGCTTCCGGATGCAATGGAAGGTCCTACCCCGATTTCTGCCTTGATTCACGCGGCAACAATGGTAGCAGCGGGTGTTTTTCTGATTGCTCGGATGTACCCGGTATTTGAACACGTCCCAGCAGCAATGAGTGTCATTGCTTATGTTGGCGCATTTACCGCCTTTATGGGGGCAACAATTGCCATCACCCAAAATGACATTAAGAAAGGTTTAGCTTACTCCACGATTTCCCAACTTGGTTATATGGTAATGGCGATGGGAGTAGGCGCTTACACTGCGGGTTTCTTCCATTTAATGACCCACGCTTACTTTAAAGCGATGCTGTTCCTCGGTTCGGGTTCGGTAATTCACGGCATGGAAGGAGTTGTCGGTCATGATCCCAGTGTGGCGCAAGATATGCGAGCCATGGGCGGATTGCGGAAATATATGCCAGTGACAGCAACTACCTTTTTGATTGGTTGTTTGGCAATTTCGGGTATTCCACCTTTCGCCGGTTTTTGGTCAAAGGATGAAATTCTCGGTTCTGCTTTTGCTGTTAACCCATTTTTATGGTTTGTAGGTTGGTTAACTGCCGGAATTACCGCTTTTTATATGTTTAGAATGTATTTCATGACATTTGAAGGCAAATTCAAGGGTAAAGATGAGAACATTTTGCAGCAGTTGAAGAACTCGGCAGCGACAATTTTCGTAGAATCAGAAGCCGCTCCTAATTTTGGTCCTGGAGCAATGAAGCAGGGAGAATTGGAATCTTCTACCCACGACGACCATTCTCACGATCATGGACACAGCGATACACCCCATGAGTCTCCCTGGACAATGACCTTACCGTTGATGGTTTTGGCGATTCCTTCGATGCTAATTGGTTTGCTTGGAACTCCTTATGCTAACTATTTTGAGGAGTTTATCTATCCACCCAGCGAAACCTTAGCAGAAGTGATCGAAAAAGCCGCAGAATTTGACCCCACAGAATTTTATACTATGGCTGGTCTTTCCGTGGCGATCGCCGTTGTGGGAATTATTTTGGCTGTGTTAATGTATCGAGTCCAAAAAATCGACCCAGCAGCCATTGCAGCCAAATACCCCGCACTTTACAAGCTATCTCTTAACAAGTGGTACTTTGACGATTTTTACCATCGCGTATTTGTTCTGGGCTTGCGTAGAATAGCCAGACAAGTCTTGGAAGTTGACTTCCGGGTTGTCGATGGTGCTGTTAACCTTACAGGACTTTTCACCCTTGTCAGCGGTGAAGGTTTGAAGTACCTAGAAAACGGACGCGCACAATTCTATGCCTTGATTATCTTTGGGGCTGTTTTAGCCTTGGTAATTGTCTTTGGTGTTACCTGATATGGAAATGTCATATGTTAGGTTTCTACTTGTGAAGAATTAGAGTAATGGGGATGAAGGCAGATAAGTTAGTTTCTCTGCCTTCATCTTTTTGGAATTTTTGTTAACGTCAATTCGACGCTAGCAGATCAATTACCTTTCACTTTGGGTGAGAAGTCGGGTTTTCGTGATGTTTTTGTTGTCTTAGTAATATTTAAGTTAAAAAACCCGACTTCTTAATGGTTGGTTTCGCTTTATCCAACTCACGTTTTGTTAAATCAAGCAAAACATTACCGCCAAATCAAAAAAAAACTGCTACTTAATAGCTAGTAGTAGTTGATAGCCAAAATTTATTATTCCTTCCTAACTAATTCGATGAATACAGCTAATTTCCCTTGGCTAACAACGATTATTTTGTTGCCCGTAGCAGCATCGCTGTTAGTTCCCATCATCCCCGATAAGGACGGTAAAACAGTACGTTGGTTTGCCCTGATAGTCGGGTTGATCGATTTTGCCTTGATTGTTACTGCTTTTTACACTCAGTACGACTTCTCTAATCCCAATCTACAATTAGTTGAAAGTTATGCCTGGGTTCCTCAATTAGATTTAAAATGGTCGGTAGGGGCAGATGGTTTATCCATGCCCCTGATTATTTTGACCGGATTCATTACTACGCTAGCGATTCTAGCAGCTTGGCCCGTCACCTTTAAACCCAAGTTATTCTACTTTTTGATACTAGCAATGTACGGTGGACAAATTGCCGTATTTGCAGTTCAAGATATGCTTTTATTCTTCCTAGTGTGGGAACTCGAATTGATTCCGGTTTACCTACTGCTAGCAATTTGGGGAGGTAAGAAGCGACAATATGCAGCCACCAAATTTATTTTGTACACCGCAGGTGGTTCATTATTTATTCTGCTTGCATCCCTGACAATGGCATTTTACGGCGATAACGTTACTTTTGATATGGCAACGTTGGGCGCTAAGAATTTCCCCATCAATTTAGAATTAGCGCTGTATGCAGCTTTCTTGATAGCTTATGCTGTCAAATTACCGATTATTCCCCTGCATACCTGGCTACCGGATGCTCACGGGGAAGCTACAGCCCCTGTACATATGTTACTAGCCGGGATTTTGTTAAAAATGGGCGGTTATGCGTTGGTGCGGATGAATGCTCAAATGCTTCCCAATGCACACGCATATTTTGCGCCAGCGTTAATCATTTTGGGGGTTGTAAATATTATTTACGCCGCCTTGACATCCTTCGCACAACGTAATTTGAAGCGGAAAATCGCTTATTCTTCAATTTCTCACATGGGGTTTGTACTGATTGGTATTGCTAGCTTTACCGATTTAGGTTTGAGTGGAGCAGTACTGCAAATGGTTTCCCACGGATTGATTGGAGCAAGTTTGTTCTTCCTTGTTGGTGCGACTTACGATCGAACCCATACTTTGATGCTCGATGAAATGGGCGGTGTTGGTCAAAAAATGGGTAAAATCTTTGCTATGTTTACCACTTGTTCGATGGCTTCCTTAGCATTACCAGGAATGAGCGGTTTTGTGGCGGAGTTGATGATATTTGTCGGTTTTGCCACCAGCGATGCTTATAGTAACATCTTTAAGATTTTTGTGGTGTTTTTAATGGCAGTTGGTGTAATTTTGACTCCGATTTATCTCCTATCAATGTTGCGGGAGATTTTCTACGGTGAAGAAAACCAAGAGTTGATTTCTACTCAAAAATTAATCGATGCTGAACCCCGCGAGATATTTATTGTTGCTTGTTTGTTGATTCCAATTATCGGAATTGGTTTGTATCCGAAGATTTTGACTCAGGTTTACGATGCGACAACAATTCAGTTAACAGAAAGATTGCGTGGCTCTGTACCGAGTTTGGCTCAGCAGAAAGTGCCTGCTGTTTCGATGAGTGCGCCGGAAATTGGTAGTTAGTTTAATGTAATGGTAATTTTTATTTGATCAACGGGATGGGTTTTCAACCTGTCCTTTTTTTGTGGGATTTGGAATATATTTTTTAACGCAAAGGAGCGCTAAGGAAAACGCAAAGGGGCGCAGAGGTTATACAAATAAAATCCGTCTGCGCGGGCTAATATAATACATATTTTTTGCAACGGGTGTGTGACGCTCTGATAATTTTTGTTCGTCACGCACCAATTTTAAATAACCGCAGAGGCGCAGAGAACGCAGAGGAAAGAAACACAGAGAAAATAGTTAGTAGGTTGGGTTGAGGAACGTTAGCGCAGCGTGTCCGATAGGACATAGCCCAACATTTAATTTTTATAGCCACCAGAAAATCAGTATTTTTTGATACTTTAATTTTTAGTTACTACTTCAGTGGACTTGATTTCTTTATTTAACTTTTAAATTTCTGCTTTTGAAAAATGTTGATTAGTTAGTTGATTTGGGAACTTTAAATATAAGGTTAATCTTCCGTCGTAGAAATTGGGAATTTTGATTTTTGATAATCGGAAAAATCATTGGTGCGTGACGCTACAAGTTTTTTAATTGGTTAGTGAATTTGTGGAAGCGTCACACACCCGACAATTGATAAAAATATAAAAATATTTATAGCCCCAGGTTTCTAACCTGCGGGCAATTTCTATGTCTTTGCGATGGTTAACTAAAATATCTATAGAATCGTATCAATTGTGGTAAACCTCTCATGCTAAACTACAACCCGTTACACTGCTTACCTTCTTCCGAGGAATTACCAGACTCTGACGAAACACCTGTGGATAATGAACTGCAAGATTTAATTCCGGGTTTGCTTAAAGCAATACTAGCTTTAATCTGGGCTGAACGTCGGGATTGGTTTTTTGGTGTGGACATGGGAATTTATTACGATCCAAATAAACCAGCTATTGTCCCTGATGGATTTCTCAGTTTGGGTGTTGAACGTTTTATTGATGAAACTCTACGCTTGAGTTACGTACTTTGGGAAGAAAACAAGCTGCCAATTATGGTTTTAGAAGTTGTTTCCCAAACTTATCGAGGGGAATATACTAGCAAAAAAGAATTTTATGCTCAATTAGAAATTTTATATTATGTAGTATACAATCCCCAACGTCGGCGCAAAGCACCTTTAGAAGTGTATAAATTGGTCAATGGTGAGTACGTTTTACACTCAGGAAATCCTGTTTGGCTAACAGAAATTGGTTTGGGAATTGGGTGCGAAAGAGGTACTTATCAAGGTATAACGCGGGAATGGTTGTATTGGTACAATGAGTCAGGAAAAAGGTTTTTTACGCCCGAAGAAAGGATTATTGAAGCCGAAGAACGTGCCAAGTTAGAGGAAGAACGTCGTCAAACGGCAGAAAATCGAGTACAAATGCTTGCGGAACGTTTAAAAGCCTTGGGTGTAAACCCAGATAGTTTGCAATAACAACTACATTGTAAAATTCACTGATTAAATCGTAACATTGTGTAGTAATAAATTTATAGAGTAAATTTTTTTGCTTTATGCTTTGAGAGTTTGTTGTTTTTTTATCTCTATGATTTTACTGAAGAATAAGTTTCACGTCGGTATCTTACTTTTAACTGTGTTCAGCAATTTAGCATTTTTACCTAGTGCTGAGGGTACTGCCAATAGTAATCTTGGTGTTACAGTTAAGGGTCTAAAAAATCAAAAAGGACAAGTTTGTTTTAGCCTTTTTTCTAGCAGTCGCGGTTTTCCTAACAATGATAAAAATGCTTTAAAAGCAAAATGCGTCAAACTTGAAAATAATTCTGTTCAACTGAATATTCCTTCTTTAAAATCTGGTACCTATGCTATAGCAATGTTTCACGATAGCAATGGTGATGGTAAACTGAATACAAATTCTTTGGGTATACCTAAAGAAGGTTTCGGATTTTCTCGAAATCCTCGAATTCTTACAGGGCCTCCGAAGTTTGGGGATTCAGCAGTTTTCGTAGTTGGTTCGAGTACTAATATTGAAATCAACTTAAACTACTTTTTTGGCGGTTAATAAAATTTTTTGTATGAGAAGTCGGGTTTTTAGGATGATTGTTTTGTCTAAAGATATTTAACTTCTTAAAAACCCGACTTTTAATTGTGGGATTAGTTTCGTTGTATGTTATGTTTACCTAACGTATCCGACAGAATTTTCGGTTATTATCATCTTCGGGATGTTGCCAAGAATAAGCAAAATGGCTAACTCCTTTGATATTTGATTTGTACTGACTCAAATCTTGCATTTGCTCTTCTAAAGGTGGACGATTGCTCATAGATTTACCCCAAGCTCCAGCTAAGGCTGGAATTATCTGGGTTCCAGGTTTTGCCGTATTTAATACTTGCTTGAGTTCGGAAATAATGCAGTTGGTACTATCACATTTACCGTAAACCATCGGATGCCATTGTAAAGAAGTAGGAAATCTATCCCAAGGTTGTAAGCGCGAATCATAACCTTTTCCTACTGTTTGGTTTCCACCAGGGAAAAATACTACTCCTGCGGGAACTCCTTGTTGCTGAACTGGGTAAGCTGCTAATGCTAAAAAATCTACAATACCCTGCATCGCATGAGCAACGGAAAGTTGCCACAATTCTGATTGCACTAGAGGTTGTCTTTCTTGGGGGGGAACGATCGCCTTTTGCTGTATGGTTGGATTACGTCCTTGCCATAAGGGTTCTATTTCTTCGGGATACTGTTGATCTAGTTGAGCTATATCCGTTGATGTGACATAACCTTTGCTCAAGAATAACCGAATCATCTGCAAACCTTTATTATTTAGCGCTCGTTGGAATAATGCTTGTTGAGTCGATTTACTATATAACCATAAATCTGTAACTCTGCTGGCGATGGAATCTTTACCAGCTTGACGAGGATAGCGCACATAGTCAAATAGTACTCCATCCGGACGACGACGCATTACTTCCATCATCATTTGATAATAGTCCCGTTTTGCTTGTAAATTATAAGGATCAACAAATACTTGAGAACCGTTATCTACTACATATAAGCTAGTTTGACCTTTACCATTGCGGGCGATCGCATCTTCTCGATCTTGACGTTTAGCGTAGGTATAGCCGAAGTTAGTAGTGAACATCCAAGCGTATACTTTTAATCCCCGTTCGCGCCCTTTTTGGATGGCTTGCGCCAATAAATCGGTGTTTTCTTGACCTGGAGTCCGAATCACAGAGGGCCATGCTGTATTATTTGTACTTGCTGGTAACAGTACTTGCCCATCAAAAAAAGTTTCTATATAAACTTGGTTGTAGCCTTGATTGACAACCTTATCCATGATTTTTTGCAGCGAACCCCCTTGAACGTCGCAGGGATACAAGCGCAGCCAAATTGCTTGAACTTGGGGCCACGTGCGTCTCCGACAGTCCTGTACTGCTCGCGAGTGTTCTCTCACCAACTCTTGATAGCGTCTTTCTGCATCGCGATCGCCTTTTTGGGCTAACAACCGCAATTGCTCTTTTTCTTCGGCTGCGCTGGATGATATATGGCAATATCTGGTTACTTGTGCGCTTGCTGGTTGACTTTTTAAATTAGGAACAAGCAAACTGGTAGTGAAAATTACTGCTAACAAATGTTGTAAAATTAACTTTGGCTTTGCAACATTCAAGGCACGTTTAGACATACTTACTAATAAAATGAAAAAAAGTAACTAACCCCAATACACTTCTATTAGGTAACGTGTATTTTATTACATAATTTCGTGATAGGAGCTTTGAAGCTGAAATTTTGATAGACTTCTAGTTTTCTATTTGTGTTGCTCTATATAATTAAGCGATTTTTCCCCAAACGTCAATTGAGTAAAATCAACTAATTACTTATTATTTTTGTTACCTATAAATAGTTGCGTATAATTTACAGGTAGTTATAACACTTGAAATTTTGTGTCTATCAGCCCGAATGTAATTACCTTCTGCCCTCTGCCTTTTTTGTAAGAAATAAACCTTTCACAAGCTCATAATTTCAGTTTAGTGGCACATTTGCAAAATCCGCACTATAATAAAGTATGAAGCACATGGGGCTTTAATGGTTTCGACGGGGTGGTGAAAGCTGCTCGTTGATTCAGGTCGAGAGAGAGTCAAATCTCGTAAATCAAGGCTCAAAACAAATAATAAATGCAAACAACATTGTAGCATTCAAGCGTCAAGCAGTAGCTGCTTAAACTTTTTTCGTGCGCTTCTCTCTAGTTTGACTCCGTTAAGGATTAGAGAGCAACCCCCAACGGATGCTCTAATAAGTTCCCTTTGGTGGACTTGTTAGAAAAGACTTTACCAAAGCATCCCACCGTTCGGGATAATGAACGGTCCCTGCCTTAAGGGTAAACGAGGCTAAACCTGTGAACGATGCGGGGGTGAATACCCATTTCGGACATGGGTTCAATTCCCATAAGCTCCATAAAATTTATTAATGTATTAGAAGCACATTTATCAAGCAAATTTATATCTTGATAAATGTGTTTTTTTATGAGAATTTAGATTTACTACAAATCACTGCTTCTTTCAGTTTAAAAAAAGTTTCATATTTAAAAAACTAAAAAACTAAGAATAATGGCTGCATCAATAATAGTTGTGACTTGTCATAATCCAAGTTGTCAAAAAAAATTTAACAAACGAATAGCAGAATTTAAGAGAAGTGAAAGATTAGGAAGACTTCATTTCTGTTCCAAATCATGCTTTGGAAAGTTTAAAGGGTTAACAAATTTTGGAGATAAAGCAAATAAAGATACATCTTATTTAAGGAACATAATAAGAAGAGATGAATATTCACCTTTCCGAAATCATCTGAAGGTGATGAAAAAATCGGCAAAACATAGAAAGCATGAATGTTCTGTCACATTAGCGGATTTAAAACAATTGTGGGAAAAGCAACAAGGAATTTGCCCTTACACTGGCTGGAATTTAGTTTTATTACCCAGCACTACTGATTATCAAAATACAATTTTAACAATAGATAGAGCGAGTGTAGACCGTATAGATTCTTCATTGGGTTACATTCCTGAAAATATCCAATTTGTGGCTGTAATTGCTAATTTTGCGAAAAATATTTTTACCGAAAAAGATTTAATAAAATTCTGTCACGACGTTTATAAATATAAAATTTTGGGTAATAATTCGATAGATGATTGTAAATTTTTAAAACTTTCGACCAATATATTAACTAATCATTTAATTAATAGTAGAAGAGATGAATATTCTCCATTTCGTCAACATCATAGACTTGCAAGAAGAAGAGTAAAAAGTAATGGACGTGAATGTAATATTACTCTAGAATATTTAAAATTGCTTTGGGAAAAACAAGGTGGTAGATGTCCTTATACAGGATGGAATTTAGATAATCATCAGACAACTAGTGAATGGGATAGTAATGTATTGCATCCCAAAACAGCGAGTTTGGACAGAATAGATTCTCGTAACGGGTATATTTTGGGAAATGTACAGTTTGTCAGCGTCATGGCTAACTACGCAAAGAGAGATTTTTTAGAACAAGAATTACTCGAATTTTGTCAAGCGGTAGCTGATGTAAATAGTATTTATTAGGAGATAAAAATAATATGATTGATTAGTAAATGTTGATTAATAGTGAAAGACTTATTTTAAGGGAATTTATCGTTGAAGATTGGCAGGCGATTTTAGCTTATCAATCCGATTCACGCTATCTACAATTTGATGAATCCTATAATCGCGATCGCGCAGATGTAGAAGATTTTATTCAAATGTTTTTAGAGCAACAAAAACAGTTACCACGAATTAAATTTCAGCTAGCATTAATATTAAAAGCAGAGAATAAACTAATCGGAAACTGCGGTATTCGCAAACACAATTTCAAATCTAGTGAAGCTGAACTTGGTTATGAAATTTCACCAAATTATTGGGGAAAAGGTTACGCTACAGAAGCTGCAAGCACTATTTTAAAGTTTGGGTTTGAGAAGTTAAAATTATACCGTATTTGGTCGCATTGTATTGCTGAAAATAGCGCATCAAGAAAAGTATTAGAGAAAGTAGGAATGAAATTCAAGCGCAAGTTAGCTAAAAATGAATTTTTTAAAAATCGCGATTGGGATACCTTGGAATTTGAAATTATAAAAGATGAATGGTTGAATCAATCAGATTTATAACTACTTTCTTTTCATAAAAATAAAAAAAAAGACAGCTTAAGCTAGTCGGTTAAAGATTAATTTAAGATAAAGTACTATTTGTATAGATGTCAGATTAATCAATTAGATTGACATATTTTTGTTATATTAAAAGACTGTTGAATAATTATTTTGATGTGAATAAACAAAAACATACATTTATTGACCTTTTTGCTGGAATTGGAGGTTTTAGACTAGCTTTTGAACAAGCTGGATATCAATGTGTATATTCTTGTGAAATAGATTCTGCTTGTCAAGAAGTTTACTTTAATAATTTTGGAGAAAAGCCTAAAGGTGACATTACAAAAATAAATATTAAAGAAATCCCAGATTTTGATGTTTTAACAGCAGGTTTTCCCTGTCAACCATTTAGTATCTGTGGAAAAAGACAGGGTTTTGAAGATACACGAGGTACACTATTTTTTCATATTTGCGAAATTCTAGAAGCTAAACAGCCTAGTGTTGTACTTCTGGAAAATGTAAACCATTTACTTCATCACGATAAAGGTAGAACTTTAGATGTAATTATTTATTCTTTGGAAAATTTAGGTTATTTAGTTGACTATAAAGTACTAAATTCTAAAGAATTTTCGCTTCCGCAAAATAGAGAAAGAATTATAATTTTTGCAACAAAAAGTAAAAAATTTAATTTCAATAAGATTCCGAAAGATAATTCTATTAAAAAGTTACATCATCCTTCAATTTAAACTCATCAAATTTAATAACTTCCGAATCAGGTTTACGAGTATCGAAACGATAACTACTTATAGTTCCTTGTTCCGTATCAAAAATGCTAAAGACGGTAATTTCATTGCTAGCAATATAAGGTAATGGCTGACCATTTTCGTCTAAAAGTGGTGCGATTGTGGGTACAATTGGCTCTAAACCATAGGGGTCGCCAATTTCTGTATAATTATTGTTATTAATATTGGGTACGTTGTTGCGCTTTCTATTTCCATATGCTGCACCGTAAGAATTACCGACATTTGATGTTTCTAAAAAGTGCATTCCACTGTGACTAACAAAGCGATTCCATAAATGAGAATGTCCGTAAAATACTAACTGTACTCCTGCTGCTTCTAACAGGGGTATTAAATCACGGATAATATAATCCTGCTCTTTAGGATATTCATAACTTATCGAAGTAATATTACCATTATTATCCCGTTCGATTATCTGCACTGGGTCGGTATAAGCAGGTATGATATTATCTCCTAAAGTGTGGGGTGGATGATGAAACATCACTATTTTGTATTTAGCTTGTTGGAATTCCCTGCTATTTAGTTCATTAACCAACCAATTATATTGAGCGCTACCTTGAAAAATTGGTTCGTAAATATGCTGTCCATATCCCCAATTTTTGGGATTTTTAAATTCGTTTGCTGGTTCGGCATATTTACCTCTACGGTTATTTTCTGTGATAGGATAACGCCACATATTAGTTACATATAAAACTACTAGACGCACATCACCAAAACTGATTGCATAATAACTTTTTTCCCCCGTTTCTGTTTGGGGTAAACTAAAAATTTGTTCATAAGTATCGGTATTAAAAGAGTTATCTTTTAATGATTCCTTTCCATACAATTCTCGTGCAATATTACGAGGAATCGTATCGTTAAATTCTCCATCCAAGCTTTTTCCCGTCTTAAAGCGTCCCATCACTTCATGATTTCCAATACAAGGGAATATGGGAGCATTTTGAATAATTTGTCCTCCAGTATAAGTAGTTTCTACACCATCGTATTCCATTACATATTCAGCACGTCCTTGCAAACAAGGAAAAAAAGCATTACCACGATTATCATCAAACCATTCACTAGCTCGGTCTGGTATATTAACTAAATCACCAGCAAAAAAAACTGCATCAATTCGCTTAAAGGTTTCTTTAACTTTTTGTAAGTTTGCTGCTACCATTGGTTTGATTTGATGGTCGGAAGTCAATAAAATTTTTAATGGCTTACCGGGTAATGGTGCTGGTTCAAGAGTATAAGTCTTACTACTGATTAATTGGTTATTCTCTGCAATACTTGTGACTCGATAAGATATGCGTTTACCTGGAATTAGGTCAGTTAAATTAGCTTCATGTCGCCATATTTCCCGCAAAACAGGTTTATGATAAACTTCTCCGTCTGCGGTTTGATTTCCTACTCGCGATTGTTGGTCTTCTCTTAAATGAATCAATCTAATATTCTTAGTAAAGACACTTTCAAGCAACTGACTACCATATGCTACAGAATGTGCTTCACCCATAAACTCCGTAAACCAGACAACTTTTATGGAATTTTCAGTCGGGAATTGTAGAAACGGTTCTGTCAAAAGTTTTATTTGTGGCGTTTTCATAAAAATACTAATTATTAGCCGAAAAATAATAGCTTTATTAGATTACTATAAAATTTAGTTGTTCTACTAATAAATAATTATAAACGCTGACATCCTATTGTAAATCTATCGCCAGATGATTTGTGATTTTGATTTTTTTATTCTTCAGGAGTAAATAAAGATAATACTTGAAGCTAATTGATTATTTTTGTTATCTATTTGATGATTTTTTATCTTCTATCTTCTAGGATTAACTTATTGAGAAATAATATCAACTTGTATATTCCACTAGGAGAAGGTGCAAGATATAAGATTACAGATATTTAAGGCAAAAAACATGACTTATTAATGGTTGGTTTTACTCTGTTGAATTCATGTTAAATAAAGAATTTACCGATTTCAAAACTATCTGATATTGTTTACTAAGCAATATTTCGCTTATATGACGTATATAAATAATCAATGCGTATTAAACTTTTGTTTCTAATACCTCTGTTGCTTACGATGTCCGCTTGTGTTGCGGAACCAACGACAAAAAGTAACAGCCGTTTAAATGCTGTAAAAAGCCGTAATAACTTAATTTGTGGGGTTAGCGGACAATTACCCGGTTTCAGTTTTGTTGATGCTAGCGGTAATTACAGCGGGCTTGATGTGGATGTGTGCCGTGCGATCGCAGCTGCTTTATTTGATAATCCCAACGCTGTAGAATTCCGCAATCTCAACGCTAAGGAAAGATTTACCGCAGTTCAAACCGGAGAGGTAGACATTCTTAGCCGTAATACAACTTGGACGATGAGTCGTGATACTTCTGTAGGTCTGGACTTTGCACCTGTGGTTTTTTACGATGGTCAAGGAATGATGGTACGTCAAAACAGCAATATTAAATCCTTAGAAAACCTTAATGGTAAAGCAATCTGCACCCAAACCGGAACCACCAATGAGCAAAATTTAGCCGATCAAATGCGAAAGCGGGGAATTACTTACAAACCCGTAGTTTTTGAAGATATTAACACTGCTTACGCTACTTATGAACAAGGACGTTGTGATGCGGTGACATCGGATAAATCGCAGTTAATTTCTCGACGTACCACTTTACCCAAACCAGAAGAACACGTCATTTTAGAACAAGCTCTATCACAAGAACCCTTAGCTCCAGCAGTAGCAGACGGAGATGCAAAATGGGGCGATACCGTAAGATGGGTAGTAAATACAATTATTAAAGCTGAAGAGTTAGGTATTAACTCTGAGAATATAGAACAATTAAAAACTAGTAGTAAAGACCCAGAAGTTCGGCGTTTACTGGGATTAGAAGGAGATTTAGCTGTCTCTATTGGTTTACCAAAAGATTTCGGTGCCAGAATCATCAAACACGTGGGTAACTACGGAGAAATCTACGATCGCAATCTCGGTTCTAAAACAAAACTCAATTTACCCCGCGATAATCGCAATCAACCTTGGACAAAAGGCGGTTTACTATATTCTCCACCATTCCGGTAAAGAATTATTAAGAAATAAAGAACAATTAATGATTGATAACTGATAACTGATTACTGGTAACTGATAACTGATGATGTCATTTTGGCGCGATAGGAGGTTTTGGCAGATTGCGATACAAGTTATTGCTGTAATTCTAGCAATCGCGATCGCAATGGTTTTATGGATTAATGTGACTCGTAATTTACAACAGTTGGGTATTCAATTTGGATTTGATTTTCTCCAACAAGAAGCGTCTTTTGATATTGGAGAAACTCCGATTAATTATCAACCGACTGACAGTTATAGTCGTGCTTTGTGGATAGGTTTACTAAACACATTGCGAGTCGCTATCGCGGGAATTATTTTTACCACCATTGTCGGTATAAGTGCTGGGATAGCAAGGCTTTCCGATAATTGGTTAGTACGAAATATTGCCTTAGTTTATGTAGAAATATTTCGCAATACACCGTTACTTTTACAATTATTATTTTGGTATTCTGCTGTTTTTTTAAGTTTCCCCAATGTAAATAATAGAATATCCCTGGGAGGATTGATTTATCTAAGTCAAGATGGTTTAGAAGTTTTAGGATTAAGATTTTCTTCAGAATTAGCCGCATTATTAATCGGGTTAACTTTTTATACTGGTGCATTCATCGCCGAAATAGTTCGTGGTGGAATTCAATCGGTATCAAAAGGGCAATGGGAAGCTGCGCGTTCATTAGGTTTAAAACCTGTGTTGATAATGAGATTGGTAATATTTCCCCAAGCTTTGCGGGTAATTATTCCACCATTAACAAGCCAGTATTTAAACTTAACCAAAAATTCGAGTTTAGCGATCGCGATTGGTTATCCCGATATTTATTTTGTTGCTTCAACTACTTTTAATCAAACCGGGAAAGCGGTAGAAGTAATGATATTAATCATGCTTACCTATCTCACATTTAGTTTAATTATTTCTTTGATTATGAACTTGTTTAATAGAAGCGTGCAGATTAAAGAGAGATGAGAGCATGAGCATTGGGCGGTTTAAACCGCAGCTACACCAACAAAACCCAACGAAGGTGGGTTAATCTGAGATAAATTTCAATCCAAAATCTAAAATCCAAAATCCAAAATTGACTTATGTTTTGGCTTCGTAAAAATTTATTTAGTACTTGGTACAACAGTTTATTAACAATAATTTGCTTAGTAATTATATTCTTGTGCGGATGGAATTTTCTTAGATGGATAATTACGCAAGCACAATGGACGGTAATTGAAGCTAATTTACGTTTATTTTTCGTTGGGAGATATCCGCAATCTTTATATCAACGAGTTTGGATTTCAGCCGCAATTGCTTCTACACTGACTTTTTTAACATTAGGTATATTCTCAGCTAGCCAAAAATTTCCCCAATTAACAGTAATAATTACCGCGTTTTTATTCGGTGTTTTATTGGTAATTATTCCAGTAGATTTAAACTCTCGTTTGTGGCTGCTCGGTATCGGTATTTTAGCGTTTATTAGTTTCTTATTAGGAGTAAAGTTAACTAAATTTATTGCACCTTGGTTAGCTTTTGTATGGTTATTATCTTTCCCAATTATTCTATGGCTAATTGGTGGTGGACTAGGTTTACGTTCGGTATCTAGTTCTGATTGGAATGGTTTATTGTTGACTTTATTAATGGCAGCAATCAGTATTTTATTATCTTTTCCTATTGGAGTTTTACTTGCTTTAGGACGCACTAGCAATTTACCCATCGTCAAGTGGTTTTCTATTCTTTATATTGAAATTATCAGGGGATTACCATTAATTGGGATTTTGTTTTTAGCTCAAGTAATGTTGCCATTATTTTTACCAATTCGTTTAGATCGAGTTTTGCGGGCTGTCGCGGGATTAATATTATTTAGTGCAGCATATATGGCAGAAAATGTTAGAGGAGGATTGCAATCAGTACCACGAGGACAAGTTGAAGCAGCAAAAGTTTTGGGATTAAATTCAGCTTTAATATTATTGTTAATTGTATTACCGCAAGCCTTGCGTGCAGTTATCCCGGCAATTGTTGGTTTATTTATCGGTCTTTTCAAAGATACTTCTTTATTATCTTTAGTCGGATTACTCGAACTCACTGGAATTGCACGTTCTATATTAGCCCAACCGCAATTTTTAGGTCGTTATGCAGAAGTTTATTTATTTATCGGGTTAATTTATTGGGTATTTTGTTATTCAATGTCTCTAGCATCTCGGAAGTTAGAAAAACAGCTTTGATCAGGTTAAAGGTTAAAGGTCTGCATAATATACCATACCCAATTCCTGAACACGGATTGAAAAGGATTGCATGGATTTCACGGATTTAATTACTCATTCCCAATTACCCATTACCCATTACCCATTACCCATTACCAATTACCAATTACCAATTTTCAAATATTATGTTACAAGAAAAACCGATAATAATTGCAGAAGATGTTCATAAATGGTATGGTAAATTTCACGTTCTCCAAGGTGTGAGTTTAACTGTAAATCGTGGGGAAGTTGTTGTGTTAATGGGACCTTCTGGTTCGGGTAAATCTACTTTTCTTCGCACTTTTAATGCTTTGGAAGAATACCACAAAGGAAAGATTGAAATTGATGGTGTTACCCTCAGTCACGATTTAAAAAATATTGAAACAATTCGTCGTGAAGTGGGAATGGTTTTTCAACAATTCAATTTATTTCCTCATCTGAGCGTCATCAAAAATATTACCTTAGCACCGACTTGGGTACGTCGCTTACCCAAACCCAAAGCCGAAGAATTAGCAATGCAACTTTTGGAACGAGTGGGAATCCTCGAACAAGCACAGAAATATCCCGGACAACTTTCGGGAGGACAACAACAACGAGTTGCGATCGCCCGTGCTTTAGCAATGCAGCCTAAAATTATGTTGTTCGATGAACCCACTTCTGCTTTAGATCCGGAGATGGTACGAGAAGTACTCGATGTCATGCGAAACCTGGCTAGGGAAGGTATGACAATGGTGGTAGTGACTCATGAAGTCGGATTCGCTCGTGAAGTTGCCGATCGCGTAGTTTTGATGGATGGGGGAACCCTTGTAGAAGCAGCTACACCTGATAACTTTTTTTCCCATCCTACTGAAGAACGAACCCGTAAATTTTTATCCCAAATTATTTGAAAATATTTTGAGATAATAAAGACCACTAGTAGTCTATTTGATTAAATTTGCTGGGTAATTCGTAATTCGTAGTGCGTTGGCGTAGCCTGCCCCGGAGGCTACGCCAATGCACTACAAATATTTAACCCATCAAAATTAATGGGACAAAGCACTAGTACTCCGCCACATTAATTTTGAGGAGTTAAAATACCTCTTCGTAGGTTGGGTTAAGCGTTGGCGAAGCCTGTCCGACAGGACATAGCGCAACCCAACGCGGGTGCCGAGGCTCCACTACGTTTTGCTTCGCAACGCTTGCGCGAACAGCCCAACCTACAATATTACATTGATTACCCCTCATAACTTATGTGGTGGACTACTAGTAGTTCATTTCATTAGTTATGCGGGATTGTAGAGACGCGAAATTTCGCGTCTCTACATGGTTTCGCAGATAAATGAACCCGTCAGAATAAATGAAAAAGACTACTAGTACTCCACCAAAGGAACTTTGCCTGGGGTTTATGCAATTTATACTCACTTTGACATACTCACCGCCCTTAAAGTGCGGTGATTCTTGACGCTTCACTGGATGATGCTACCTTTATTAGTCTTACTCTTCCTCGACGTCCGTTTAAAGTCTCCCAATGCCCTATGGCGACTATTCAAATTGTATCCTAAATTGTCGAAAAGCCGATGCTTTAGCACGGGGCTTGTATCCCAATTTTTTGGTCAACTATTGTCCCCTTCCGAACCCCATCTCTGTGCTTGCTAAAAATATTCTACTCTTGCATCAAAACCGCGATCGCGCAGAAGATCGGATTGTCTTTGTGCTTCCATACGTTGTTCGTACTCTCCAGCATTGACAAAATCTCCCAGTCTGGATTTACCAATTTGAGCGGAGGGTATGTACTGGAGTACTTGATTGTAAATATCTTGATTTCGCAAAGGTATAACTACTACATAACGTTTTTCATTGTTATTTTTAAATCCAAGTCTTTCCCAAGTTTGTTCGTCTACAAAACCAGTTTCGGATAATCCTTGATATCGCTGAAATGCGAGTAAACCTTCTCTTGTCTGAGTACCAAAATAACCTGTGGGATTAACTCTTAATAAACCTAATTCCAGCAAACGTTCTTGCAATTGTGTGACTCTTTGATTATTGTCTCCAGGATAAATCGGTTCAAAATCCGAACCTCCTCCTCGACTTTTCAATACTGTAGATATTGCTTGAGAAGTCGATTGATCTACAGTTCCAGTTACCGGAAGACGATAATCTTGTTGAAATCGGATTACTGCTTCTTGTGTAGAGTTATCAAAAAAGCCCGTGGGATTACCATAAAAATAATTTAACTGCTTCAAGTTTTGTTGTAAAGTTGTAACTTGAGAACCCCTAGAACCTAATCCCATAATGCTTGGAGGTAAATTCGGTCTAGAAGCTCGACTTATTGCACCCCAAGTGGTTGAATCTACGCTTCCAGTCACCTGGAGACGATTGTCTTGTTGAAATCTAATTACAGCGTCTCTAGTGGTTTCCCCAAAATAGCCGGTAGGATTTCCATTAAAATAATTTAAATCCTTTAGTGTCTGCTGCAACTGTCTTACCCAATCACTTCTACAACCGATGGTAATAATCTCTCTGTTGTAATCGCAAAAACGACCGGAAGTAGTTGGAGTTTGGGATGTATTCAGCGCTAAACGTATTGCTTCACTAGTTTGAGGTCCAACAACACCAATGGGGTTTATGCCTTTTTGTCGTTGAAATCGAATCACTGCATCTGTGGTCATTTGCAGAAATCTACCCGTTATTGGACCGTTGTAAAACCCTAAACTTCTTAAATCCTGCTGTAATTTGGTCACTGCTGCACCACTACAACCGCTTTTCAGTCCGTTTTGACAATTATTAGGATTAGAAACCCGATCATTTCTACTTCCACCGCACCTGCGTTGTAATGCAGTTTGGGTTTGCGGACCAACTTTTCCGATAGCAGATATTCCGCTAGCTTGCTGAAATTTTTTCACCGCAGCTTCAGTCATCGAACCAAAGTTACCGTTTACTGGACCATTGAAATAACCCAATCTCTGTAAACAACTCTGAACATCTCTGACTTGAGCATTATTATCTCCTCTTTCTAAACCCAAAGCTTCTTTTGAGTTAGCGATGCTCAATACTGTGACAAGAGATATTAAAGGTAGAGTAAACCTGTTATTCTTAAACATTTTTCTACAAATATTCATTAACAATTTGAAATCGACTTTTACGGAAACCTTCCCTCAGTAATATGTGTATAAATTGTACATTAAATTTTTTCTAAATGTTCAATTAGCTCATATTTTTTTTAACTTATAAATACTAAGGATTAAATCTAAATTAAGTAGGGGTTAAAAAAGTATCAAATCATCATACTATTACTTAAAATTGATTTTTAGAGTTTCATCGTCAATACGAACACTAAAGAACCAAAAGATAACAGGGAGATTTGCAGCCTGGAACACAAATCAAATTAAAAAATCAACAAAGAATAGAAAATAAAAACCTGAACTTTTTGCCGTACAAAGAAAATTTATTCTTCTACTTTTTTAGTATTACCAGCTTTAACCCAAGCTTCTTGTTCACTACTTTCAATGCGAATTTTTTCCCAAGTTTTATCAGCACTTACTTCTAAAACTATGACTTTTTCATTAAATCCAACACCACCAAGACGTTCTGCATCGGCATTTGGTTCCGCTCTTAAAATTAAACCTTCAGCCCAACTCACTGTAGCAGGATAAGCTCCTGGTGGTAGTGGTTTTTCAACTTCTTCTGGTGATTTTGTCGGAGTAGGTTCTTCTGTCGTTTTTTCTTCAACACTAACAGCAGTTGCTCCTGGTGTGGGAGTTTTTGCCGCTTCCGCTTTTACCGCAGCTTTGTCATTAGAAAAAACTGGTTTTGGAGGGTTTATAGAAGCTCGATTCATCAAATAAATCGCAACTGCTACACCACCACCAGCCAATATTGCGATCGCGAGTAAAACACCAAGTATTAACTTGAGTATGTTAGATAACATAGTAATTACCTTTTAGCAAGAAGCTTGTTTTAACACCTATGAGTGACAAATTATAACTCTTAACTCTCAAATCCTCAATCATTATTACATTTGAAGTTGAGTATAGTTAGTTTAAGAAATACATTAAATGATTTAAAAAACCCGCTTGATGATTCAAACGGGTAAAATATTCGGAAAAAATGTCATCAATACTACAATTTATCTTGACTTAGGATTTCCGCATTAAAACCGTTGTTACGAAAAGATTGAGCAGATTGTTGTGCTGTGTTACGCTGTTGAAAATCTCCCACCCGGATGTATTCACCTAATTTTTGGTTAAAGCTAATAGATGCATTCGGGACAAAACGACGAACTTCATCTAAAGTGTAAGGACTCGTTACTGGGATAATTACAATGTAACGATGTTTAACTGCTTCTTCTAACTTTTTCCAGGTAAGGGAATCTACAATTCCATTGGGGGGTAATTCATAATTACGCTGGAATTGTTTCACCGCTTCCCAAGTGTCAATTCCATAGTAATCTGTGGGATAACCTTTAAAATAACCTAGTTCCCGTAATGTTTGTTGTAATTGGGTGACACACTCATCTTGATCACCTCTTTGTAGAGTGGGTTTATCGCATTTGATAAGGGGTGAATCAATTCTTTGCCAAGTTTGCTGTCCCACAACTCCATCGACAAACAGCTGATTATCTCGTTGGAATCGCTTTACGGCTTCTGTAGTCTGGGGACCATAATTACCGTTAGGATTGAATTTAACATAACCCCAATCGCGTAATCTAGTTTGTAAGTATGTTACATAACGATTTTTGTCCCCAGGTTTTAGATTAGGACATTTACCGTTACTACAAGAACCAACTGAAAGTTCAGGTAAGGGTTTAGTTACAGGCTTTGGAGTCGCACATTTAGATTGAAGAATCCTTTGTGTATTGCTACCTACAACGCCATCAGCAGTTATTCTATTATCTTTCTGAAACCGAATCACAGCATTTTCAGTTATCTCACCGTAAAAACCAGTTGCTGAAGCGTTGAAATAACCTAATTTCTTTAAGCACTCTTGAATCGATGTAACTGATGCACCTCTACTTCCCCGTTTCTCCAATGCTAAAGCTTGTCCAAGGTTACTTAAAAAGAATAAAGTTAGCGCCACAGACAAAAGACGCATGACAAAAAAAGTAGACTGCTTTTTGTTGTAAAATCTGAAAGGTACAATCTTGAAACTTTCCGGTGCCTCATAAGCTGAAGCAGCGTAAGTATAACCAATATTTTCCATAATTGGATGAAGTTTTGAGGGTTGATTAGAAAGCGCGGAATCGTAGCGTACCGAACGTCAAGTAATCATCCCTGATGTATATTTGTATTTGCCCCTATAATTTTCTATTTATTCCAAAAGTACAGTCTTTTTGACCACTATAAGTCTGTTTTTCCCTGAAATATACATAGCACAACTGCTCTAAAAACCCGAATCCCCAATTTATCACTACAGTATTTGTACGGTAATGTTTATGTAATTCTATTAGTATGATAACAATTATGTTGGAAGTAGAATGTGATAATTAATACTTGCTATTAACTATCACATTTTATTTATAAAGGTCAAAGATAGATTGGTAATAAAAAGCCGTCAACTCCAAATTCCCAACCTTTTTTACTGCAACCGCTGTTGAATCCTGTCACTCAAAGGATTATGCTTTGATGCCAGCCGCGCTCTTCCAGAAGCAGCCCATTGACGCAGTTGCTCGATTTTTTCTTGGGCAGTTCTAGCTAAAGGTATAATTTGACTGGCGGCTTCTAAAATATCGTCGGTAGTAAAGTCGCGGTTTTGGCTAAAGCCGATGTGCATGGCTTCAATTAATGTTTGCTCGATTTCTGCACCGGAAAAGTCGGGTGTTTCGTAAGCTAATCTGTCAATATTGTATTCTTTGATATTGTGAGGGCGCAATCTGGATAAATGCACGTTGAAAATGGCTTTTCTTTCTTCTTGAATTGGTAAACCGACGAAGAATATTTCATCAAATCTACCTTTTCGCAATAATTCCGGCGGTAATTCTTGGATATCGTTAGCTGTGGCAACTACAAATACAGGTGAGGTTTTTTCTGCCATCCAGGTAATAAATGTACCCAGCACTCTGCTAGTAGTTCCACCATCACCTTTGCTACCAAGTCCAGAGAAGGCTTTGTCTATCTCATCTATCCACAAGATACAAGGTGCGAGGGCTTCCGATAGCTGTATCATTTGGCGCGTGCGTGATTCCGATTCACCGACTAAACCACCAAATAATCTTCCCACATCAAGACGCAATAAAGGTAAATGCCAATGATGTGCGATCGCCTTTGCAGTTAAAGATTTTCCCGTACCTTGAATTCCTACCAACATCAAGCCTCTGGGATGAGGTAAACCGTATTGTCTGGCTTTTTCGCTGAAAGCACCACCGCGACGCAACAGCCAATCTTTGAGATTATCCAATCCACCGATATCGGAAATTTGTTCTGTAGCGGGAATAAAATCAAGGATTTGAGTTTGACGAATAGTTTGACGTTTTTCCTGTAAAACTAACTCCACATCTTCTGATTGTAATTCTCCATTTTGGGCGATCGCCCTTGACAAAACGCGGCGAATGCGCTCCATACTCAAGCCTTGAGCCGAGCGAACTAATTCATTTAAAACTTGATTTGGGAGGGAATTATTAGTAGCGGCTAAGAGTTTTTCGATTTCGGTTTGGATTTCTGGGGCGCTAGGTAAAGCGAATTCTACTACCGTTAATACTTCGGTTAAATCATCGGGGATGGCAACACGGGGGGAAAGTAAGATGATATTTTTTGGTTGCGATTTGAGTAAACGGGCTAGATTGCGGAGTTTGCGTGAAATCGCTACGTCGTCTAAAAATCGATGAAAATCCCGGAGAATTAAGACAGCAGGTGCGGAAGCGTGTAATTTTTCGACAAATTCCAAAGCTTGTAAAGGGTTGCGTCTGCCGAAACCCGCATCGTTGGGATTGCCTTGATAACCGTCTACAAAATCCCAAGTGTATACCTGACGATTACCTTGGTTTGCAGCTTCTTCGCGAATTACGGCTTCGAGACGCTCTTCTTCGTGAGTGGGAATGTAAATTAAAGAGTAGCGAGCGCGTAATAGTAGTTTAAACTCTTCGCGGAATGTCATAGTTGTTTTTTTAGTGGTTTATTTTATTGTTGAGGTTTTTATTGCGTTTGGTAAATAAGAATGATTAACCGCGAAGACGCGGAGGGCGCAGAGGAAGAGTTTTGTTAAGAGGGTTTTCAGTTTTATTAAGTTGTAGGGTACTTACTATAAGATAATTTATCATCTGTTACCAAATAATTTGAAATTACCGTCAGTCACGCACCATTATTTTAAATAGTTGACAGTATTCTTCAATCAGTGTGGATAATTAGGAGTTAATTTATGTCATTCGCAGAGCAAAATTTAAACGCTTTTATTGATTTACTCAAAACTAAACCCGGTTTATTTTCTCAAGATAAGATTGCAAATTTAGAGAAGTTAATTAATAACACTCCCGACGATATAGAACAATTATCAAATGCTATTGCCAATTGGTATGAAAATCATTCTAAAATTCTTGACGCTCAACTAGTAGTTTTGAATCATTCTTTGAATTCTCAAGTTAATTCGGATATTGATAAAAATACTTTATTAAATGCTATTAAACAAAGTTTAGCGAAGGTTAAGGATAAAAATAAGAAGGATACGTTGCAATACTACTCGGTTAAGGGAAATTGTAGGTTGGGTTGAGCGACAGCGAAACCCAACAAAAGAGGGATAAATGTTGGGTTGTGCCTTCGGCACACCTACGGTGAACGTTTCTCAACCCAACCTACACATTTTGGGATTTTTAGGCTTAACCGAGCAGTATTGGGATACGTTGTAGGGTAAGTGACGCACCATCAATCTTTCAAATCTCTACAAAACTCCATATTTTCCGAAATCATCAACAATTCTACTGATATATCATAAAGACAGGTTTAAAATTTGGCTTTATGGACGAACAGCCTCAGCAAGTTTACCTTAATTTGATTCAACAATTGCTAGATTGTCCGAGTGGGGAAGAAGGGGAAATATTAGCAGGGAATCAAGATTTAGTTGATGGTGGAAGTAGCTTGAGTTAGGGGAAACTAAAAATGTGGCGAATTGCGAATTGGTTGAGAAGATTAGGAAGTAGATTAGTTAAAGCTTTAAATATTAATGTTGAATCTTCCCCGCCAGCGCAATTAGAAGATTTAAGCGAGGAAGATTTACAAGCTTATTTGCAGGTTTTGGAAGAGATTTTGCGAGCAATTTCAGAAAGTAACGGTGAGTATAATTCGTAATTCGTAATTCGTAATTCGTAATTAATGCCCCATAAATTGAATTTAGGGGCTTCGTGCATGGCATAATCCACGGATAAATCCGGGGGCTATGTCCTGACGGACACGCTACGCTAACGGACCTTAAAAATTTACCCGGTGATGCAGAAGTTGTTTATCCGTTATTCGCTGCCAATACAGATAAGCTCGATGGTATTTTGGCTGATATATTGCGACGTTGGGCAACAAATACTTTTGAGGAAGCAGAAGCGGATGCAGCTGAATCTATTGCAGCAGATATTGGTAATTTTGGTAATTTGATTCAGCAGTTTCCTTTGGGTAGTAAAGCTAGCAATATGGAAATTGCTGTTGCTAGTTATGAAACTGTTCTCCAAGTCTACACCCGCGAAGCTTTCCCCCAACAATGGGCAACAACGCAAAATAATTTAGGCAGTGCTTACAGAAACAGAATCAAAGGGGATATTGCCGAAAACATTGAATTAGCCATTGCTTCCTACAATGCTGCATTGCAAATTACAACAAAAGAAGCTTTCCCCCAACAATGGGCAACAACGCAAAATAATTTAGCTATAGCTTACAGAAACAGAATCAAAGGGGATATTGCCGAAAACATTGAATTAGCCATTGCTTCCTACAATGCTGCATTGCAAATTACAACAAAAGAAGCTTTCCCCCAACAATGGGCAACAACGCAAAATAATTTAGCTATAGCTTACAGAAACAGAATCAAAGGGGATATTGCCGAAAACATTGAATTAGCCATTGCTTCCTACAAAGCTGCATTGCAAATTACAACAAAAGAAGCTTTCCCCCAACAATGGGCAACAACGCAAAATAATTTAGCTCTTGCTTACAGTTACA
>NZ_JADEWL010000084.1 GCF_015207665.1 Plectonema cf. radiosum LEGE 06105
TCAACAACGAGAGAATCTTCTCAAACACCCGAAGTTATTGCAACACAGTTAAAATCAGCAACGAGTGAATCTTATAAAATTAAAGAATCCAATTCTCAAAATCCAGAAGTTATTCCAACACAGTTAAAATCAGCAACGAGTGAATCTTCTCAAATTAAAGAATCCAATTCTCAAAATCTAGAAGTTACTCCAACACAATCAGCATCAACAACGAGAGAATCTTCTCAAACACCCGAAGTTATTGCAACACAGTTAAAATCAGCAACGAGTGAATCTTATAAAATTAAAGAATCCAATTCTCAAAATCCAGAAGTTATTCCAACACAGTTAAAATCAGCAACGAGTGAATCTTCTCAAATTAAAGAATCCAATTCTCAAAATCTAGAAGTTATTCCAACACAATCAGCATCAACAACGAGTGAAACACCTCAAGCTTTTATTCCTGAGACACAGGTAACACAGTTAAAAGCTGATGATAATCATCCCATAGCGGCTTCAGATACTGTACCTGCTCGGTTGACACCTGGGGAGTTTGTAGTAAATTCTCAAGATGCACAGAAAAATCTTCCTCTTTTAGAACATATCAACAATGGTGGTACATCTGAAAATAATCTCCCAGATTCAACATCTAATATTCAGCAAAAACAACAGACTAATTCTCTAATTTCTCCATCTCTGGGATTAGATATTACAAAACAAAGATTATCGCTTACTAACAATCAAAGTTTTAATTCTTCTCAATCTAAAAGTAATGATACATTTCACAAAAAAATATCATCAAACAACTACTCATCACCTCCTTTAATTTTTAAAAAAGCAAATACGAATACATCTTCTAATACTAATTTTGAAACTCCTTCAAATTGGTCAAATATTGAAGAATTAATCAATACAAATAACGATAATTACCACTTTGAAGAACCTAATAATAAAAATCATATTATACATAATCAACCTTTTCATGATTCAAAATCATCATTTAATTCGCAGAATTCGCAGAATTCCTTGACAAAACAACATGATTTACCTAAAGGATTTGCTAAAGGTGGTGAAGTAAAAGATGATATATCTACTGAAATAAAACCAGTAACTGAAACTATAAATATGTCTTCTGATTCAAAAGAAGATGATCAAATAGCTCTCGAATCGCTTGCTCGTGAAGTTTATACAAGACTAAGGCAACAACTAGAAATTGAAAAAGAACGTCAAGGTATTTTTACAGGTCGTTTACCTTGGTAATACGATTTTGGATTTGTAATTTTAGATTAATAAGGAGAACAATTAATAATGCCAAGTCATAAAGTCATTACTCCTCAAAAACTTCAACCTCAACTCGAAAAAGCTAAACTCAAAGCTTATAACGGTGAAGCTCCAGACATTGAACTGATGTTTAACCCTAGCGAAATCAGCTTTACTCGATCTGTTAACTGGCAAAAACATCCGGGAAATAGAGGAACAACTTTATTACCAAAAATTAACTTCTCAGGTGTTGAACCTTATAATTTTACTCTAAAACAATTAATTTTTGATACATATGAAACAAAAGAGTCTGTAATGACGTATATAAATATTATTAAAAAAGGAGTTGAAACTATTGAAAATAAACCTGATACACGTCCTCCAGTTTATACATTTGTATGGAAAGATGAATATTTTTACTGTGTAATGGTTAGCTTAACCTATACCCTAAATATGTTTCTTACTGATGGAACACCAGTTAGAGCAATGGTAGATATTTCATTACAAGAAGTAGATAAAAATAACCTCCCAGGAGGAACTCAATCTGCTTCTCAAGGACAAAATCGACAAAATAGTCCTCAAAGTGCGTCTCTTTTTCCAGGAGATCAAGGACAGAACCCAGGTGGTCAAGGACAGAATCCAGGTGGTCGAGGGCAGAATCCAGGTGGTCAAGGGCAGAATCCAGGTGGTCGAAGAGGTCGAAGAAAATAATGTCTTAGTAGAGTTGCTTCTTCGATTTCTTCAAGATTATTTAAAATTTTAAGGTTAATTATGGCACAAGAAAGTCTTTATTTATCTAAACCTATAGTTGAAATAGGAGGACAACAAGCAACTCCTGAATTAATCAAGGATTTAATGCAAATTACCATTGAAGAAAGTTTGCATTTACCAGCAATGTTTACATTGGTAGTTCACAACAGTTATTTACCTACCAATGATAAATCTCAATATCAACCTTGGCGACATGAAAAAGTATTTGAAATCGGTAAAAAAGTCAGGTTAGGATTTATTTCTAGTACTACCCAAGACCAAAATTTTAAGCTGGAAAAACAAGGATATTTAATTGACGGTGAAATTACAGCAATTGAAGTTCATTTTAATCAGAAATCTGAAGCACCGATCATAGTTCGTGGTTACGATACCTCGCATCGGCTGCATCGAGGACGGCAAAATCGCTCTTTCTTGAATAATACCGATAGCGATATAGTACGCAAAGTTGCTCAAGAAGTCGGTATACAACTGGGAAAAATAGACGAAAGTGGCAATGCTCATGAGTATGTTTTTCAAGAAAATCAAACTAATATGGAATTTTTGCGAGAAAGAGCGGCTCGTATTGGCTTTGAGCTTTTTATTGAAGATGGCAAAATTAACTTTCGGAAACCGGAAGCTCAAGAAGCCGTAGAATTGAAATGGCTAGACGAAATTAGTAGTTTCAGTACTCGCGTTACTAGTGCAGAACAAGTAAGTGCAGTTGAGGTACGTAGTTGGGACTACCAACAGAAAAAACTAATTACCTCCAAGGCTCAAGCAGAGAAGGTAATAACTGACACTGGTAATCTAAAAGGAAGTAACAGCAGTAACAAATTTAATATCAGTAAACCTCCATTAATGACTGTTGTAGACAAACCCGTTGCTACTGCTAAAGAAGCAGATGTAATGGCTCAAGCTTTATGTGATGAATTAGGAGGAGAATTTGTTTATGCAGACGCGAAAGCAGAGGGTAATCCCAAAATTCGACCAGGTAGGTTTGTAAGTTTACAAAAGATGGGCGATCGCTTTAGCGGCAAGTACTACATTACTGACACGCGCCACTTTTACAGCCAGCGAGTTTATACCACAGAATTTAGCGTCCGAGGTTTGCGTTCTGGTAATTTATACAACTCCATATCACCGCAAACACGTTTACAACCAGGTCAAACATTTTTGGTCGGAATTGTCACCAATAATCAAGACCCCAAAGGGTTGAGTCGAGTCAAAGTTAAGTTTCCTACCCTGACTGAAGAACATGAGAGTTACTGGGCAAGGATGGTATCAATTGGTGCAGGTTCCAGTCGCGGTACAGATTGGCTACCAGAAATAAACGATGAAGTGCTGGTTGGTTTTGAACATGGTGATATTCACCGACCTTATATTATTGGTACAGTTTGGAACGGACAAGATACACCACCAACCTCTGTAAAAGACAGCGTAGTTGGCGGTCGAGTTCGTCTGCGAACCTTAAAAACCCGTATTGGACATCAATTACAGTTTGTAGATGAAGATAAAGCTAGGAGTTACACAGGTATATATATCGAAACAAAAGGTAGAAACAAAATCAGTATTAATGACACCAGAAAGTTTATCGAAATAAAAACAGCGCGAGGACAGAAAATATTAGTTAATGACCTTGATGGCAGTATCAGCATTAAAGCTAATGCCACAATAAGCAATACTGCCACAGCTGCGATTACTTCCAGAGCCACAGCAATCGATACCACAGCAGGGGGTGCAATGACCATGAAGTCAGGTGCTGCAATGAGTATGATGTCAGGTGCTGCCATAAGTATGACCGCAACTGGAGCCATCACGATTACTACACCCGGTCTTTTGGCGATTACCGCTGGAACTATGACATTAACTACTACTCTGGGACCAATTACAATGACTACACCAATAACAGGTCCTAAACCAATCCCATAGATAAGAAACTCGACCTTTGGCGAATAGGTTTATATCTTCTGCCCTAATATTTTAGATATATATGGTATCTACTGCGGAGAGTGCCACAATGCCAGACCCGGTTTATGGTCAGCAGCAAGATTATTTAGGTAAAGGTTGGGCTTTTCCACTGCAATTAAATGTGCAGGGTGGCATAACGTTTAGCAGTGAAGACGAGAAAGTCAGAGAATCTATTTGGATTATTCTTCGTACTAGTCCAGGTGAACGGGTATATCGACCGAACTTTGGGTGTCGCTTGTCAGAATTAGCCTTTGCTCCTTTGAATAGCGATACCTTGCTGCAAATTCGGATGTATGTAACAGAAGCTTTGGAAGTTTGGGAACCGCGCATCACCCTTGATTATGTCCGTGCGGAACCCGATCCTATACTTGGCAAAGTTGACATTATTGTTAAATACAAACTCAAAGATTATCCCGACCTTTATAGTTTTGTTTATCCTTTTTATTTAACTTCGGCAGAGTAGTGGTTTGTCCCATTAATTTTGAATGGTTCGTTTTTCTTGGAAATGTCGGGAGACGTAGCAGTGCTACGTCTCTACAGCCACTTATAATCCAAAATCTAAAATCGTACTGTGGAATTTGACTTTTTACCAAATTTACCTACTTCTAATTTAGACGATCGCACTTTTGACGATTTGGTGGAGGAATGCATTATGCGTATTCCTCGCTACTGTCCGGAATGGACAGATCACAATCTGAGTGACCCTGGAATTACCCTAATTGAACTGTTTGCTTGGTTAACCGACCAAATGCTACTGAGGTTTAATCAAGTACCGCGTAAAAATTATGTCGCCTTTCTCGAATTATTGGGCATCCGTCTCCAACCACCCGCACCCGCACGGACGAATTTAACTTTTTATTTAAGTTCCGATTTGCCGGAAACTTACACAATCCCAGCGGGAATTGAGGTTTCGACGGTACGAACTGAAACGCAAGAAGCTATTACTTTTAGCACTGATTCTGCTTTAATTATCGCTAAACCTCGTTTACAACATCTTTTGACAGCATCAACTGTAGAAGAAATTCCCCAATCTTTGAGAGACAGAATAACTAATACCTGGAATCGTCAATCCGAATTCTGGGAAGGTAGCGAACAAGCATTATTTGAAGATGAACCATCACCAGGTAACTGTTTTTACTTGGTGATTAACTCTAATGACCCCCTCGATGGCAATGTTTTAGAAATTACTATTCAAGGCACCTCTGCTACACCTACTGGTATTAATCCGAACCAACCACCGCGCCGCTGGGAAGCTTGGGATGGAGAAGAATGGCAACCTATTTTATTAAAAGAAGTAGACGATCAAACACGGGGTTTCAGTTTTTACGAAATTGCTCAACAAGGTAGTAACCCAGAACAAGGAACGGAAGTACGGCTACATTTACCGCAAAATTGGCCTGTCACTAATTTTATATCTTATCGAGGTCGCTGGATTCGCTGTTTACTGACTCCCTTAGACACGAATAATTCCGGTTATAATCGTCCTCCACGAATTATAGGTTTAGGAGTCAAAGCAGTTGGTGGTACTGTCCGTGCAAGTCAAAGTAATCTAATTAAAGATGAACGTTTGGGTATTAGTAGTGGTCAGCCGGGGCAAGTTTTTCAACTTCAACAACCACCAGTATTGCAACGTCGAGAGTCTGAGTATATTTTAGTGATTCCGACCAATGGATTACCTCAAAAATGGCAAGAAGTCAGAGATTTTGCCGATTCTAATTCACAAAGCCTTCACTATGTCATAGATTCGTGCTTCGGTACAGTTCAGTTTGGTCCTTTGATTCGCGAACCTAGTCAATTAAAAAGCGAAACAGAAGTTCGTTCGCGCATTCAGTATCCAAGAGCAGAAGATACCTTTGTTCAAAGCGATTTAGATAGCAATCTGGAATATCAATATGGTGCGCTTCCCCCTCGTGGTGCCGAAATTAGAATGGTTTGTTACCGTACAGGAGGAGGTAGACAAGGTAACGTCCAAGAGCGATCGCTCCAGTTTTTGAAATCTGCCGTTCCCTACGTTGCGAGTGTAATTAACCATCAAGATGCCATCAATGGAGCAGATGCAGAATCACTCGAACAAGCGATTATTAAAGCGCCGAGAATTTTACGTTCTCGCGATCGCGCAGTTACAGTTGAAGATTTTGAAGCCCTAACTCAAATTGCTGGACAAGGAGCAGTGGCTCGAGTCCGCTGTTTACCCGCAGAAGTGAATCGCCAACCGGGTACAGTTAGTTTATTGATAGTGCCTAATTACAACACAGACGCGATTGCCCAAGGACAAGGTTTATCTCCCGATAAATTTGAACTGAGTCCCGCACTCAGAGAAAAAATTTCGCGTTATTTAGACGAAAGAAGATTATTAGGAATTCAAGTACAGCTACAACAACCAGAATACATGGGCGTTTGTGTTCAGACTGAGATCGGTTTAGAACCTGCCTACGATAACCCCTTCGCACGAGAAGAAATTCTACGTACTATCCGAGTTTCACTGTATAAATATTTAAATCCTTTAACTGGAGGAATTGAAGGAAAAGGCTGGGCATTCGGACGACCACTTTATGAATCAGATATCGTGGCATTACTGCAACAATCCCAAGGTGTGCGTTATTTAGGTCCAGTTTTACTATTTCCCATACGTAAACAAGGAGACACATGGAGACGGCAACCTTCACCAGAGCGCGTCATAGACCCAGGAATCCAAGGTTTAATTTGTTCTTGGTCTGATAACAATTTACGCTCTAATCACGTAGTTAACATTCTCAATCGTTAATTATTCCTAACTCCCGTACAGACGTAGCAATGCTACTACAAATCCTAACTCCTAACTCCTAACTCCTAATCATGATTCAAAGTCGCTTAACCTCTAATCATGTCAAAATAGACTTAATCCCCATGCAAATTCCCGAAGCTTTACCGGGAGCAGCTTTGGCATTTACAGGAGCAGATTTTGATGTAGTTACTGGGAACAGTTTGTTAATGCATCCCGGACAACCAAGCGAAATGATTGTGCAGGTAAAAAACTTAACTGAGAATGCCCTGGAGTTGAGATTTAGAGTTGAAGGTAACTTTCCTCAAGAGTGGTGTCAAATTGGTACGGAAGGCAGCGAAATTCTACCTAGAGAAGAAATGCAAGCTGTGCTTTATTTTCAAATTCCTGCCAGTTTCTTTGAAGACCAGCAAGCAATATCACCAGGAAAAGATAGATTAGAGCTTAATTTTCGTTGTTCGGTTCATTTACATCTAAATCCAGGTACAGAGCAAGAACAAATCGAGACAAGTGACGCATTTAATATATTTATACGTCCTTGGTCTTTGTACATGGAGTTTTTACCGCTTCTCTATCGCGAAGTAGACTTTATTGGTCGCTTCATGAACATTTTTGAACAAACTTATCAACCAGTCGTTGATAGTTTCAATGTAATGTGGGCAAATATTGACTCTTTAACCGCACCACAAACATTATTACCATTTTTAGCTTACTGGGTTGGTTGGGAATTTGACTCAGTACAGGAAATACCACAGCAGCGTCGTTTAATTCGTCGTGCAATCGAATTATACCGATGGCGCGGAACTCGTAAAGGCTTGCGTCTTTATTTACACTTATATACTGGATTGAGCTTAGATGAAGACATACCAAACGAAGATGATAAACACATTAGTATTACTGAACCTTTAGGTAATAGTTTTACTCTTAATCAAGCAGAACTGGGAAATGCTGTATTAGGAGGAGGACAAGCATATCATTTTGTAGTCAAGTTGCGACAGCAAGAAGCAAATACTATACACGAAGGATTAATCAGAAGAATTATCGAACAAGAAAAACCTGCTTTTTGTACCTACGATTTATATATAGAAAATTCTGATAATTAAGTGAATGATTCGTTTTTCTGCGAACCATAAGAGACGTAGCAATGATTCGTTTTTCTGCGAACCATAAAAGACGTAGCAGTGCTCTACAAAATCAATATTACAAATTAAGATTTATTTAAAATCCAAAATTCTATGTCTCACCCTTTTCCTTCACCCCCAATTCAACCATTTGAACGTTTACAAGCTGCTGATGGTTTGCTGATAAATGCCGAACGCTGGCACAAAGCACATAATTACCATCGCACGCGACAAAATACTCATTATCAATGTTTAAATCAACCGGGTATTGTTTGCGGTTTAGGAGTGCGAGATATTCCTGCACCTAGCAAAGTCGAGGCTAAGTATAGAGATGGACGTTGGGTGCAAATTCAGCCCGGTATCGCCATAGATTTAGGTGGTAATTTAATCGTTGTACCCGCAGCTTTTGATTTTCCCGTTGATTTAGAAGTTGCTAATACTGAACCGATTATGGTTTATTTAACTGTTAGTTATGTAGACCCGGATGAATTGCGTTACGCGAAGCGTCAAGCCTCCGGCTTATCGCGCAACTCTAGAGAGATTGTCACAGAAGCTTATCGGTTTGACCAAAGAAATTCGACACCTGAGATTTCCGAAATAGAAATTTGTCGCATACTTTTACAACCCGGACAAAAAGAGATTACTCCACCTGATGATGTTTTTTTTCCTGGTTATAACAATATAGATTTGCGTTATCGCCGACAAGCACAAGCGCGTCCGCAAGCCATTGTAAGTATGGCACAGGTAAATCATAGTGATTCAGAATGTGCGCGTAATTTCTTTAATTTAACTTACTTCTTGCAATCAATTGAACCTTTATATCCTTATTTGAGAGGACTTTATGAACCAGGACAAGTAAGTTTTGCAGATAATATGCAAGAATACGATTTACTATATCTAACTGGTCAACAAGCATTATCTTTAAATACTGTAGAACTTGAATCACTGAAAAATTATTTAAAGACAGGAGGAATACTTTTAGTTGATGCACCAGCAAATGCTGAAGCCTTGATTCAGAGTACTCATGCTTTAGCCGAACAATTAGGAACTCCTTTAAAAAATGCCAAAGAATTAAAACGAGATCATCCCTTAAAAACACGACCTTTTTTATTTGCAGCTTTGCCAATTGTTGATCGAAAAGCGATTGAAATATTTACTGGTGGAGGTGTGATTTTAATTACAGGTGATTTAGCATCCGCTTGGGGATTAGATCAAGAATTAGCGATGCCAAGATTAGCAATTCGCACTGCTCAAGAATTTGGAATTAATCTTGTTTCTTACGCTTGGAAACGTCGTCAATTAATCGGTTTGCAACAAGAAGATGATTCGGGGAAATGGTAATCATATTTCCAGACTACCCTCAGACTATAAGTCTGGGGCTACACAAACAAAGTTCACCTTCGTGGATATAATCAGCGCAGGCGAGTTTTGCCTGTGTAGCCAAACCACTGCTCGGCTATGGTTCCCCGACTTGTCGCAATTAATTCCTCCCTTACCCCATAAAGCCTGTAAAAACTAGCCAAAAGTCGATTTTTTTTCCCGCAACTTCAAATTACAATTCTCTTGACGGATTGGAGGAATTGTTTATATATAGCAACCTGAGATGGATAAATGTTCCAATAATTTATTTTATTTATAGTTAAATCCAATGCTCCCCGGTCATACACTGCGCGATCGCTATAAAATTATCAAGCAATTGGGAAGCGGTAGCTTCGGAATCACCTATTTAGCTGAAGATTTAGATTTACCAGACCATCCTTTATGTGTCGTCAAAAATCTTCGTCAAAGTCAAGACCCAGAGGAGTTCCAAGCCTTCATCGCTTTTTTTAACAAGGAAGCAAAAGCCCTATACCGCTTAGGAAATGAGTTAAATCAAATTCCCCGACTTTTTGCTCACTTTCAACAAGGGGGTGAATTTTATTTAGTACAGGAATATATTGATGGACACGATTTGAGCCAAGAAATTTTTCCTGGCAATAAGTTAAATGAAGCTCAGGTGACGCAGCTTTTAAACGAAATTTTAGAAGTATTAACAATTATTCATCACAAAAATATCATTCATCGAGACATAAAACCACAAAACTTAATGCGTCGTAAGAGTGACGGCAAGATAATATTAATAGACTTTGGAACTATCAAAGAAATTCAATTAAAAATCAATTCTCAAGAGCAAACCAATGTTTCGGTAATTGCTGGTACTAATGGGTATATGCCTAGCGAACAGTTTAATGGTTATCCCAAGTTAGCTAGCGATGTTTATGCAGTAGGGATGCTAGGAATTTATGCATTAACTGGAATTAGACCGCAAGAGCTACCGAAAAACCCAGAAACTTTTGAAGTAATTTGGCAAGATAAGGCTTCAGTTAGCCCTAAACTTGCAAATTTATTAGATAAAATGGTGCGCTCGAACTTTAAAGAACGCTATCAAAGTGCTGGTGAAGCAATGCAAGGATTAACGAAGTTATCATCTATTACTTCTTTAGCAAACCACAACTTTTTGATTGGTGTTGGAGCTTTAGTGAGTCTAGTTTTTGGAATTGGCTTATTATTTATGACTTGTTCAAAACAACTCACAACTAATACTAATGTGCAGCTTGCTTGCTCGGAAACAGATTTACAATCTTTTTTAACTAAAGAACCGGAGGTTGATAATCAAGACCATAGGTATTATGGAGAAATAAAAAATAGGAAGTATCACGGTTGTGGAATATTAATTTTTTCCAAGAGTGGTAACAAATATCAAGGACAATTTCAAGAAGGTCAATTTCATGGTCAAGGAACTTTTCTATTTTCTAAAACTGGGGATACCTATATAGGTCAATTCAAGAATAGTCTTTACGAAGGTATAGGTAAATATATTTATAACAATGGTTGTCAATATATAGGAGAATTTAAAAATAATATGTTTGATGGTCAAGGAACCTGCATATCTCAAGACGGTTCACGTGAAAACACTATTTGGTATGAAGGCAAATCGCTAGATAATAGGAAAACTTGTTGCAACTAAGGTGAAAATTTAAACATAATTTATTAAATAATTGGTGATTTTAAAAAATTTATTATTTTTTACATAAGACATACATTTTTTGATTAATAAATAAATCAATGCTGAGATTTGTAAATATTTATTTGATGTTATTAATCAAACTTTTTCTTAAATTCAAACTAGCTAATTACAATGAATAAAAACACCTTTATTGATTCTATATTGCTGTTTCCTAAAGCTTTCTTAATTGTTTTCAGCAGTATTATTATTATTTCAATAGAGCCATATTTAAAAATATCTATAGCGCAACCTCAGCCAGAGTCTCCAACCCCAACACCTATCCCAATACCAGAATCACCAACACCTATCCAAACACCAGAATCACCAACACCTATCCAAACACCAGAGCCTCCAACTCCAACTCCAACTCCGACTCCAACACCAACACCAACATTCGAACCACAACCAACACCAACACCAACATTCCAACCACAACCAACACCAACACCAACATTCAAACCACAACCAACACCAACACCAACATTCAAACCACAACCAACACCAACACCAACATTCGAACCACAGCCACCACCAACACCAACATTTGAACCACAACCAACACCAACACCAACATTTGAATCACAGCCACAACCAATACCAACATTTGAAGCACAACCACAACCAATACCAACATTTGAACCACAACCACAACCAATACCAACATTTGAACCAACATTAACTCCAATATCTGAACCAATACCTGCTCGAAACTATATCGGTATAGGTGGTAATTTTGGATTGAGTGGAGATACAGCTTTGGGTGAAAATGCTTTTACTATCTTCAGTAAAATTGGTATAACAAATAACTTATCTTTTCGTCCTGCTGCTACTATCAGTGACAAAGCTGTATTTCTTCTACCTGTAACAGTTGACTTTCCCATCAAATCATCCACAATTTTTAAAGAACCCAGAATAATTGCAGTTCCTTATGTTGGAGGGGGAGCAGCAGTTTCTACAGATGATGATAGCTCTGTGGGATTACTGCTTACTGGTGGTGTGGATGTACCTTTGTCAGATGAATTTACGGCTACTGCTGGAGTAAATATCGGCTTTTTTGATGAAACTGATACTGGAGTAACGTTAGGAATTGGTTACAAGTTTTAAGAGTTAAAACTCTTACTACAAACTTTATTTAGTTAATTTCTCAATCGAAAACATCATGAATGTACAAGATAAAAACTGGGAAAATTTATTTGGACATATTACCACGGAAGGTTTTGCTTGGCACGGAATATGGATGATGTATTCTCCAGATAAAAAAGTTTTGAATTCATTTAAAGCTGTTAGGCAATTTCAATCGAATGAAGATAATACATTGATTACTCATACTAATAAATACAGTTACCCTGATGGAACAGAATTAGAAAAAAGTTGGCAGCTTGAAAAACACCTTTGTAATCAACTAGATGGAGTCATTCACCCAGCACTTCTGTCTACGAGAGCAATATCTTTTGGTGAAGATAAAAATGCTGTGGTATCAAAAAAACTGGAATCGGGAAACAAATTTGCTATAGAGTTATTTTTTAGATATCAAGATTGGCGGACTAGTGTAGTTAGTGTTTATACTGAGAGCGGCGATTTGGAAAGAATTACAACTATTCGCGAGCATCTAAATAGCTTTCCTAGTATACCAGCCGAGGTAGGAATAGAAAAATCTGGGAAGTGGAGCGGACGCAAAGAGACTATGAATAGTAATTTACAAATATTGGCTTCAACAGAAAATCAAGAGTTTGTATTAGAGCCAACAAATAAAAAAAATCAGACAGTATTTTTACCAGATAATATTGTTGTTAATCTGCCGGAAAAGCTAAATATTGGAGAAGAATTTAAAATAGTAACTGGTAAGCTAGTCAGCACTTACGAATACAAAAGACTGACGGCTGAATATGATAATTCGGGAGTATTTACCATGTTGATTTCCGAAGTGTTTAAGTTACAAGATTAAGTTGCAAAAAATAAAAAAATCCATTTTGAAAGTTATTTTATGACAACTACTAATCCTAAAATACTACCTCTACCTCCCGGTAAGTTTGGCTTACCCATCATTGGTGAAACAATCAGCTTTTTAAAAGATTCGGATTTCACAGATAAACGATATGAAAAGTACGGTTCTATTTTTAAAACCCGTCTTTTTGCCAACCCCACAATAGTTATGATTGGTTCGGAAGCTAACCGTTTTTTGTTTACAAATGATAAAGTTAAATTTAGTCGGTTGAATTCATAGATATTTATTCTTATTGAGGATTTTAAACCGTAAATATAAAAATATTCAATAATGGATACTACAACTACCAGCCATCAGCACGTTGATAATCATACGTATATGACGGTAGCCTTGGCTAAACTCAGGGAAATTTTACTGAAGCACGCTGACCCAAGTTTACTAGAAGAAAATATTGTAGATGAAAGTCCAACACAAAATTTAGTAGACGATTCTCCGATCGATAACTCTAATACATCCTCGGAATCATCTGCATTAGATAGACTCTGTAGTATTTTTAATTTAAGTGACTTTGAACGGAATTTGCTGTTGTTGTGTGCTGGTGTAGAACTTGATGCTAGTTTTTCCATTCTTTGTGCTGCTGCTTGTGGAAATGCAGAACGCAAATATCCGACTTTTGGTTTAGCGATCGCCATTCTCGACAATTTGCATTGGAACGCTTTGACTCCCGCAGGTGCATTACGTCGCTGGAAGTTAATCGAAGTCGGTTCGGGAAGCGATTTAATCAGCAGTCCGTTACGAATTGATGAGCGAATACTGCATTATTTAATGGGGGTACAGCATCTTGATGAACGTTTGTTGGCAATTGTTGAACCTGTAACAGTCACAGAGGAATTAGTTGCAACTCACTTGCAGTTAATGGAGAAAATGACAGCTGCTTGGTGGGTAGACATTTATGATTATCTTAAGTTGCCAATATTACAATTATGTGGTAATGAAGTTGCGAGCAAACGTCCGATTGCAGCCGTTGCTTGTGACTGTTTAGAGCTAAATTTGTACGCGATCGCGGTACACGCTTTACCAACTACTTCCATTGAAGTCAGTCAGTTTAAACAACTTTGGGAACGAGAAGTGCTTTTAGCGAATTGCGCTCTGTTAATGGACTGCGATGATTTAGAAGGGGTAGACGCGAATAAAGAATCCACCATTACTTATTTGTGTGAATGGATGCGTTCTCCGATCATTATTACCACTACCGAGCGTCGGCGATCGCGTTTAAGACCAGCCTTAGTTTTTGATGTCGAACGTCCTACAACTCCCGAACAGTACACTATCTGGGAGCAGGCTTTGAATGGAACATCAGCATCGATGAATGTTCAAGTCAGTAATTTAGTGTCTCAATTTAATCTCAGCGTCCCTGTAATTCAAGCAGCCTGTTCGCAAGTTTCCGTCCAGTGGCAGCAAGCACGGCACTCAGAAGTTACAAGGGATTTCAATCATCTGCTTTGGGATACCTGCCGCGCTCAAGCTCGTCCGAAATTAGATGATTTAGCCCAAAGGATTGATTCGGTTGCGGATTGGCAAGATTTGGTATTACCAGAATCACAGCTACAGGTGATCAGAGATGTTGCGTTGCAAGTCAAACAGCGAGCCAAAGTATATGACGAGTGGGGATTTGGAGGCAAAAGCAAGCGAGGATTGGGAATTAGTGCCTTATTCGCTGGCTTGAGCGGTACGGGTAAGACAATGGCAGCGGAAGTACTAGCTCAGGAACTACGATTAGATTTATACAGGATTGATTTAAGTGCGGTAATTAGTAAATATATCGGGGAGACGGAAAAGAATTTGGGTAGGGTATTTGATGCGGCAGAGTTAGGAGGTGTGATACTACTATTTGACGAAGCCGATGCTTTGTTTGGTAAACGCACTGAAGTTAAAGATTCCAACGATCGCCATTCTAATGTGGAAGTGAGTTATCTATTGCAAAGAATGGAAAGCTACCGGGGGTTATCAGTATTAACAACTAACTTAAAAAGTTCATTAGACCAAGCATTTTTGCGTCGTATCCGGTTTATCGTCCAGTTTCCATTTCCAGATTCTACTCAAAGAGCAGAAATTTGGCGGCGGATTTTTCCGTCATCTGCACCCAAAGAAGGTTTAGATTATCAGAAATTGGGACAGTTAAATGTTGCGGGGGGTAATATTCGCAGTATTGCCATGAATGCAGCGTTTTTAGCCGCTGATGCGGGGAGTTCGATAACGATGAATTGTATGTTGCAGGCAGCTAAGAGCGAGTATATCAAGTTGGAGCGGACGTTGACGGATACTGAGGTGAAAAGTTGGGTTTGACAAAAGTTTAGGAATATTTGCACTTTCACCTGTTAGAATCAACTTTGTCTTCTCTCTATTTCTTTTAAGACATCAGCTAAAAAAGGAGCATCTGAACTCAATACATTATTTTCGCTTCCATCGTGTTTATGATGAGGAAAGTTAGGAAGATTTAGTTTACGATGGTGTTCAGTATTGTCATAGCGGAAAATTAAATTATTCTCAGTATCGATATATTGATAACTATACATTTTTCTATCTATAATAATTTCAACATAAACAAATTCCCGTACATATAGTAATGAGTTATCTTTCAAATTGATTATTGCTCGAATAAAACCTTCATAAAATCCTCTCTTTTCATATTCAATATTAAATGATGCCACAATATCATAAGATTGAATTAAATCATGAACTTCCTGGAAATAAAGTTCAATTAACAAACTTAACCTCCTCTACGGCTTCTCGTGTTTCTTGTAAATGTGCTAACATTCGAGATTCTCCTATCCATTCGTCAAAATCAAAATTATGGGTTAATTGATCATTATTGAAACGGATCAGAAATTCTTCAGTCGATAATTGATACTTATTTTCAAACTCCTGAAGACGTTCTTCTGTCCTTTTAATCCCAGCCTCAATACTATATAATCTTTCTGACAAAGCACTTTGAATAATTTGTCTAAGTGAATCTGGATACTTTGAGCTTAATTTTAGTTCAGCCATCATTTTTCCTGATTATTTAAATATTTGGAAATTTGTAAATTAAATTTTAGCGTATTCACAGCATATGCAGGAATAATCTGTCGAACCAATATTTAAAATCTCTGATTATTTAAGATTTTTTGTTGACTTTTGCGATCACGAATTCAAACTCTAATAAAAATTAAAAAAACAAAAAACTAATATGTCAAGTCAAGACGGAACAGATGAGAAACTGCATAATGCAAAAGATTAGACCAAAGTATAATTTTTTTGAGAAATTATTTAGGAAAATATATTTATAATTTTAAGTTAGCCTGAATATTACTATGACTAACCAAATACATCATCAAAATCAGCGCCCGAAACAACCACAGTTATCAATTCCAGCGCAAGGAAGGTTTCAGCCACGACCTTTTGTAATGCAGACACAAAAGGCAACTCAGGGGGAGCAACCAGATTTAAAAAAATCTTTAATCCAAGCGGAACAGTACAGTCATCACCTTGAGCGAGTTTCAAAACCGCAAGTTTCACAGCCAAAAATGGAGATAGAAAAACCCGTTCAATTAGCTCGGAAAAGGAAACAAAATCCCGCAACAGCAGGAAATTCCACCGGACAAACTAACAGAGTCAGGAAAAGACCGAACTTAACAATAAATACGAATCCTAGCGGGAAATCACCACATAGCAGACGAGAAGCAGCAGGATATAAAAATCCATCTCACGATCATGGTAATATGATGCCTTTGTACGAGCAAGCCGCAGTCAGCCCACAAGATCCATCAAGGACTAAAAAAGATTGGCTGTATTCACCAAGTAGAAGATTCTACGTACATTCTCCTACCCATACCGCTCAACCGCAGATAGTGCAAGGACATAGCAACACGGTGATGGGACACAAGCCAGATGCAGCACAACATTGGAATACAATTGGTCACAAACAAACCAGAAAAGCTAATCAACAACATAACAAAGAAACAAGTTCTTATCACGGATTAGAAGATGCAAGAGCTTCTGCTGCAAGCGGCTCTAAAACTGATAGATATCAGAGTCCCAGCCCATCTATCGGAAGTCATCCATCACATTTTGATGTTCGCAATCCAGATTTTAATCCCCGCGCTCCTTGGACTCATAAACTGCGTGAATCTGATGGGAAGGGTGGTTGGAATCATGTCAAATATGACCCCAAAAAAAATGATTATGTCTAAGTTTTGATTTTTTTAGACTTCTAGGAATCTCCATTTTAATATAAAAAAAGACATAGATTTCGAGTCCACGCAGGTAGACTTTGGTTGAAGAACAACGCAATTTGAATCGCTGTATTACCTGACAAAAAACTATACTTTCGTCTAATTTTTAGCAAGTTTTTCGATTCATTCATTAAGATATAATTCCGTTATAGTTGTAAGTTATTGGCGCATAAAATTATCCCATTCTGTCAATTTGTGATTTGAAAACTCAAACCAGAATATGAGTTGAATACTTAGTGAAAGTAGTTAAATGACCACTACTCAAGCATTTTTGAAGAAAAACTATAGCTTAACAAATACAGCAGCCTCAGCGAATCAGTTGGTAGGTCGTGGGTTTGCCGTACAAAATAAGTTAGATAATAATCAAACAGATTTAAAAACTCAATTAAAACAGGCAACACACTTTGGTCATAATCTTGATCGAATCAAGTTAGAGCAGACTCAATCTGCAAAAGACCAGAATAATCAAAATTCATCTGTAATACAACAGAAAAAAACGAGAGCAAATACAAGTAGATATAGAGCCGAAACAACAGCTATAAATTCCGACCAACCATTAGAACCTATTAGTAACCAAGAAAAACAAGCAGGAGTGAAAAGGTCAACCCAAGGTCACGGAAATCAACGTCACGGTCATCAACGGACAGACGCTGACCTGGTAAACCGTTTACAAACCGAGCCAAAAACTACTAAATCATCACGCTTTACTTCTCCTCAAGCTCAAGCTGAAGCACTCGGTCGTGGACACCGAGCTTTAAATCAAGCACTAAAACAAGGTAATGTCGAATTCCAAACAAGTGGTTTTGTAAACCCAAAAACAGGTCAGCCAGCTAGACATGCAGTTGAAGTTTCCACTAACCGCAAAAACGGTTTTGGTGTTCAAGCAGAAAAAATTAAGCAAAAAGATCCAAAAACAGGGCAAAATATCAAAGATCCAAACACAAAAAAACCAGTAACCAAAATACAAATGAATTCCCAGCCTCTTAATAAAGCTAAAATCGTCTACGAATATGTTCCGAGCGCTAAAACTTGGCGACCTTTGACGTATTTCCCAATTTAAAATAACCACAAAGATTAACTTATGGAAAACAATATCAAAATTGAAGAAGCAATTAAACAAGAATTCGGCTGTTACTACTTAGCAGAAGAACTAGAAGAGGGATGGGAAGATTATTTACCGCAGATGGCGGAGCATTCAGCTTTCCGACTTCGCGATCGCTTAGAAAAACACAATAGCATCACGGATTTAATTCAACTGCTACAAAATGCACGCAACAACCCCGATCACCCAATCGTTCAACTAATTTGCGAGCAAACACTTATTGATTGGGTTGATGAACCAGAAGACTGGCAAATATTACAAACTCTTTTAGATATGATTGTTGTAAATTTGAAGCAAGAAGCTGATTAGCTATAACGTGGTATTATGTCATCAAGTTTAAGCTGTATATTTGGGAAAACGAAAGAAGTTATACTTTCGCCTAAACGATATTGTTGTTGCTGATATGTATCGCCAATTAACTGACAAACCGTAAAAGTAGGTTGTTTTGGTTTACCAATAAATTGTAAACCTCCTAATCCTAAAAAGTCTACAATCCAGTATTCTTGAATATTTAAAAATGCATATTCTTCAACTTTACGGGCATAATCGTCTTGCCAATTAGTGCTTACTACTTCGACAATATGTTTGATAGTGCTACCATTGCAAATAATCGGCTCTTTTTGCCATAAAGGTTCAAACCTGAGTTGTTCGTTATCCAAAACTATTACGTCGGGACGCAGTGCTGTCGCTTGGGCAGCAGGTGGCTTGATTAAGCAACTTTTTGGTACTATCCAATCTAATGACGCTTTGAGGATTTCAATAAAAATTCGACCTGTAATATTACCTGAAACAGTTTCGTGCAGACCTGTTGGTTCCATGTCACGCAATTCTCCATCAATAAGTTCGTAGCGGGGATTATCAGCATATTCAGTGACAAATTCCTCGAAAGTAAGAAGTTTTGGTGGGGTATAAGTCATAATATCATCCAAAGAATTTATCTTGAGCCTAACGTATACACATACTTTTTTGGTTTATTTTTCATTGCACTTTCTGCAAAATCAACTCTTCCCCACCTTCTTTGGCGACGATTTCTGGATCTAAATTAAAATTGCCTCGCAGGTGTTCTTTAACTTGTCTATCATCCTTAATTACTTGGTCGCGAACTAATTCCGCAGCATTTTTCAATTTTACCTGATGTTGATTATCTTTAGCTTTAGCATCTTTCAAAGGAACTTTCTCAACTGCACGCTGGGTGGTAGTAAATTCCTGATTATTTTCTAATAAATGCATTGCTGCTTTTTTAGCTAAAAGTTGACTGCTTGTTCCGGCTTTAGGAGGTGGAGTATTTTTATCTTGATTATAGGTAGAAGGAGCGATATTTTCTTGATCTTGAGTAACTTTATCCAACCCCGGTAAATTATTCTTACTTGCTTTATTTAATAATCTTGTAACTTCTGGGTCTTGAGTAGGTGAATTATCTTCTGTCGCTTTGTTCTCGGAAACCTGATGTGCGGCTGGGGATGTCGATCGCACATCTGATTTTTCTTTGTCTTTATTCTTTGATGTAGATGTTTCTATTGGGTTAATAATGCCTGTGGAATCTTTTTTATGATTGTTATTTAATTTTTTTAACTGATTTTCAACGAGCAAAACTCTATGCAAAACCTCTTTATTATCAGTTAATTTACTTACCTCCAGCACACCTGACATTTGCTTATCTTCTTCATCTGTTGCAGATAGCATTTGTATTGGTGTACCATCTGAAACACTCGCAAGTTGAATTTTACCGAGATGATGACCGTAAGTTTCTGCTTGGTTTAGAGATGTTTTTAAGTCGGGTTTATGCGATAAGCCGGAGGCTTGACGCTTTGCGTATCGCATTTTCAATTGGGTAATAAACGGACGCACTTGAGGCACTCCCCAATCTAAAGTAGTTGCGGATGATGTCTTTTGTTGATTTTTGCGATCGTAAATTTGGCGATTCATGATACAAAACTATGCTTTAATCTAACTAACTAACTAGTGGCATTTTTTATAAATGCTAATCTTTTTCTTTCTAGTGAAGTATCTACTAGGTTTGCGGGTTGTGTCGTATTATTAGGCTTAATTTCATCTAACTGATTTGCTTGAATTAAGTGTTCAAATCCCCTGACATTCATATTTACACCGCGTTTTCTCAACTCATTTTCTAATTTTAAAGCTGGAGATTTCTTGTGGTTTTTTCCAGGTACCGCACTTTGACAAGCACGTAAATCTATAGTCCCTTGCTGTCCTGGTTGCAGTCCGGTTTTCATCAGTAAGTTAGCAAGCTTCTTGGGTTTATATCCTCCTATTTTTCCTGACGCAGTTCCGTGAGCAGTTATATTCAAGGGTTCGTTCTGATTTAAGTTGTTTAAATACTGTGTTTCGGCACCTTGGGGTTGATAACTTTTTCTTGATCCATGTTTTGGTGTTCCTTTTAATCTACCAAGCATTCGCTTCGGTAAATTTTTCCATCCTTTTGCTTCCCTTGCACCAAATTTATCGGGTATCCTAAGTGGCGGATTTTGACGATGATGTGCAGTGTTATTTACTGCTTGGGAATTATTACCATTGATGATATTTTCTGGTCGATTATCGTCTTGTTGATCCTGTTGACTACTCACGTATGCGTAAGCATTTCCTATATATTGGTCGTGGCTAGGGTGGTTAGGGTCAGCAATTTGGTTAAGAGTAGTAGTCTTTTTCTTCTTGTTTGCTGGTCCTCCTATCACTAATGTTTTCTGTTGAATCGGTAATTGCTGTATTTTGTTTTGTTGATTAGAATGTCTATGCTGGAGGTGATGACCATAACGTTCTGCCTGGATCAACGATTTTTTTAAGTTAGGTTGCCTTTTATCGCCTTGTTTGTGCTGTACTATCAACGATCGCGATTCAAACATTCCTTGAACCGGAGTGTGAGATAAAGTTGATGAGAGCTTTTGGGGATTTTTAGTTGGGATATAAAGTTTATTTTGCATATATTTAAAATAAATTAAATTAAAATAAAATAGTTTCAGATTCTGCGATTCTCGATTTCTGGAAAATGTCGAAAACCTTAATTTTTCTCTACCTTGTTTATTTCTGGATTTAAATTTAACTTTGCTTTAGCGAAGCTATGCAATACGCCCGATTGCGATCGCAAATTTAGCGATGCATCTTAAAATACCTCCAACATTAAAACAGCAATTAAAATAAATCAACATCAAAAACTATACTTTAGTCTAATCTTTAGCAAGATTTCCGATAAATCAATCAAGCTATAATCTTTTGTAGTTGTAACTTATTTGCTTAGAGGATGTTTGAAAAGTCCATATTTGGCGACTGTAAGTCGCGGCTACACAAGTAAAACCCGCCTGCGCGGGTTACAAATATATTAGTCCACGCAGGTGGACTTTGTCTGTGTAGTAGCGGTTTCAACCGCCGGATACTTTTAAAACATTTTCTTACAAGAATTTGCAATTGCCAACACTCCAACCAGAGTACAAATAAAACACTTATACGAGTAGATAAACTATGAGTACTCAAATTCTCCAAAAAAAGTCTACCCCAACAAATACAGCAACCCCAGATCATCAATTTGAAAATCGTGGATTTGCCGTACAAAATAAGTCAAATAACGAGCAATCATTAAATACTCAACTAAAGCAGGCAAAACGCTTTGGTCACAGTATCAGCCAAATGAAGTCCGAATCTGCTCAACCTACAAAACAAAACCAGAGCAATCAAAATTCATCCTCTGGTCGCAGTTCCATGCCTGCACCTGTTAGGTCAAAAATGGAAAATTCTTTCGGTAGTAGTTTCAGCGATGTCAGTATTCATACAGACAGCCCTCAAGCTAAATCAATGGGTGCTTTAGCCTTTACCCAAGGCAATAATGTTCACTTTGCTCCCGGACAATACAACCCGCAAAGTGCTTCCGGACAAGCGCTACTCGGACACGAACTTACTCATGTAGTGCAGCAAAGAGCCGGACGAGTGGCTGTACCGCAGCAAAGCAAAGGTGCGCCGATCAACGCTGACCCTAGCTTAGAAACAGAAGCAGATAACTTAGGAGCCAAAGCCGCAAAAGGCGAGCCAGTCCAGGTTCCTGGGGCAACTGGTAATAACTTCAAGACAATTCCACCAGTCCAGAACAGCACCGAACCCGTGCAGTGTTTCTTACCCTTATTGATGGGTGGTTTAGGAGCTTTGGGCAGTATGATGGGCGGCGGCGGTCAACAACAAGGTGGCGGAGGCATGATGTCAGGTCTTGGTGGAGCCGTTGGCGGAATGATGGGTCCTTTAGGAGGAATGGCAGGGAGTATGTTAGGTGGTGTTGCTGATAGCTTTATGGGTGGTGGCGGAGGAGGTGGAGAACAGGAAATGATGTAGCCTTGTAGTCAATTACCACCACTTTCAATTAATACCATCGATGCATTATAGGTAACTGAAGGTCGATAATTTGTTTGTAAAAGAGACCAAATTTTAGAAGTTTCTTCCATGCTGAGAAATTCTGGACTAACTTTAATCTGTCCAATTTGCAGAGCTAAATTAGATACAGATACACCCGCAAGAGCTTGGGAAAACACGCTAGAGGTACTGGTTTCAAATGCATTTTTTAAGACACTTGCAATTATTTCAGATTTGATTATGGGTGATATATGCAACAATTGCATTGCGTAACCTAGTAAAATTTCTGATTGAAAATCTTTCGGTCCGTAAGCGGTTAATAAGTAGTGTAAATCCAGGGCTAGGGGTGGATTTGTAGAGCGCGGTTTATCTTTATCGCCCTGGCGCGAATAGCGATCGCGAAATTCCGGGGATACCCAATCAACATTGCGATTTTGGGTGACATGATATAAAAAAATGTTGATTTGCGCTCTTTCATCTGTTCCCACTTGAATTTTATCTGGGGGAATGGCACTTACTAGTACATCTCCGACACTAGATGCGATCGCATCACCAACTAGACCATTTTCCAGCAAATTTTTGATGACTGCTGTGACAACAGCGATAGAAAGCGCATTACTCATTCTTCTTCCTCATGGTCTTAGCACAAATATTGATTAACTACTAATGTATTTTTTCTTGATTTTTTATCTAAAAGTATATTGTTAATTATCTTTAAACAGATTAAGTTTATAGTCATTAGCAAATAAATATAAAATATTATTATTGCAACTTTTTTGAGTTAATTATTTTGATTTACTTAAGTATTAGTTTTATTAGCCCTATGATACATCTGAAAATTTAACACGCATTGCGGCAGGAAAACAAGTTTGATTTAGACTCGCTTTAAATTAGTAAAAATTTTGCATAGTTTGTCGTATTTTTATTGAAATTAAAAACACTTTATTAAATAGGATGGGTTCCTATAAATGAACTCCCCACTTTCATCAAATTCTTGGATAGGTCGCTTAATTGGCGATAATCAGCGATATCGTTTGGATAAAGGCTTAGGTGGTGGTGGCATGGGAGAAGTGTTCCTTGCTACTGATACCCGCCTTGGCAAGGAAGTTGCATTAAAATTACTCAAAGATAAATGGTTGGCATCGGGTGAGATGCGAAAACGCTTTGAGCGAGAAATTGCAATTTGTGCGGCTTTACAAAGCGAATATATCATTGAAATTAGCGATTGCGGAGTAACTAGCGAAGGTTTTCCATTTTATGTTATGGAGTATTTGCGGGGGCAAACTTTGCGATATTTGATGGCACGAGAAAAGCAATTATCACCAGAGCGAACCGTAAAAATTATGGCGCAGGTGTGCTTAGGATTGCAACTTCCCCATCAAGGAATTATTATGCAGCGCGATGGAAATAATAATCGCGATCGCATTAAAGTTATCCATCGTGACTTGAAGCCAGATAATATATTTTTACTACCTACATTTGGGGAGCGGGTGAAGATTTTAGATTTTGGAATTGCCAAAATTCATCATAACTCCTCGGAGAAAACAAATCTGACTAAAACATTTATCGGTACATTCCGCTATTCGTCACCGGAGCAAATTCAAAACGATCAAAATATAGATGCAAGAGCAGATATTTATAGTTTGGGAATTATTCTTTATGAAATGCTCAGTGCAGTAGACCCTTTTGGTTTAAGTATAGATGGCAACAAAGTTAGTGAAACTTCATGGTTGAACGCTCATGGCTATCGATCGCCAGTACCATTAAAGCAGCAACCAGGTTGTGAGCATTTGTCTTCGGAATTAGAAGCTGTAGTTTTAAAATGTCTACAAAAAAACCCCAGCAGCCGTTTTGCATCAGTTGAAGAACTGCGTCAAGCAATGGTTGCTGCTATTCAACCTGTAGCAGGAACTACCCAAACACAGCACAAAAAAGTTATTATTCAACCCAAATCGGCACAACCTCAACCGGGTTCAAATGACGAAACAGTTTCCAAACCCCAACCAGGTTCAAATGACGAAACAGTTTATAAACCCCAGCAACGACAATTAGACAATCAATCTGAAAGAGCAAATTCTCAGCCTCAGCCTTTGGTAACTGAAACTGAGTTATCTCAACAGCCACCAATCCAAAATCAACCCCAAGCACAGATTGAAGGTACAATATTTCAGACTCCACCATCTAATCCTCAACAACAAAGACCAGATAAGACCATCTTTCAACCGCGAATTCCTACTAGTCCCGAACCTGCAAAACCAGATAAGACCATCTTTCAACCGCGAACTCCTACTAGTCCCGAACCTCCGAAACCAGATAAGACCATCTTTCAACCGCGACCCAATAGCAATCCGGGACAACAACAGCCAATTGATGGTACAATCATGCAATCGCCCCCGCAAAACGTAAGTAACAGTAGAACTCCTGAAAAAACAATATACCAACCACGATCTGATTCTCCATCAAGCGGACAACAGAAAACAGAAAGTGTTATCAATCGGTTGAGAACAAATAATTTTCATATTTTGCAAATTATTGGTATTACTTTGGCTTTGCTATCGCTTGGTATTATTTTTTACTTTATTGTTAGTAGAAACAAACCAAATGATCGGAAAGTTCCACAAACAGAAAAAATTCAAAGTTCCTTCTAGTGGTCTTTTTGATTTATCTTTTACAATTCAAAATTTTCAGTAATACTAGAATCTTCTAAAGTAACTTGTATACTAAACTTTTTCCCAAGTTCGCCTTTAAAAGTGTTTAATTGAATGCAATTATCCTGAATTCTAGAAGTTACTTCGCAATCGTTCAAGCGTAGTAGTCGCCAAAAGTCCAATCGAGCGGCTATGAATAACAATTATATGTTGACGATTCTTGCTGCTTGTTTATGTCATCATCATGATGCTTCTAAAGCTTCTTGTCAATAGGGTTTCAGATGCGCTTAACCTGTAATCCTAGTAAGCCCATAAAACAAGCAATAATCATTAAAGAAAATATATTAAAGCTGATACCAGAACCATCGGTATTATTCTTCCAACGTAAAACCCAAAAATAACCTTCTCCAATTTCAAATGACGGAACCCTCAGCAGAAGAAAAAGCCCTGCCATTCCTAGACATATTACAATTAAAAGCAAGAATGCACTAATAGTTATACCTAACCAAGTTTTGAATTTTGAGTTGATGTTTCTCATCTTTTTAACTTGAAAGATAAATTATCTGTTTAGATTTGCTTTTTCATTGCAGCTATTTTTTGATTTTCATAATTTGGATCGTGAGTACCTAAGAGTTTATCCCAAAATGTAAAATACAATCCATAATGTAGGGTATATTTACGATGATGTATTAAGTGATGTTTTGAGCCAATAAACCATTTCCCCAACCAGTTGGAATAAAAGGATGATGGAAATAACTCGAATCCAATGTGATTAAATAATGCCCATACTGTCATTACTAATAACGCTGTAAGTAAAGTTATGTAATGAAGTGGTAAAACAAAAACTATGCATACAAAGAATATAGCTTGTATAACTGCTTCACCTGGATCAAATGCAAAGGATGTCCAAGGTGTAGGTTCTCCAGAACGATGATGACCGTAATGCAGCTTTTTAAAAAGTAAGGGATGGTGAAAAACTTTATGCATAAAGTAAAAATATGCATCTTGAAGCACTAGTAAGAGTATAAAACTAATGCCTAAATACCACAACCCATATTTATTTACAGAAGTGTATAAACGGGTAAATCCTAAGTCATATCCTGTGATAATTAATGCTGCACAAAAAGCAAAAATTATCGCACATAATAACGATAATTCCATGTCTTTTTTAATGCTTTTCCACAACGGAGGCTGACGACCTAAATTACGTTTGTCAATAGGCTTTAGAAAAATAGAATAGAAGAGTAAATGGGTTACCCCACAAATTAAAAAGTAGCGACTAATAATAATACCGAATAGAGCAAGCCAATCTAAGCAAAACTTGTTTATGACCAAAAATAAATTTTGTTGCAAAATAACTCCTTAATTGAATCAAAAATAAGAATTTTCTTTATTATCAATTAATTCTTATTTTACAACAGATTACTGTAATGCTGATTTATTTAAATATCAAATATTATTATTTACTTATCAAATTCTGGCTGTCTCTCTAGGATAACCTTTTACATCAACCAGTGCAGAAGCTGAAGACCTTTTAAGTTTCTCAATTACACTAAAGCTACCATCTGTTTCTAAAATTACAGCTTCTACATCTTCTATACCCGCGATTCCTTTTGCACGTAAAGCTGCTAATACTTCACCTTCAGTTACTCTTTGATGTCGTAAAGCATTCTGCTGTAATTCACCTTGAAAAAGTAATAAAGTTGGTTCTGATTTAATCCATCCTTGAAAAATTTTAGAACGCACAGAAAGCCAGGTCATCACAAATTGGAAAAACACTAACATTCCAATTCCTAAAACTCCCTGTGCCAAGGAAGTATCTGTTGATAACACTAAGTTTGCTAACATCGAACCTAATGCAATCGTAACAATAAAATCAAAAGAATTCCATTTTGATAAAGTCCGCTTTCCGGAAATACGTAATATAAAAATTATCGCCGCATAACCAAGGCTTCCAAATATCAAACTGTTCAGCAAAGCATCCCAACTATTAAACATTTTTTTTCGATTACTAATATTTAATTTTAAAAAAATAAGTTAGGCAGAATTATTCTAATATTGATACTTTCTGCCTGGTAAAAAATATATTTAGGATTACCTAAATATATCATTTCCACTTAAGTTTTATCGGTCTCTACGAATTGTGGAGTTATCATCAACATCAATGTCTAATTCTTCACGACGAATTCTTTCTTGTGCTTCCACAGTATCGCGTTCAACTTCTTTACGAACTCTGACTTCTTCGCGAACAAAAGCTTCTTTGTCAATATCAGCAGATTCTTCGTAAATATCCATACGAGCCACTTCTCCACCAGAAAAATCAGCCGCACCCGGAGATACTACTCTTTCATTTGTAGGATTGGTACGCTCAATTACTACTCTTTCTTTCTCAACAGGAACCGCTACTCTGGCTGTTTCCGTTTCAACGTGCTTACCGATAGAAACCTCACCCGCTTTATGACGTTCTTTATCTGCTACCAAACGTTCTTCATAAAGCTTCACGTTGTTATTATTTGCAACTTCTGCTGTGGGAGCAGGTTCAGGAGTTCTTGCTACAGGTTGTGCAGTTTGTGTTGGTGCATTGTAAATCCCGAATTCTTCAACACCACAACGACGCATTATAGATTCTGCACGTTGGACTTCAGCTTCCGTACCAGTTACCATTACTAAGAAACTACCACCAGAAACTCGATCGCTGTAAATTTTCGCTTTTTCTTCAGGAATACCCAATCCGATTAAAGCACCAACTAAACCACCAGTGGCTGCACCAATTGCACCACCAGCTAAAGTCGTTGCGATCGCAGTTGCTTCTGCACCAGCGAATATAATCGGACCGATACCAGGAATTGCTAAGGCTCCTAAACCTACAAGTAACCCAGTAATTCCACCCAAAGCACCACCAGTTAAGGCTCCAGCAGCAGCACCTTCATCTGCTTTGTTGCCTACTTTTTCTGTTGTTTCGACACCATCTAATTTATCGGCATCCCGTGCTATTACAGAGATTCTATCTTCATGAAAACCAGCATCTTTTAATCCACGAACGGCAGCTTCTGCTTCTTCGCGACTATAAAATAAACCAGCAGCTCTTTTATATTCGATATTATTTGTATAACCCGTCATTATTGACCTCCTAATTAACAATAAATACTAGTGTCATAGCTGTATCTAAAAATTAAGATTCACACTAGCCTGTACGCAAAAAAAAGTTTGCTTACATTTAAATCATCTCAAGCTTTTCCGAATATCGCTTCTATCAAAAGAACAGTGAGTAAGTTAATCGAAAGATAGAATAATTCTCAATATCTGACTAAAACCAAGTATTTTGGCATGATTTGTTTGAAATTAACTTTTTTCATGGAAAAATTTCTTGAACACAAATTGCTCGATTAATCAAAGTCATATGATTTTTAAATTTTTTTAAAGCATTTAGCTGTAAAGGGTTTAGTCAATTACAAGTAACTCAAAAATATATTTATCTTTCAAGATACCTAATTATCAAATAGTTTATTTGTTCGCATTTATTTAGATATAGTTATTGAAATATAGCTCTCATATCATCTTTAAAAATAATCAATCTAGCTTCAGGTAGATTCAGAAGTAAAATTGATATAACTTGCGATGGAATTTGACCTTTTTAGGGCTTAGAGAAAGAAACGCGGTTTCTAGACAAAATCGTTGTTTTCACTACCAGATATGGACGAATAAACCGGGTTTCCGATTTCAAATGCGTAAGTTCTAACTAACAGGAATAGCCGCTTCGGAACCGCACCCCCGTAGGGTGAATGTCACAATAACCCGTTAGTGCGTGACATTACAAACCTGATTTTTACGTTCAAAATCCTTCAAAGTGTCACACAACGGCAATAAAAATGTGCCAGTTACGTAAGTCCCGACTAATTTAAAATCTAAAATCTAAAATTTAAAATCCAAAATAGATATGACTCAAAGCTCAGAAAACGAACGCTTACGTCGATGGAGGCTCATCCTGGGAAGCGAAGAAGCGGAAGGTACTGGCTGTAAACTAACTGGTGCGGATGCCAAAATTGATAAATCTTTAAATGCGCTGTATGATTCGGAACGGTCTGGAGGCTTGGGTAGTTCATCACTAAAAGTTGCTCGTTGGCTAGGTGATATCCGCACTTATTTTCCTTCATCTGTGGTAAAAGTGATGCAGAAAGATGCACTCGAACGGCTCAACCTGCGTCAAATGTTACTTCAACCAGAAATGCTCTCAGCAGTGGAACCAGATGTACATTTGGTCGCAGATTTGCTGTCTTTAAGTAATATCATGCCTGAAAAAACCAAAGATACAGCTCGTCAAGTTGTGCGGTGCGTTGTCGAAGAATTGCAGCGTAAACTGACAAATCCCACCCATCAAGCCGTCATGGGAAGCCTCAACCGTACTACCCGCAACCATCGTCCCCGTCATCACGAAATCGATTGGAACCGCACCATCCGCGCTAATCTCAAACATTATCAACCCGAATACCGCACAATTATTCCTGAACTTCGCATCGGCTACGGACGCAAACGTAGTAATTTACGCAACATTATACTTTGCATCGACCAAAGTGGCTCAATGGCAACTTCTGTAGTTTATGCAGGAATATTTGGAGCCGTTTTAGCATCATTACCCGCAATTCAAACACGGATAATTGTCTTTGACACAGCAGTTGTAGATTTAACCGAAGAAGCTAATGACCCAGTAGATTTACTGTTTGGCACCCAACTCGGTGGCGGTACGGATATTAACCGAGCGCTAGCATATTGTCAAAGTTTGATTGAGCAACCCCAAAATACGATTTTAGTATTAATTAGCGACTTGTACGAAGGTGGCGATCGCCAACAAATGTTAAAGCGGATGGCGGCAATCGTAAATTCTGGAGTACAGTTAGTAACTTTACTTGCCTTGAATGACGAAGGCGCACCAATGTACGACCATAGCATAGCAGAAGAATTCGCCCTTATGGGTAGTCCGGCTTTCGCTTGCAGTCCAAATAAATTCCCCGATTTAATGGCAGCGGCAATTGAAAGGCAGGATATAGCTCAATGGGCGGCAGCTAATGATATTGTGACTACAAGGGTTTGATAGTTGATGGTTGATGGTTGATGGTGGTTAGTTGATGGTTGATGGTGGTTAGTTGATGGTTGATGGTGGTTAGTTGATAGTTGATGGTGGTTAGTTGATGGT
>NZ_JADEWL010000277.1 GCF_015207665.1 Plectonema cf. radiosum LEGE 06105
GGTGGGAGAAGGGGGAGTTTGTGCAAATACTCCCCAAGGTAAAACTCCGTTGAAACAAGTAGCTAACCCCAAAGGCAGAACGTAAAATATTTTTTTATTCGGGAAAAGCGAACAACTCACCTTTAACCTTTGACCTATAACCTTTGACCTTTTAGACCTTTTTTTCGACATTGCTCACATCCTGTGACACCACATTTAAGTAATTCGTAATTCGTAATTCGTAATTACTTTTTCAGATTGTTTATCAGCTTGACTTGAGAAGATTTGATATTGGGGATTTGGGATTGAGTATTACTTGTGGGAAATTCCTCTGTTCCCTGTTCCCTTCTCAACCGATTAACCAGTTGACTAGATTGATTTTTCTTCAAACGTTCAGTTAACTTTGTCTTGGGTTTCTCCGATTGAGAACCATTTCTTACCAAAGGTGAAACCTCGGATTCCTGCTCTTGCTTTGGTACGGGTTTTTGCAATCCAAATCCGCCGAACAATTCGTTAAGCTTCAAGCTGACGTTGAGATACAATCCACCTTCGGAGCGATATCCGGTAAAATCGCGATCGTCTACGCTACCAAAGGCATAACCTACTCCCAAACGTAAGTCTGGAGTTAAGTAATATCCACCTTCTACGGCAACTCCAAATTCGTCGAAGTCCGCATTATTATTGGAATTTTGACCAATCCAGCGTCCTTCTACTGCTAAGTCGGTGCGGTAGCCTAATCTATAGGTAGCTCGTGCTTGGGCTAAATTGACAGTTCCGTCATAGCGTTCTCTGTCAAAATAAGTTACACCGTTACGCAAAGCATATTTACCAAAAAATTCCCATCTCCAAGAAGGAGCATAGATTGCTTCTGCTGAAAATACGTGTCCGGTGGCTGTAGAACTTCCGGTAAACTGATTTTCCGGTATAGAATCAAAGTTTTGTCGCCATTCGTATTTGAGCAAGCCGTTAAATTTGTCGTTGGTTGGGTCACGATAAGCTAAACCAATTTTTAAATTAGCGGTGTCTCCCAATTCTTCAAATCTTACTCCCTCAACTCCTTGCAAGTCATTGACTCTAGAAGGTAAAAATACGTTGGCTTCACCTGCTTGTTGATAACGTACCAATGCAGTTAATGCTGGTGAAATTTTACCTGCTGCACCCGCAGAAATAAAGGTAGTGTTACCTTCTTCTCCATCGCGTAATTCAAACCTACCGCTGGCTTTAAAGTCTGGATTGTCGGTATATTCCAAGCCGACGCTGTACACGGAACCAGAAAATAATCCCAAGGAAGATGCTGTTTGTCCGACTGCGTAATATTGCGGTATTTTATCTCCTGCGGCAGTTGCATTAAAGATGTTTCTAAATACGTATTGATAGCCCAAACTCAACCGCAAACCTGGCGCGATGGGCATTCCGTGGTTAACTCCCAATGCACCTTGTCCCTGCATACCATTGAAGCCGGAGAGTACCGAATACCGTCCGTTAAAGGTAGTATCTTTAGCTAAGTTGTAATCAAGTAAAGTATCTAAAGTAGTCAAAGAATTTCCAGGTAACAAGCTGGTATCGTCGTACCATTGATGTGCCAATCTAAAAGTGACTCCATCAAAGGCTTGCCAATCTAACCCTAATGTGGTTCTGTTGGGATAAAGTGGGTCGGAACCGTCTATATTGGCTTCATTTTGTGCTTGGAAGGTCAAAGATTGAGTTAAAGGCACTTTCAACCGCGAAACAATTTGCTCCGCATCGCCGCTTAAACCATTATCTGTGCTGTCTTCCCGCGAACGGTTGACGTATTCGACGCTAGCATCTGCAAAGCCAAATTTTTGTAAAATACCCGCTCGAAAAGTCTTTAATTCGTTATCCAAAGCTTCCCCAGGACGTGCTTGGGGTTGGGGGTCGAATAAATCAAAGAAGTTTACTAAACCTGTAGCTGCTCGACCGAAGTTTTCTTCTACATCGTAGGATACACCTAGAGTTGTGGTATCGGTTAATTTACCCAGCAACCCCGCACCGTAACGAGTTTGTCCGGGTGAAAAGCTGAAAGTCGCGTTGTTATTAAAATTCTCCTCCACCGAACGGTAATAAGCATTTAAGTTCACGCGGTTCCCTAAATTACCAATCCCTTCTATCCGATAAGCATTCCCGGTTGTTGCGTCTCCACCACCGATATTGCTTTCGGAACGAGCGTATTCACCGAGAATCTGACCCCAGCGACCGAAGGAAAATTGGAAATCTGCTCCATACAATTCAAAATCGCGATCGCCTTGGTCTTCTCTCAAATAAGAACCAGCGATAAATGACTTATTATCAAAGTCTTGGGAAATATTAAATTGCGCTCTTGCACCGTAAATATCGCCATCTTCGCCAAATTCCGGCTGGTAGGTGACAACAATTTGTCTTTGCAGAGTTGCTCCAAAAGGATTAAGTTCTGTTGCCAAAATTGGACTAAAGAGCGTAATTGTGCCTCGGTCGTAATCGATCGAATAATCTCGACCGCGATATAGTTGCTGTCTTTTAACAACAGTACCCGGACGATTAATTTCTTCTGCTTCTAAATAAACATTCTCACTTCCAGGAACCAACAATCGTCGCGATAGAAAATAATTACCACTGATACCTATAGGTACAAAAGTATCTCGCTGGAAACCTTCGACGTTATTGGCATACAAACCAGTTATCTGCAATGGACCAAAACTATAATTACCTTTGAAACCATGCAATTGCCGAGAAGTCGCACCGTAAAGCTGGGAAGGTCGAGAAAATTCCTCGGTGTTGTAATCTCCCCACATGGCATAATCTGGGTCTGCTCCAGGTACCTTAGAACTGCGTTCAAAACGAGCATAAAAGCTGTCTATGGAAGGTGTGGTGGGTGTGACTGTAGAACTATCACCATATACAGGATATTGCTGTTCGCAAAACTGAATCCCGCCAAATAAACTGTTTCTCCCCTCACAATCCTGATTAATCGGTCGCTCGCTATTAAATGCACCATTGACATCCTCCCACCGCTAATCAGGAGTACCTGATATAGCGGGGGATTCCCTCATATCACTATGAAGGGCTTTCTCTTTCTACGAGTTGACTTGCTTTTATGAGTCTCCTCACTCAAGTATTGGTC
>NZ_JADEWL010000278.1 GCF_015207665.1 Plectonema cf. radiosum LEGE 06105
GGATGGGGGGATGGGGGGAAAGAATTATCCCCTTGTTGTTCTTTGAATTCTTCACTCATAACTCCTCACTCCTAACTCAAATAACAGACGTAGCAATACTACGTCTCTACAACTCTTCTAACTCACCTGCTTCTGCCAAAATCGGATTGATATCAAACCAAGATTCTCCACCACCATCACGGTATTCAAATACCAGACGACTGTGAATTAAAGCTTGATATTCCAAATCCCCTCTTACCTTTTTGCGCTTTTTTACCTGACGTAACAATTCCCATTCATCATCGGAAATTTGCATAGTCATTTCATTACGACGGTAACGAATCAGAGCTTCCAAAGTTTGACGCGACAAAGGAAGTTTTCTTTCTCTCTGAATCCAATTATTCAACAACCGCAACAAATCCCGCACGTGTCCACCACTTACCTGACATAATCTATCCATACTTTTTGCATCCTCAAAAACCTCGCTAACTCTAGCCAAGCGCTGCTCTGGCTCCAAGTCAGGAAAAGCTCGTGCTAATACCATTTGTCGTAACAACACCATCCCCGGTTCAAAAACACTTCCATCCGGTAATTCCACTGATACCATTGGTAACACTTTTGGGTCTTCTGGAAAGCGCTGAGTCAAGTTTCCATAGTCATTCGAGAACTTTAACGCTAGAGGCATTGTATAAACAACATGACATCGTAACTTCGTTAAATACTCACTCTGGTCGATAAATAGATACTCTTGTTGCGGTCTTCCCCAAGACTTAGCGCGAGAATCCACCCGATCGAGATTATCTACTATCACCACCAAACCTTTCTTACCCTGTTGCTTTAACTTTTCTACAGCAGGTTCGAGTAATTCAGAATTAATAGCCTCTAACAACTTGGTTTTTTGAGGACCTAAATACTGATTAAGTCTTCCTCGTAAAGTCGCATCATCCTTAGTCTTAGCCGTAATTTCTCCAATCCCAAAAGCCAGAGAAAATTTATCAGAATCCGAACTAACACCAACATTACCAATCAGCGGAAGTTTAGCTTTTATCCCCACAATATCAGCATTCAAAACCCGCCAAGCACCCTGTAACAATTCCTTCAACAGACTTGGTTCATCCAAACTCATATCATCCAGACTCTGACTAACCCGACGTGCCACACTCAGCAAAAAATCGCCGATATCTACGTCGGCCATTTCCATGTCTTCACTAGACTCAAAATAGACCACATAAAAGCCTTCCGCTTCCAGTTCCGTCTTCAGTCTCAACAATTCAGTAGATTTACCACAACCTATATGTCCTGTAAATAACACACAAGTAGGCTCCTCCGGCGAAAAAAAAGTAATATTATCTCGTAACTCTTCAATAATCTTGCCACCTCTTACCGAAGAGAAATCAATATAATACTTCTCATCCTCAGCATTTTCGATAACCAGAATTTTACTAGGATTCGTAGCCTGGAAAAACTTGCGTAAATCTATAGTCATAGCATCAAACCCTTACTTTTTCTATCGTTTGAACCCCAATAGATTTACCAGCAGCCAAAATATAACTAGAAATAATACTTAAGCCGCAAGTACTACAACATCAAACTTATACTATGGTATAGTCCTGTTTAACAAAGTGTTAAGTAAGAAAATATACTTTTAAAAATAAACTTGGGCTGAGATAACAAAACAGGTCAAAGCCTAGAGGTCAAATAATTTGATTTCTAACTGTCCCAGGTCAACTAACTCCTAACTCCTAACTTTCTCTGTCCCCTTATATGGCACAATAAAGAGGGTAATAAGAGAAAGAAATAATATATAAAGGTAATTTATCGGTGAGTCCTACTACTCAAAAAACTGCTATTAAAAGGCGCGTGGTATTTCCTTTTACCGCCATTGTAGGTCAGGAAGAAATGAAACTGGCTCTAATTTTGAACGTCATTGACCCCAAAGTTGGGGGTGTAATGATCATGGGCGATCGCGGTACCGGAAAATCAACCACCATCCGAGCGCTTGCCGATCTACTTCCAGAAATTCCCGTAGTTGCTGACGATCCTTTCAACTCCCACCCCAGCGATCCGGATATAATGGGTGATGAAGCTCGTCAAAAGTTAGAACAAGGTGAAAATATTCCTGTAGCCCAGATGAAAGTACCAATGGTAGATTTGCCCTTGGGAGCTACAGAAGACCGAGTTTGCGGCACTATTGATATTGAAAAAGCTTTGTCGGAAGGTGTCAAAGCTTTTGAACCGGGACTTTTAGCTAAAGCCAACCGGGGTATTCTTTACGTGGATGAAGTAAACTTATTAGACGACCATCTAGTAGATGTACTATTAGACTCAGCCGCTAGCGGTTGGAACACCGTCGAACGTGAAGGAATTTCCATTCGTCACCCAGCCCGTTTCGTTCTCGTTGGTTCCGGGAACCCAGAAGAAGGAGAATTACGACCCCAATTGCTCGATCGATTCGGAATGCACGCTGAAATCCGTACTGTCAGGGAACCAGCATTAAGAGTGCAAATAGTGGAACAAAGGTCAGATTTTGACCAAAATCCGCCTGCATTCCTAGAAAAATACCAACAACAGCAGCAAGAACTGCAACAGCGTATCATCGAAGCCCAAGAACTTTTACCCTCCGTAAACATAGATTACGATTACCGGGTAAAAATTTCTCAAGTATGTTCCGAATTAGACGTAGATGGTTTGCGAGGTGACATTGTAACCAATCGTGCAGCCAAAGCTTTAACAGCCTTTGAAGGACGTAACGAAGTTACTGTAGACGACATTCGCCGCATTATTGCGCTGTGTTTGCGTCACCGATTGCGGAAAGACCCTTTAGAATCAATCGATACCGGCTACAAAGTAGAAAAAACCTTCTCTCGTGTCTTCGGTGTAGAACTCCCAGAAGATGCAGTTAACCTTAATGGAACCGGAGAGAAAGTCGGAGCAGGAAGAAGTTAGGAAATTTTGGATTTTAGATTCAAGAGTTAGGAGTTAGGAGTGAGGAGTTAGGAGTGAGGAGTTAGGAGTTAGGAGTGAGGAGTTAGGAGTTAGGAGTTAGTTGACAGTTGACAGTTGACAGTTGACAGTTTTTATTTATTTCTCCCCATCTCCCCATC
>NZ_JADEWL010000085.1 GCF_015207665.1 Plectonema cf. radiosum LEGE 06105
ATAGACGATGCGCTATAAAGGTCGATGCTCTTAGTTAAAGGCACTTGACGAGGAGCGTAGTGAAGCGAAAGTTTCACGCTACGTTCTGGAGACCAATGGGGTTGGTGACAACCTCATTGAGTTTAATTCCAGTTAAAATCTTTATCCGTCTTTTTCAAGGGATTTGGGAGAAAGAGGATAAAGTCTTTGGTGAAACATACCTTGTAGACTCGGAAGTTGTCAAACCAGACTTGGAAGATGTGGCAGATGAACCACAGCAAGAGTCTGAGAATGGCAACAACTAACTAGAATGATAGCCCCTAATTAGCACTTAGGGGCTATCTTCCTTAATCTTTCTTATATCTATATTAACTATGTCAAACTTAAACACAACTATTATCCGTCCTATTTACTACCGAATTATCGAACGTCGCGGTAACGGTTGGGCTTTTAAGCATGGGGAACCTTTTGTAAATTTATTTAACTCTCCTTTACCTTCAGATGATGATTTATTCTCAGCATTTAACACTTCAATGAAAAAAGTTGCTCTTGAACTTTTCCGCATCAACGGTGGTAAACAAGGTTATTATATAGCTAATATTTTGGATAAAAGGTATTACTATTGCGGTACTGATTGGAAGGATGTAAAAATCAAGCTTCTGGAATTAGGAATCGGTAGGAAAAATCCGAATTTTGACGAATAGCTGTCAATTTCCAGCATCACAAATCTGTTGTGCGGTGAGATTTAGTTCCGGGAAAGTGGAAGAGATAATCCGGTCATTGCCTCGGAATAAATTCACCTGATATTCATCATCAATTAAATTATAAATAGACACAGTTGGTTGTTTTGGTTTACCGATAAATTTGTTTCCACCTAAGCCTAAATAATCGACTATCCAATATTCAGGTATGCCGATTTCTTCATATTCCCTGACCTTATTATAATAATCATCTTTCTGGTTTTGTCTCCAGAAATTCTTGTACCGTAATGAATTTGGTTAATGATTGAGCCATTAAATTAACAAATTTGATATATTTAACCATAGTATTCCCTTATCACAAATCTTATTATGCTAGATGAAACAACCGTAGAGCAACGTTTAATAAATCTTGAACGTACAGTAGCTGAACTTAAACACCAAATATCAGTAGCTCCTACCGCAAATAATTGGCTCGAAAAATTTACAGGTTCTATTTCTGACGAAGAAACATTTCTCGAAGTTTTAGAATACGGTAAAGCTCTGCGATACGCAGAAGTAAATTAAGCATCGATTTAGTTTTCAAGGTTACAACTAATATTGCGGATTGCATAGGTAAACTTTTATAAACTTTGACAGAGGTATCAATATGGACGCTAAACAAGCATTAATTAATAGAAAAGAAAAGATTCGTGCAATTGCCTATAGTATGGATTTATTAATACCAGGATTCTATTTTTGGTGTCCATATTTTACTTTTAAAATTGGTGGAGCAATACCTGATGATAACCCTTACAAATATCCCGGTATGATTCATAGTTCTACGGGAATTGCATTAGTACTACCAGGATACAAAATATTTACAACATATCAGGGTAGCTATGACGCTGGATAAACATATAATACAGGGTTTATCGGCATTTACCACTAAAACACTACCATCAAGCGAATTTGAAAAAAGAATGATTAATGCAGGATATTACGAAGTCGGAACCGCTCCCGCGCAAGGTGGGAGAATAAAAGTATGGTGGACACATGATGAATATCCAAGGGTTGAGTCTATATATAGTACCGATCGCAAGATTGTGCTTACCGCTTATCATGTTTAGTGATAAGTGTTTTATCTAGCACAATTAATATATGTCCAACCCAACCCCCAAACGTCCCCAACTGTTCATCGAGAAAATGATGCCTGTACAATTGCTTAACCAGCAGGTATATTACGAGCATGGGGGAAATCCGTTTAAGGGTTTACATAGATGGTACTCTCGCAAGCCTTTGTCTTTTAGTCGTGCTTCCGTTTTGGCTTCTTTGTTACCCGCAGATGTGACGATGCAGGAATTTGAGCATTTATTGGGGTTGGTACCGGGAAAGGAAGTCAAGCTTTACAAAACTCCACCAAGTTCGACGCGAATTAAGAAGGTACAGGATTATTGTGAAAAAACTTGGGGAACTCGCACACCGACGGTTTTAGATGCCTTTGCAGGTGGTGGTAGTATACCCTTTGAAGCTGCGAGATATGGGTTAAATGTGCTTGCTTCCGATTTGAATCCCGTTGCGGTGGTGACGATGAAAGCTGCGATGGAATATCCGTTGAAATTTGGTCCCGATTTGCAGCAGGATATTGATAAATGGGTGAAGTGGGTAGGGGATGAAGCCGAAAAAAGGTTAGCTGAGTTTTTTCCTTGTAACCCAGGGGAAACTGTGCAAAATTATTTATGGGCGCATACGGTTGTTTGTCCGAGTTGTCAGTCGGTTGTTCCTTTGAGTCCGAATTGGTGGTTGTATAAACGTCCGGAAAAGCAGAATTTACATAAATGGTGTGCGGTAAAGCCAATTCCTAATCCTGAAAATAAGCGGGTTGATTTTGAATTGGTTAAGGGAAAGAAGGGGAAGGGGACGACGATTCAAACTGATGATGGAGAATACGATCCAGATACTACAACTACTATTAGTCGAGGTGTTGGTAGGTGTCCTAATTGTGGAAATGTGATTGATAATGAATTTATTTCATCACCAAGTCAAGAAAGTAAATTAGGTCATCAACTTTATGCAATAGCTTATAAAAAAGGTAAAGGTAGTTTAGAATTTACTACACCAAGAGAATGTGATTTAAAAGGTGTTTATTTAGCTGAATCAAATTTTTTTGAAAAGCTCAGTCAATGGGAAACAAATAATCTTATTAGTCATGAAGCTACACCGACTAATCCTCAATATTCTATGATTCGTAATTATGGAATTACAGAATGGATGCAATGCTATAACTATCGTCAATTTTTAACGCTTGTAACTTATCTAGAAATTATCAACGAAGCAAAAGCATTAATTCAAGCTGAGTATGAATGGGAGAAAGTACAAGCGATCGCAACTTATTTAGCTTTAGTTTTAGATAGATGCGCGGATAAAAATTGTAGATTATCTCATTGGCAAGCATCTAGAGCTTTTTCACAAGCCGCATCTGGACAACATGCACTTAATCTTATGTGGTGCTATCCAGAAACAAGTGGTGATGCAGAATTATGGCATTTTTGTGCCGATGCTTTTGCGTCAGACTATCATCAACTATGTGCATTATTCGGAACTAAACCCGGTTCAACAGGTATCCCAGGAATCGAACAACACGATCCAAAATCAATTCAAATTAACTCCGAATCAGCCGATAACTTAATCCATATTTCTGATAACTCAGTAGACGCAGTTATCACAGATCCACCATATTATGGAACAATTCCCTACGCTGATATTTCAGATTTCTTCTATGTCTGGCTAAAACGCACCCTCGGCGATATCTTCCCGGAATTATTCTACCTCGAACTCACCGACAAAGACCGCGAAGCCGTCGCCAATCCTTCCCGCTTCCGCAATATGGGAATATCCCCCGAAGAACTCGCTAACCAAGACTACGAAGCTAAAATGGCAATGGCTTTTGCTGAATACCACCGAGTATTACGCGACGATGGGGTAATGACTGTACAATTTAACCATAAAGATTCCGGTGCTTGGGATGTCTTAGCAAAATCACTCATCGATGCAGGTTTCGAGATTACCGCATCTTGGGCTGTGAGTACCGAAAACCCGCAAAATTTGCACCAAGCGCAGAAAAATGCCGTATCCAGCACCGTACTTTTAGTATGTCGCAAACGCAACCCGGAAGCCGAACAAGCTTGGTGGGATGACGTTCGCACTGATATCAGAAATATCGTCTTTGAAAAAGCCCCAGAAATCGAAAAATCCTTAACCGCAGATTCTCGTCCCGATGCTGACAAAGTAGCAAATCCGCATCACCGCATCAAACCCCCCGGTATCGATTTATGCTTAACCGCTTTCGGTGCAGCTTTGAGCGTATTTACCAAATATACCAGCATTCTCGACAGCGCTGGCAATCAAGTAGAACCCAAAGCAGCATTTGAGGAAGTGCGTCAAGCGATAGTAGAATACCGATTGCAAAACTTATTACAAGGTAAAGACTTCAACGGCATCGATGCTTTAACCCAATGGTATATATTAGCATGGGACACCTTTGAAGCCCGCGAATTTCCCTTTGACGAAGCGAGACAACTGGCTTTAGCTGTGGGTGGTTTTGACGTTTCGGACTTAGCGAAAAAGCATAAATTAATAGAATCAAAAGGTGGTAGTTGTAAATTACTTACACCCCAACAAAGGCTCAAAAAACGCGCTTTCTCGGTGAATGAAAACGACTTTTCCGCCCAATATCTATTAGACGGACTTCATGCCATAATTGCCCTTTACCAAGAAGAAGAAAACATCGAACCCATCCGCAGATTTTTGAAAAATACCGGATTAGTTAGCAACGATTTATTCATGCGGACATTTGAAGTAGCCTTAAAAGTTATCCCGCAAATCCGCGACGAAAAGAAACGCATACCCGAAGAAAAAGTATTACAAGAATTGTGGTTATCAATGGATGAAATTAAAGCCAAAGTATCCTACGTACAGCAGGAATTAGAATTGAATCAAGGGGGACAGTTAGAATTATTTTGATTTATTTTTTGATTGCATTGGAATTATTTACCAAATTAGAGAAAAACTCTGCGTTCCTTCGCGTTTACCTTTGCGCTCCTCTGCGTTAAAAAAAATAGTAAAATATAGTCACACCTTTTTACCAAGGGATAACATCATGTATCAATACAATCCCTTAGACTGTTTACCATCATCCGCAGAACTACCAGATTCTGACGATACCCCCGTGGATAGCGAACTACAAATATTAATACCTAATTTACTATTAGCAATCTTGTCAGTAATTTGGCAAAATCGCGATGATTGGTACTTTGGAATTAATATGGGAGTTTATTACGAACCCAGCAAAAATCCGATTGTTCCCGATGGATTTCTAAGCTTGAACGTAGAAAGATTTATCGGAGAAAACGGACGTTCAAGTTACGTACTTTGGGAAGAAGATAATATTCCGCCAATTTTAGCTTTAGAAGTTGTCTCTCAAACTTACAACGGAGAATACGAACAGAAAAAAATAGATTATGCAGAATTAGGGATATTATATTACGTTATTTATGCCCCAACCCGTCTACGTCGCAAGCGTCAACGGTTAGAAGTTTATCGTTTAGTTAACGGTGAATATATTTTACAACCAGGTAATCAAATTTGGATGCCAGAAATAGGTTTAGGTATTGGAAAAGAACAAGGAATTTATCAAGGAAGAACGCGAGAATGGTTGTTTTGGTATGACCAAAATGGGAATAGATACCAAACACCAGAAGAACAATTGCAGAGTCTCATAACAAGGTTACAACAAAGAGGAATCGACCCCAATACACTTTGACATAATTTATAAATCATGACAACAAATGATATTAAACAGCAAATATTAGAACATCTTGAACCATTACCACCAGAACAAGTAAAAACAATTCTTTTAACATGGTTAAGGAGTTCATCCGAGAATTTAGAAGATTTTGAGCAATTACTTCTAAATCAACCCACTCAAGCTGATCGAGAATCTTTTGAATATGGTGAGATAGATTCAGCATTAAATTTTCAACCTCTCACCGAAGCCGAAATGATTCAACAAAGTAAATTAGCCCTTGAAGATTATCGTCGTAAAGGTTCTGGAGTCGCACATAATATTGTACGTGAATGGGCTGATAGTTTAGGAAAATTTGGTAAATACGGTTACTAAATACTACGCTATCTTAGGAGAAAGACTTTAATTCTTACCCCCCTTTACTTAATAAGGAGAGGGGTTGGGGGTGAGGTTCTTTTATCATAACGTCTGTATAATATGCCCAAATTATTACGCGATTATTCCTGGAAAATAAGCTACTCTAGCAATATTGATAATACCATTGCTGACTTCTACATTCCCGCTTTAGAATGTGCGATAAAATATGACCGTAAATCTGGTTTTTTTAGCAGCGCAATTTTGAGTAAAGTTGCTCGTGGTTTGGGAGCAATGTTACATCATCAAGGGCAAATCCGGTTAATTATGGGTTGTCAATTTAGCCAGCAAGATTTATCTGCGATTCAACAAGGTTTTGCGTTAAGAGATGCTTTATTAAGTCGTTTAGATGCAGAATTAAAACCACCAGAAAACTTTGCTCAACTTAAACATTTTGAAATTCTCAGTTGGTTGGTTGCAAATAATTATCTTGATATCAAAATCGCGATTCCTCTTAAGGATGGTATTCCTGAATCCAGCGAACAACAATTAGATCCACAACATATTTTTCATGAAAAAGTTGGTATCTTTACTGATAGTAATGGGGATAATTTAGCTTTTAGTGGTTCTAATAATGAGTCTATCAGCGGTTGGTCCAAAAATGTCGAATCTTTCCACGTTTATTGCTCTTGGGAAGGTGGAAGGGAACTCGATCGCGTTGAGGAAGAAGTTTCTCGGTTTGAACAACTTTGGTACGATATTTCACCTAATGTGCGGGTATTTGATGTTCCGGAAGCTGTACAAAGAAAGCTTTTACAATATACTCCCGATATTAAACCTATATGGGATGCGAAAATAGAATTTGATACTCGGATTATTGATAGAAATGATGATGGATTAAAAAACCGCAGAGACGCAGAGAGCGCTGAGGAAGGAGATAATGAGGTATTAAAAGTAAGTGAAGATGAATTAGATAAGTTTAATCAGTTAGCTAATATTCATACTCATCCTGGTTGTTTGGATTTTTGCTTAAAATCAATTCCGATTAAACCTTGGGTACACCAAATTAAAATTCTCCGTCGGGTTGCAGAAACGTTTCCTCAAAGTTTTCTCATCGCTGATGAAGTTGGTTTGGGAAAGACTATTGAAACAGGTTTAATTCTCAAATATTTAATATTATCAAAAAAAGTCAAGCGCGTACTTATTCTCGCACCCGCTAGCGTACAACCGCAATGGCTCGAAGAGTTACGAGAAAAGTTTAATCTGCATTTCTGGAGTTATTCCCAAAATGAATTTACAAACCTAACCCCCCAATTTCAAAAACATTCCCCTCTCCTTTCACAAGGAGAGGGGTTAGGGGTGAGGTTAAATCCTTGGAATTCTCACGATTTAATCCTCTCTTCTTCTCACTTGGTAAGAAGAAAAGAACGAATGCTCGAACTTTTAGAAGCTGAATCTTGGGATTTAATAATATTAGATGAAGCACACCATGCTCGTCGCAAAAGTCCGCAAAACCGCAAAGAAACCCCAAACCGCTTGCTACAGTTAATGCAGCAGTTAAAGGAGAAAACTAAATCTTTAATTCTCCTCTCAGCAACTCCGATGCAAATTGATGCCATTGAAATCTTCGATTTATTATATCTGTTAGGATTGCAAGGTCATTGGAGTTATGGCGATAATTTCTGTAGCTATTTTGAATCTTTACAACAAAATCCCAAACCAGAAAACCTTGACTTTTGGCAATTAATGTGTAGTAATTATTTCCAACTTGGTGGAGAAGCTTGCTCTAAATTAGAACAATTCTTACGCAAAAAAGACCGCAATCTTGCTTATAAAATCCAAGATACTTGGCAACGCGGTAAAAAAATCGTTAACCATAAAAAATTATTAGCAGATAAAGACTTCATCACCGCTTCTTGTCAGTATCTCACCGCAAATACCCCGCTCAAAGATTTGATGTTTCGTCATACCCGCGATACTTTAAGACAATATTACAAAAGAGGACTTTTAGAAAAAGATATTCCGATTAGAGAAGTATACGACAACGCGATCGCCCTTGAACCACAACGAGAAATTCCCCTGTACCAAGCAGTCAGCGACTACGTGCGACATTTTTACAGATTAGCGCAAAAAGACCAACGTTCTTGCTTGGGTTTCTTGATGACTTTATACCGCAAACGGTTAACCAGTTCATTTTACGCGATTAAATCATCTCTGCAACGCCGTTTGGATTTCTTATTAACCCAACAGGGAAGTATCTTGAGCAATGATGATTTTGCTGATTTAGACGATGCTGATGATGCTGTAATTATTGGCATGGAATCCTATCTTGAAAATATCAAAGAAGAAGTAGACCCCCAAGAAATTCAATATCTTGAAGATTTATTACAACAATTTGACAATACCGGGGAAGATACCAAACTTTCTCAATTTATCAAAATACTTCGTCAAGAACTTTTACAAAGAGAAAGCGCTATTGTCTTTACTCAATACACCGATACAATGGACTATCTGCGAGCAACATTGCAAGAATCCTACGGTAGTCAAATTGCTTGCTATTCCGGTAGAGGTGGAGAACTTTTGCAAACAGTTGATCATCAACAAGTTTGGAAAATCGTTCCTAAAGAAGAAATCAAAAAACGCTTTCGTCAAAATGAAATCAAAATTCTTCTGTGTACAGAATCCGCTTCCGAAGGATTAAACTTACAAAATTGCGGTGTATTAATTAATTATGATATGCCGTGGAATCCCATGCGAGTCGAACAACGCATTGGTAGAATCGACAGAATTGGACAAAGATATTCTACCGTGCGAATTCACAACTTTTACTACGATGGCACCGTAGAAGCCAAAGTTTACAGAAAATTGCGCGATCGCATTAATGTTTTTGCTACGGTTGTCGGTAATCTCCAACCAATTTTAGCGCAAATCCCCACCTTTATCGAACAAGCAGCAATGAGTGCTGATCCACAAGAAGAAGACGTATTAATGTCGGAATTCGATTCAGTCATAGATACCCCAGCACGACTTGCGATCAAAGAATTAGTTGTAATGGATATGGATGCAGATAAAAACGAAATTCAAAAACCAATTGTTCCTACACCCTTTACACCACAAGTTATAGAAAATTTATTTAATACTTCAATAACTCTCAAAAACTCCAACGTGATTTTTACCCCCAGTCAGGAAAAAACTTGGCAGTTAATATATAAAGACAATACGTATAATATTACCTTTTATCCCCAAATATTCGACGAAAAACCTTCATTAAGATTGATGAATTTTGGAGATTCTTTGTTTGAGGAATTGCTGGAATTAGTTATTTTTAAACCCGACTTCTTACACCACCACCAACAATCACAGAAGTCGGGTTTTTAAGACAAATATCCCTAAAAGCCTTTAATTTGTATATTCAAATTTTCTTAAAGTCTTGTAGTGCGGGCTGTTAGCCCGCTAGAAAAATACAAATTAAATGCGCGACAACTTAACACCACCAAAAACCCGACTTCTTAACCCCACGATGTAACCCCACGAGAAATTAAGCTTTTACCAATTGATAAATTCTCAATTTCTGAATAGGTAAATCACATTTCTTTTGCCTTTTGACTTTTTGCTTTCACCTGACTCTATTAGTCAATCTGTCATAAGTTAGAAATTTAACCGATAATATTATGGCAATATTAGTATTAATAAAAAAGTTTAAGTAAGTATTTTCGTTTATATTAAAGATTGTTGTTCGCATCGTTTTAAGAATCAAAATTATGGCAGTTGGAATTAGTGCAAGTCCTACAGTCCTGATTGAAGAAGAAGCAACCGAACTTATTATTACAATCACATCGAGTGAACCAATCCCAGAAGGTGGTTTAGTTGTTACTATTGATAGTCCGACTGAAAATGCTCTGGGTCAATTAGATGTGTTCGCAGCCCAATTCCAGAATGGGCGATTTGTAAGAGTTAATGATGATACCAGTGGTTTTGACTTTCTAATTAACGCATCGCCAGCAACTATAACTGTACCGATTTTTGATGATGATGTTGATGACGCTCAAGATTTAACTTTTAGTGTTCTACCTGGTGAAGGATATACAGTTGATCCTAATGCCAGTACAGTGACTTTATCGCTTCAAGATTCAGATGGTATTGAACCCACACCAGAACCCGAACCAACACCCGAACCTGACGATACTGATGACACCCCACCAGTCGGTTCAGAACCCACACCAGAACCCACACCAGAACCCGAACCAACACCCGAACCCGACGATACTGATGACACCCCACCAGTCGGTTCAGAACCCACACCAGAACCCACACCAGAACCAGAACCAACACCCGAACCCGACGATACTGATGACACCCCACCAGTCGGTTCAGAACCCACACCAGAACCCACACCAGAACCCGAACCAACACCCGAACCCGACGATACTGATGACACCCCACCAGTCGGTTCAGAACCCACGCCAGAACCCACACCAGAACCAGAACCAACACCCGAACCGTCAGAATCAGAAGAGAGGGAAATTGTCAATATTGCATTTAACATAAATGAAGCCGATGCAGCCAGCAATTTAATTATTGATACAACTCCAGCTGGTGACAATACTAATATTGTTACTAGACTTGCTGATAATGTATTGGATTTAGGGACAGATGCAGCTTTTGACAACCTTGTAGGTTTATACGAAATAGTTGACGCAAACGGTGGAATAGATACTGACGGCGATGGTGTAGCCGATATACTTCCCGAACAAGAAGGTTACGCAAGAGTTGCGTTCGAAAACCGCGTTGAGAATTTTGTATTGCGAGCTGGTTCATCAGGAAATGAAAATGTAAATACCTCAACTGAGGAATTTGGAGATGTTATTCTTAATGGAGGTCGCTTGTATGCACCTTTTGTAATTGCTAACGGTGGTGAATTAGGTTTTGAAGGGTTTATCCAGAGTGAAATTGCAGAAGGAAACACATTTAATAATGCTGCTGAATTCATTGATGATGTAGTAGCTTATTTTGGCTTTATCGAAGCTAATCCCGATGGAGTTGCACATCTACAAGCTCGTGGAAATAATACCTTTGGTTTTGAAGACCTTCCGAGCAATCTTGGTGTAAGCGATAATGACTTCAATGATGCTGTTTTTCAGTTTGACTTTTTATTAGGTTAACTAGAGAGCTTGCTAAGTGGTTCCCTACCTCCAGGCTGGGAATCATTTAGCTGGGAAGCGTTTCACGTCCAAAGGCTCGATGAGCTTTGACTAAGTAGTGTTTTTATGGACAAGACTTAACAGAGGCTCCCATCTAAAGACATAAGCGTAGAAATTAATTATGCCTTGTCTTAAATAAATCTCGTATTGACATCAAATTGTGCTAAATTTACTTTAGATATTTATTTAATCAGCTTCTTAACGCTTATCGCTATAATTAATTATGGTTATTTATGGAAGTATGGGTAAATTTCCAATTTGTAGATGGTGATTTTGAACAAGGATTTAGAAACATCCAACTTCAGATAGATGCTTTTTCTACTCATACTCATTCTATACAATTAAAGACTCAATTACCCTCAGCCCCAGAAATTCCCCAAAGCTATGAACTTTGGAAAAAAACCTACGACTTATTAGCTCAACCGAAGAGTAGAGGCTTTAAACAGAATCAAGTTACAAATATATCTACAGATGTTTGTTCTGAATACGCTAAATATTTAAAAGAAAAACTTAACCAGTGGCTATTACCAATCAAGTCACAGTTAGAATTAGTAATTCCCTCGAATCTAAATTCGGATATTCGTTTAATTATTAATGCTCAGGAAATTAAATCAGAGATAACCAAAAATATTTTACATCATATTCCTTGGCAAGAATGTAATTTATTTAGGGAAAATTCGGCATCAGAAGTAGCACTTTGTTTTAAATATTTATTTTCTTCATCCTTTGAGAAAGTTAAAAAATCAGATTCTGAAACTTTCAGAAGAATTAAAATTATTAGTATTTTGGGTGATAGCCAAAACATTGATACCTCAACTGACGAGGAATTAATTTTAGGTTTAGAAAAGCGAGGAGCCGAAACCGTTTTTTTGAAAGAACCCAAGCGCGAAGAATTGCATCAACTTTGGGATGAGCCTTGTGATATTTTATTTTTTGCTGGACATAGTGAATCTCGCGAACATGGTAGAAAAGGGATAATAGCTCTTAATCCCGATGACAGTTTAGATTTAGAAGAAATTCCCCAAACTTTAACATCAGCAATTAATCAAGGTTTAAAATTAGCAATTTTTAATTCCTGTGATGGATTGGGTTTAGCCCAACGATTAGCAGATTTAAATTTACCCTATGTGATAGTTTGGCGAGAACCAGTACCAGATAAAATCGCTCAGAAATTTCTCAATTTTTTTCTGGCTTCCTATGCAGGTGGAGATTGTTTATTTACTGCGGTATCCAAAGCTAGAGGTAAATTAAAAGAACTAACCGGGTTGTCGGTATCAGAAAAACCGCTTCCTGGGGTGAGTAGTTTACCGATTATTTGTAAAAATACCTCCGAAGCACCTCCTACTTGGGAAGAATTAGGTGGATTATCTGGTAAATTACCAAAGTCTCCTTATCAAGGTTTATCAGCCTTTAAAGAAGCAGATGCACCCTTTTTCTTTGGACGAGAAAAATGCATTAACGAGTTGGTAGCAGCAGTGAAAAGAAAACCTTTAGTAGCTGTTGTAGGTGCTTCTGGGAGTGGAAAATCATCTCTTGTGTTTGCGGGTTTAGTTCCGAGGTTGCGAGCAACGGGAGATGTGGAGATAATTTCCTTTCGTCCAGGGAATAATCCCCTGGGAAATTTAGCGATCGCATTTAATCATCATCACAAATTTTCACCACCATTACCAGTTCAAAATTCATCAGAAAATTCGACGGATACACAAACTACATTAGATCAACTGGTTTTAGAGATCGACTTGCGACATGATGAGACACAACTAGCTGAGCTAATCAATAATATTATCACCAAAAAACACTTATTACTTATCATTGACCAATTTGAAGAACTTTACACCCTTGCACCACAAGCAGAACGTCAGTTCTTTTTAGACGCATTAATCTATGCTATCAATAACGTCCCCAGATTTACCTTACTGCTGACTTTGCGAGCCGATTTTTATGGTCATGCTTTATCCCATCGTCCCTTTAGTGATGCGTTGCAACAAGGAATTTATAATTTAGCACCGATGAATCGGGAGGAGTTGCGTTGTGCGATTGAAAAACCAGCCCAAAAAATGAAGGTTGTACTTGAGGAGGGATTAGCGGAGACTTTAATTAAAGATTTGGGTAATGAACGGGGACGTTTACCGTTACTAGAGTTTACGCTGACGCAACTTTGGCAAAATCCACGCAGATGGTTTCTTACTCATCAAGCATATCAAGAAATCGGTGGTTTAGAAAAAGCTTTGGCTAACTACGCTGATACGGTGTTAGAAAAGCTGAGTACCAATCAGCAAAAACGAGCCGAACAAATATTCATCCAGTTGGTTTGTCCAGGAGAAGGTACAGAAGATACTCGACGTGTAGCGACTCGCAAAGAAGTAGGGGAAGCCAACTGGAATTTAGTTAAACTTTTAGCTGATCGGCGTTTAGTGGTGACAGGGTGGGATAACGCAGAGAAAATCGAAACCGTGGAAATCCTTCACGAGGCATTAATTCGGGAATGGGAAACTTTTCGTCAGTGGATTCAAGATAATCGAGAGTTTCGGATTTGGCAAGAGAGATTAAAGCCAAACGTTCGAGAATGGCAAGATCATAAGTACGATTCTGGGAGATTATTGCAGGAAACACCCTTAAGTGTGGCACTAAAATGGTATAGCGATCGCATTGATGAACTCACACCCCAAGAAAAGCAGTTTATTGCAGCCAGTGCAGAAAAGCAGAATCAGCAAGAAAGGGTAAAAAAGCGTAGAAATCAATTGACTATTTTTGGGCTAACTGTTGGCTTGGCTATCGTCTCATTTTTTGCTATTCTTAGTGAAATTAGTAGAACCGATACGGAAGCTAGTAGATTAAGTAGCACCTCAGAGAAATTTTTTAATCAAAACGACCATGGTGCTGCATTAACAGATGCAATAAAAGCTGGAAAGTTATTAAAAAAAAGTATTTGGAAAGCTTGGATAGCTCCAGAAACTAAGTCGCAAGTTGTACTCGCATTACGAGAGGTAATATACAACTATCGAGTCAGAAGCTTCAAAGGGCATACATACTGGGTTAGTAAAGTGAGCTTCTCACCTGATGGTAAGATAATTGCTTCTGCATCCTTTGACAGTACAATTAAACTGTGGGATGTAAAAACTGGGAAATACATCAAAACCCTCAAAGGGGATGTCAAAGAAGATAATTCCCAGGTCACAAGTGTAAGTTTCTCACCTAATGGTAAAATATTAGCATCTGCATCCTACGATGGGACTGTCAAATTATGGGACATAGAAACTTATCAAGAAATTCAAACTTTCCAAGCGCATAATTCAAAGGTTTTGGACGTGAGTTTCTCAGGTGATGGTCAAACAATAGCTTCTGCATCTGAAGACAAAACAATCAAACTGTGGAATGTCAAAACAGGAAAATACATAAAAACCCTCAACGGTCATACAGACGAGGTTTGGGACGTGAGTTTTTCACCAGATAATCAAACAATAGCTTCTGCATCTAGTGACAAAACAGTCAAACTGTGGAATGCCAAAACTGGTGAAAACTTCAAAACTTTGCAACGTCATACTGAGAAAGTTTTGGGTGTAAGTTTCTCACCTGATGGTCAAACAATAGCTTCCGCATCCAGCGACAAAACAGTCAAACTGTGGAATGTCAGCACTGGTAAAAACTTCAAAACCCTCGACAAGCATACAAGCTGGGTTTATGATGTAAGTTTCTCCCCAGATGGTCAAACAATAGCTTCTGCATCCAGCGACAAAACAGTCAAACTCTGGAATGTAAAAACTTTTGAAGAAATCGAAACCTTAAACGGTCATGCTCACGAGGTTAATGGTGTAAGTTTCTCGCCTGATGGTCAAATAATAGCTTCTGCATCTAGGGACTGGACAGTCAAACTATGGAATGTCAAAACTATTCAAATAATTAAAACGCCAGAAACGCATACTAATGAGGTTAGGGGTGTGAGTTTTTCTCTTGATGGAATAGTTGCTTCTGCATCCAGTGACCGTACAGTCAAACTCTGGGATGTCAAAACTCGTCGAAACCTCAAAACCCTTAAAGGACATACAGGCGATGTTTGGGGCGTAAGTTTCTCACCTGATCGTAAAACAATAGCTTCTGCATCCAGTGACCGTACAGTCAAATTCTGGGATGTCAAAACTGGGCGAAACATCAAAACCCTTGAAGAACATACAGGTGAGGTTCGGGACGTAAGCTTCTCACCTGATGGTAAAATAGTAGCCTCTGCATCCAGTGACAAAACAGTCAAACTGTGGGATGTTAAAACTGGTAGAAACATTAAAACCCTCAAAGGTCATACTGAACAAGTTTTGGGTGTAAGTTTCTCACCTGATGGTAAAACAATAGCTTCTGCATCCCAAGACCATACAGTCAAACTGTGGGATGCCAAAACTGCTGAAAACATCAACACCCTCGAAGGTCATAACATATGGGTTTACGGTGTGAGTTTCTCCCCTGATAGTCAAACAATAGCTTCTGCATCCAGTGACAGAACAGTCAAACTGTGGGATGTTAAAACTGGTCGAAACATCAACACCCTCATAGGTCATAGTGACGAAGTAAACAGCACGAGTTTCTCACCTGATGGTGGAACTGTTGCTTCCGCGTCTAGGGACAGAACAGTCAAACTGTGGGATGTTAAAACTGGTCGAATCATTAAAACCCTAGAAGCGCATAAAGACTGGGTTAATGATGTGACTTTCTCTCCTGATGGTAACAAAATGGCTTCTGCATCCAAGGACTGGACAATAATTTTGTGGAATTTGGATTTAGATGACTTATTAGTTCAAGGATGTGCTTTAATACAAGATTATCTCAGAAATAATCCTGAAGTCAATGAGGTTGATAGGAAGTTGTGCGCTAATTTTGCTCAGAAGTTTTAATCTGCCTATTCTAGTCAAGAGTTATAAATGTATATCGGTTTTTTTATTTATCTCAATTATTCCAATTAAGTGTATAGGTTCATTGAGCCTGAACTTATAAATAATTGGAAGCAGAGAAAAGAATTATTTTAAATTTCTTTTCCTACTTTTTGAAAACAATAGGTAGAACTTAAAGAGGAGAGATTTATGAGTTTACGTACCTTTATATTGCTTGGACACCTTTTACGTAATGCCGAACGTGCTTATAACAATATGAAACCTAGTCTTGAAGATAGTTATGAAAGCATGAAGTGCAATATAGAAAAAACTTATGAGAAGGTGAAGCGTAGCATTCTGGAGCAAAAGTAGCGAAGACACTGAACTGTGGACAAGGGAAGGTAAAGGTGTTGAAATTAGGAGGTGATTGATTTACCTAATCATCGGGATTAATATTTAATTCTCGCAACTTTGCCGCTAATCTTTCAGCTTCCTCTTCTGGTGTGGGGACTAATTTTCCTTCCGGGGTAAAAAAGCGCAGTTGATTTTGATGAATTCCCAGATACAAACCAAGTTGTTGACTCCATAAATATCCGTAATCATTTGCTTGTAGGGGTTGATAAGTACCATCGACTAAATGGAAACCAGCAAATTCTAATGTATCTGGATCAAACCAAAAATAATCAAGAGTACGAAAAGTATCTTGATAAATTTGTTTTTTTAAATTTTTATCAACTTCAGCCGTTTTGGGAGATAATATTTCTACAATCATATTGGGATATTTTCCTTCTTCTTCCCAGACTACCCAACTTTTACGGGTTTTACGTTCGCATCCCAAAACCACAAAAAAATCAGGTCCTCTGAAATCCTCTGATTTGCGCTGACGGGGACTATAATAGATAGTTAGATTGCCAGCAGCATAAAAATCATTCCTGTCTCGTCATAACCATTTGAGACATTTAAGGAAAAGCATGATTTGCTCTAGATGTAATTCCGTTTCCACAGGTGGTTCATCACTATATAAATCTCCCTGGGGAAAAATTATAGCTTCTAATGAGTCTGGAATTATTTCTACTTTTTTTTCTTGATTTATATCTTGCACCATAGAAACCTATCGTTAAAATAATTACTAATTGTTTGACTTCATTTTTACCCACCTGGGACTGCAAGTCCCAGTCTGATAGCATAAGTCCATTTTAATGGACTAAAAATATTACAGCTTTAAGTTAGTTATATTTATATTTATATTTATATTTTTGATGATTTAGCTAATTATACGGCTCTGTGCAAGATATAAGTTGAGCAACCGACATGATCAAAAACCACAGAAGGTAATTGTGAATGGGTATGGGTTTATTTTAGCGCTGCCTAACTTCTCCAAATATGGTATGAAAGTATCAGGTTTATTTACGATGGTCATGTTCCACCTCCTACATTCATCCATTATCATATAGCAATCCTAAATGATTTGTAAGAAATTTGTATATAATCTGGCGCTTTATTACCGCTACTACACAAACTAAGTCCACGGAGGTGGACTTAATAGATAACCCGCGCAGGCGGGTTTTGTTTGTGTAGCCGCGACTTACAGTCGCCAGACATGAATCAAATTTGACCTCTATTCTCAACTTGGAATCTAAGTATTTTCTCACATCTCAATTCGGATTGCTATATTACCAAAAGACTTAGCAATGCTACGTCTCTACATTGCTACGTCTACATCCCAATTCACATTCTGATTCTGCAAACGATTTTTCCTAATTAAGGTTTGCAGAAGAAATCTTTTGTACAAGATAACCCAATCAAGAAGTTTCTTTAAGAAGTCGGGTTTCTTAAGGAAACCCGACTTCTAACTACAGATTTCTGAGACGACACGAACAGTAAACTCTAATTAAATGGCACTTGATACCCAGCAAATTCCCTCATGTAAGCCAAAATCGAAGTGCCATTTTCATCTTGAGAAACCTGGTTATTAAGCAGCAGCTTGGCAACTCCACCTTCACCGCGCAAATGTGCTGCTGCAAGAATTCCAGATGCTGTGACGACTACTCCTTCTCGTTGTACCAAATATCACCAAGGGTTATAAATGTAGCTCTTATTTTGTTGGGAATCTATCTTAATTATTTCAATAAGTGTATAGGTTGATTGAACTAAAACTTATTTAAAAGTGGGAGCAGAGAAAACAACTACCTAAAGTTTCTCTTTGTACTCAACCAAAAAATAGAGTCAAAAGGAGTATTTAAATGAATTCCAAGATGCAAAATCAAAAAAGTCTCGAACAGCAAGTCCAAATCGCCTCTTCTGACCTTGAGCTATTAAAGGATGAGGAGTTAGAAGCGAATAGCGGGGGGGGGCTTGACGACCTATTAAAAAACTTCTCGTTGCGAGGTAAGGTCGCCAGGTGGGCTGCCGTAGCTGCATCCGTAGTAGGGTTCTCTGTTGGTATGGTTATACCAGCTCATGCAGTCAACCGTGCAAGATGCGAGCCTGAAACCTTTAACATCGCTCAAGGACCTCGAGGCGACCGCGCTACAATGTGCTTCGCTAATGCTGGCGAGATTCTAGTTGGTATCGCTGACGTGCATAGATTTTATTCTGGAAACAACGCAGGCTTTGTTGTCACTAACAAGGGAACCTTCAACTTCGGAAAGCATCAGGTCATTGACTTCATCAACACGGTTGGCACAGTGACCATTTCCACCATCCATATCAACTGATTTTATGGCGGCGGTTGGCATCCAGCCGCCATTTGTCACAAGTTAAGGCTGCAAGGCAGTTGTCAAGGGGCTTTTAAAAGCTATTCGACCCATGTTTTTTCAATCATTTACGACAATTTGTCCTATTTTGAATGAAAAATTGATATTCAGATAGAGTCTCAAGCTTTTTGTCTGTATCAATATCTACAAAATTAGATGCGCTTACCCTGCTAAACAATCCACTATCTAAAATCAGACCACCAAAAAATCCAGCAGGTGCAATCAGGCGATTTCAAAGGTACAAAAATTACTGCCAACAAAATCGGAATTCTTGGAAATGTCCTTTCCACAAAAACAAATAGAAGATAAATAAACTTGCTAAATTTCAGTATTCGTCTGCTCTTATTTTCTAAATAATTATGAAAGACCCTACTAAAATCTTCTCTAGTAGGGTTCTTTATGGAGTTTAATGGTTCATATACTGTAAATAAATACAAATCATTCACAAAAGTGCATATCTAAGCCAATATTATCCCCATATTATGTGATGTATACGGATGCAGCCCCAAGAAAAATCATCAAAAAATCTCTGGTGCTGCTTAGCTATTAATACCATATTTTCCCAGTCGTAAAGTAATTTGAATTACCATGACATCACCAACAAAATATTGGCAAATGCAGATACTTCCCATCGGGGAAGATGTTAAGCAAAAAAAATACAGAGAAATCTCTATAGCCAAAGAGTTTTTTAAAAGACAATTCCCTGACTTAAGCGGTAACTGTGTACTATCAAAAGACGAAAATCAACAAGTTCAAACTATTTTATGGAAACTATTTCACTCAACTGATGACATTTTTCAACGTGCGATCGCGGGACTTTGTTTACGTTGCTATGTCTCCCACCGGATTCTCATTTCCTGTAAAACTATTCCTCACATCTACAACGTCAATGCAGAAAATCTGTTTAATTACACCGATTTACTTCCCTTCGTTTTAAACGATGATGGTAAAACCCTAATAATTATAGATACTAAGACAAAAACTCAATACAAGTTGAATCATCATGATGGTACAATTCAAGCGATCGCTAAAGATGGAGAATTTTTTAGTGTTGATATTTTGCGGAGATTCAATCCTAATTTAGGTCATAAGGAAAGCTTGGATAATTGGACTACCAGACTCACCCGTCAAAATGAAAATATCAAGTCATTTTTGTGGGAATTTGGGTTAGCAACCCCTAGTGATTGGGGATTACTATGTAAATTGGGTTCTCGTTCTTTATCACAACTACTCCCAATGGAAGACCAAGAAATTATCAAAGCCTTTCAGACAGTTTACCAGCGAGATAGACTCAAAAATCAGGAAAAAGGACGTTGTTTAGAACCAACACCAGATCAATTACAGGAAATCTTGGATTTGTTACAACAAATTAATTTAAATTTTTCTGCACAGCAGTTAATTGTACGTTTAAAATATATTGCAGAAATATTGCGTCAAGACTGGCTTTATAGAAAAACTGGCTATACTAAAACCGTACCCACGGAAATTTATGATAATTCCACAAATGATTATTTTGACCATCCAGAATTACCTTATCATCGAGATTCCGACCTGGAGGATGTAGAATTAGAACAATTACAAGAAACCTGTGAAAATTTATTTGAGCAAACGTTATATCAAATAGTCGGGGAAGTAATTCAGCAGCGTGTCCAAGATTTGCAAAAAAGTAAAGGTTATAAAAATTTTGCTCAACTATTTCCTGAAGGATTACGACTTTATTACCAAGAAAATAAGTCATTGAATGAAATTAGCAAAATGTGGGATATTGATTGGAGTAAAGCCAGACGAATTTTTCAATTAGAAAACTTTTTGGATATAGTACAGTATAGAACTGAAGAAGTTTTTTTAGATAATCTTGTAAAATCTTTAAATGAATCCCGATCAATGAAAATTTCCCAAGAACCCGATTATCTCAAAAATATCACTACTGAAATTAGAGAATTTGTCTGGAATAAAACATTTAAAAAAGCCAAATCAGAACTATTAGCTGGTAAAAAAAAGATGAAAAATAGCTTATTTGCTCAAATGATTAGGATTTATTTTAATGATTTGCGTGAGCCAGGTTAAACTAATAATTTTCATCAAAAATATACATCATTCTATTTTCAGATAATTCATCCAAGAGGCAATATGACAAACTCACGTATTTATCAAATTAAAACACAACAAAATAAAATAAACTGCTCTCCAAAATTTGTTTGGTTAGAAGCAGAAGATTTTGATGATGCACGGGTAATCAGTGAAGATAATTTGAGCCAATTACCTGATAAAAATCAATGGGAAATATATTTAAAAACATTAGGAAAGATTGGTTTTGAAAAGTATGTGAAAGAAAGAAATTCCAGTATTAAAATTAAACCAGACAATAGTGCTAATCTAATTAATGATGTTTCTTTTCTTTGTATTAATAATTTTCGTCTCTGCTTAATTATTATTGATAATTTGGTTGATGATTTGATCATCCTACCAAATAAACTTATCACCTTAGCCGAAATTGCTGCTCATTTCTATGTCTTGTTAGAGGTATTAGAAGAAGAGGAAAAATTAAATATTTATGGCTTTTTGCGTTATGATGAACTATTTAAATATTCTCAATATTCTCAATCACTAGATTTAAAATCTCAACCAGATGATAGTTATCAATTACCACTATCTTTACTTGATACAGAGTTAAATAACCTCTTACTATACACTCGTTTTTTAGAGCCTTCTGCGATTAAATTACCTGTAGTAGCAAGTAATAATAGAGCGTTAGAAACTCTAAGTGAGGTAAAAATTCAAGTAGATAAAGTATTAGTAAATTTGAGTAAATGGCGGGATGATATATTTGAAGAAGGTTGGCAATCTACAAGCTTGGTTGGGATTAAAGTTTTAAATAATCCGATGTGGGGTTATGCTAGAAATAGCAAAAATTCACATAAGTTTTCTATTTCACGAACCAAATTCTTTGATTTTGGACTATTACTGCAAAATAAAACCTTAGCTTTAATTGTAAATCTTCAACAAGAAGAAAATGGGGAACAAAGTGTACTGGTACAAATTATTCCTCATCAAGAAGAATATTTACCACCCGGTTTGAACTTGAAAATTACTCTAAATCCTAATACTGCTGATTCCATCAGTCAGGAAGTTAGTGCAAGACAAACTGATAACCTAATTCAATTAGAGTTTACCGAAGAATCCAATAAAGAATTCAAAGTTGAAGTTAGTTATCAAGGTACTGTGTTTACTCAGGAATTTATTTTGTGAAAAGAAAATCATGAAAGCGGATAGAAAACATTAGTAGCAAATCTTCAGAAACTTTGGTTTTGATAACAGGACTAACTGCCGAAGCAATTACTCACTGCTGTAATAATTTATCACCTGGTAAATCTCAAATTTAGTGCTTGATAATTGAGGTAATATCATTGGATATCACCAACCCAGACTGAGCCTAGCCAGACTGCGTACAAAGTATCACCGTCAGATGTTTGAGTTATGTGGTAAGCTGTTTTTTGAAGAACTTCTACCTCTTGGGGTGTCAATTCATCCATTTTTTCATAATGCTCAACATCATCTATACGTAATTCCCATGTCATATCATGCAGATTGTAGTGATTTGAAGCATACTTGGAATAGGGAAATGGTTCGTATTGATTTTTTGGGATAGGAAAAACATTTTCGTACCAATCAATTCTTTCACCTATTCCTGCAACGACTTGTGAATGGGAAAAACGTGGATGAAACAACCAAATTTTTAAATAAAAAGGCTCTCCTCTTTCAATAAGTTGTTTTTTCCAATTGTGGTAAATTTCAAACATCGCTGACAAGATTAACCGTCTGTACCACAATGGCGGTGATGGTTTTCCAAGACTTGACCAAGGGTGAATCCAGATTTTGACATAATCATAGTTAAAATTATTTAAACCCAGGTTGAAATTTTGCTGTTTCCATTTTTGAATGTGTTTAATCCGTCTTTTCCAACCTCTAATCTTCTTTTTATTTTTAGACCTGCACTTATTTGCCATAATTTCCTCCGTTATCGATTGGTATTATCACATTAATTGCATTGTGATTTTCATCCAATCAAGTGTTGGAGCTTAGCTGATTAAGGTAGCAAATAGCACGAAAACGTCAACCAATTAACTGCTCATACAGAGGATTGAGCTTACACAAGGGTGGTATCTGGACAATTAAGTCACCAAACAGTTTGATGTCACTTGCAAATGGGCAAGAAGCCGGGATTACTCGGCACAAGAATCGCGCTAATATTGTTGTCTGTAATTCTGTAATCTGTACCATTAAAGGTCAATCCATTTTCGCAAATCTAAAATCCAAAATTGTTTGACCTGTTTTATCAGCTAAATTCTTAATATGTAATTCCCATATCAACGGATTTCATCACTAATCATCATCCCAACCGAGAATTTCGGAAATTTCTTGCGCTAATGTTAAGGGACTGAAGGGTTTGGCGATCGCCGCTTTAATTCCTAAATCTGTGTAGCGGCTACGTTCGGTATTTTGCACTTTAGCGGTAAGTAAAATTACTGGTATTGTCTGAGTGATTAAGTTGTCTTTAAGACATTTAAAAGTACTAATACCATCCATATCTGGCATCATCACATCTAAAAGGATTGCATCTGGTTTTTCTGTTTCGGCTTTTTGAATTCCCTCAATTCCCGAACTCGCTGTTATCACTTCCCACTTTGCAGTAGTTTGCAAACAAATTTTAGTCACTTCCTGAATATATTCTTCGTTATCAACTACTAATATCTTTTTTACTGTCATTACTAATACCAAGAGATTATTTGATTTAAATGATGATTTTTAGTTATTTCCGAAGTAATATTGTGTCCCCTTAATTTTTTTAGTCCTATTCATAGGACTTTTGTTATTAGAGGGAGAATTCATTCTCGTTCGGGCGTTCACTGTTACCTCGGTGAATTGGCAAAGTAAAATAAAAAGTACTCCCAACTTCCATGATACTTTCAGCCCAGATTTTTCCACCGTGCATTTCTAGGATACTGCGACAAATGGCTAAACCTAAACCCGTACCTTCATGATTACGGGAATCTGAAGAATCTACTTGTTGAAAGCGTTCAAAAATAAGTTCTAATTTATCTTGGGGAATACCGCATCCAGTATCTTTAACTGTAAATAATATTTCTGAATCTTGCTCAAAAGCTGTTAACCAAACTGTGTCACCGGGGGAAGAAAATCTAATTGCATTACTTAGTAAATTTGTCAATACTTGAATAATGCGATCGCCATCTACTTCTAATTGAATTGGTGAATTTTTGACTGATAGTTTAACTTGGGCTTTATCCGCTAAAGTTTGTGTAATATGTATCGCTTGGAGAATTAACTCAGAAACTTGATATATTTGCTTGCACATTGTGACTTTACCAGATTCGATGCGCTCGATATCGAGAATATCGCTAATCAGTCTTACCAAGCGTTCCGTGCTATCGGTAGCAATTTGCACTAACCGTTTACCATCTTCGGAGTTTGCTTGAATTAAACCAGTAGCGAGCATTCCTAAAGAACCATGAATTGAAGTTAAAGGGGTACGGAGTTCGTGAGAAACTACTGAAACAAACTCATTTTTCATGCGTTCAATTTGTTTGCGGTTGCTGACATCTTGCAAATAAACTGTATAAATTATCTTGTTGCCTAATTTTAAGGTTGAAATAGACGCTTCTGCGGGAAATACGCTGCCATCTTTGCGTTTACCGTAAATTTCGCGGCGTTCGCCTATTTTTCGAGATGGAGTAGAGGATTTACCAAAATTGGCTACATGATGACGGTGAGCTTCTGCTGAAGGTTCGGGTAAAAGTAAATCTAAAGGTTGTCCGAGTGCTTCTTTTTGAGAATAACCGAAAATTCTCTCCGCACCTTGATTAAATAAAGTAATCCGCTGATTGCTATCAGTAGAAATGATTGCATCGGAGGCAATTTCTACAATCCCGGAAAATTGGGCTTGCGCTCGCTGACGTTCTGCTAATTCTAATTGTAAGCGTTCGTTCATCTCTACTAATTCTACAGTGCGTTCTGCGACTCGATTTTCTAATTCTTCCTTGCCTTGACGCAGAGATGTTTCGATATGTTGTTTTTCGATTGCACCGGAAAGAACGTTAGCAATGGCTTGTAAAAAATACACGTCATCTTGGTTAAAAATCCGTTTCTGACGACTATATACACCTAAAACACCATAAGCACTACCAACCCCGAAAATTGGTACGCTTACACCGCTAATAATACCATGTTCTTCGAGTAAGGTAGGGCTGTTAAATCGGGTTTCTTGGCGCAAATCTTCAATAATCACGGGTTCTTTTGTCAGCAAGGTATTGCTAGTTAGGCAATCATTGAAACTTAACAGCGCTTGTCTGACTAATCCTTCATCCCAACCAATTCCCGCACGCAGCAATATCACCGGGGAACGGCAGTCAGCGCAGGCTTGCAACGGCGGTGTACCGCTGACATTACCTGATGGTAAAAGTTCTAAAATATGGCAAAATTCGATATTTAAACTTTGAGCAACTAGCGCAACAGCTTCGTCCATCAAAGCAGATATATCTTTATTTAATAAAGCTAATTGCCCCAACTGTGCGACACTTGCTTGCTGCTGAACTTTGGCTTTAAGTAACAAATTAATTTGTTCTCTTTGTGCTTCAACTTGTTTCCGGGTTGTGATATCTCGCGTCACAGCCAATTGCATAAATTGACCATTTTCTGGGTTGAGTAAAGGTACCCCATGAGTTTCTACAAGCCGATGACTACCTTTCAAGCCGATGATTTCAAATTCTAAAGTCTCTTTATTACCCCCACAAACACTTTTGTTTAAATTTTCAAATGCCTGATGATATTCGGGGGAAATTACAGAATAAATATTTTGACCAATTGCAGTTTCGTCGGCTTCAATCATCGCTAAAGCTGCGGGATTCATTCCTAATAAAGTTCCATCTGCATCAACTAATTTGATACATACAGGAGATGCATTAAAAATTGTTCGCCAGCGTTCCGATTCCATTTCATGACGTTTTTCCCGTTCTTTTGTCATTCGTCGAATTAAATTAATTCTTTCCAAACGGTTGACAATTCGGGTAACTAATTCCGGCCCCACAATTGGCTTACTGACAAAATCATCTGCACCAACACTAAAAACTTGATTTACAGTTTCTGCTTCATTATGAACCGTTAAAAACAATACTGGTAGAAGGCTCCACCGGGAATGATTGCGAACTTGATTACACAGTTCAATCCCATTAAATCCTGGCATTTCCACATCTAAAATTAATAAATCCGGCTGGATTTCTTCTAAGGTTTGCCAAAATTTTTGCGGTTCTGCTAAAGTTTTTACGGTGATTCCCCAATATTTAAGTAATTTTTGCAAGACTTCGAGAACTTTTGGATCATCATCTACAGCTAATACTGTTGCTTGTGTATTCTCTAAGTTTTTAATTAATTGCAGCGCAGTTTCTAAAATTTGTTCTGAACAAGCAGATTTTTGCAATATTCTATTGTCCTCATTGTCAATCAATGGTATTTCTCTACTCTCATCTGTTATTTGAGATAATTCCTGAGATGATTTGTGAGATAAGATTATGACTGGAATTGACGGTTTACGATTTTTGAATTCTGCTAATAAACTTAAACCATCATTTTCTCCTAAAATAGAACCATCAATTATTGCTAGATTTGGATGTTCTTGGTAAAGTTGTTTTCTCGCTTTAAAAATGCTATTTACAGTAGCAACATTTAACCTGGAATTGGTCGCTTTTTCGATGAAATCTTCGGGAATTTCTTGATGTGGATCAACCACTAAAAGTAAAGGATATTCCGAAATGTGTTGATGCTCATTGTCCGATGTAATTGAAATTGGTGATGGTAGATTAATTTCAATCATTAAAGCATTTACCCAATCATTAAATTGTCCAATTTCAGTTTGATTTAAAGTCTGATTTTCTTTGAGTAAAAGTTCAATATGACGCGCTAATTTGGAACCCTTCGCAAAACCAAAAGTTCCTAAAGAACCAGCCAGGGTATGAGCTTCTGCGACTGCTTGAGAATGCAATTCCTTCGTCAAATATTGATTATTTTCTAATGCTTGTGCTGCTCTGAGCAATACATTTACCTGCCCAGATACACGTCCCTTGTACTTTTCCCAAACTCCAGCGATCGCAGCAAGAGTTTGTGCTTTAGTTACTTGAGAACTCGATGCTTCTTCCTCATCTGCTTGTTCCCTTGTCTCCTTTTCCCCTTGTTCTATTGTCTTCCTTTCCTCTTCAATTGGCTTTAAGCGATACCCAATACCATATACCGTTTCAATGAAATTACCAGCGGCTCCTGCCGCTTTCAGCTTCATTCGTAATCCTTTGATATGAGTACGAACTGCTTCTTCCGAAGGAATATCTTCATAAGACCACAGATGCTCTAAAATCATTCCACAGCTGAATACACGGCGACTATTACGTAAAAATAATTCTAATAATGAATATTCTTTAGGAGTTAAAGATAAATTTTTTGTATCATAATCTACTTCGCAACTGCTAGGATCAAGACGCAAATTACCCCATTCTAAAACAGTAGGTAAATTGACATTTCCTCTACGTAATAACGCTCGAATCCGTGCAACTAATTCTTCTTCATCAAAAGGCTTGACTAAATAGTCATCTGCTCCAGCATCCAAACCAACAGCTTTTTCATGGGAACTATTGCATCCAGTCACCAGCATAATTGGAACTAACAAGTTATTAGAACGGATTCGTCGGCAAAGACTAATACCATCAAGCTTTGGTAAAGTTATATCTAAAATAATCAAATCGTAATCGAAAGCTTCAACTAAATCCCAACCCGCTTCTCCATCGGCAGCAACTTCAACTGCATAATTTTTATCAGTCAGCACAGCACTCAGCGCTTCAGCAACAAGTTGATCATCTTCTACAATTAGAATTTTCATAGATTCGGGCGCTTGAAATTCAATAAAGGTTTAGAATTGATTTTTTTTTGGATTGATTTTAATATTTTAATATTTGATTTTTTTAATATTATAATAAAATGTCAAGAGCTTTACTATTTTTATTTTAGAATAAAAGATAAATCCAGCTTGATTTTTATTAACAAATATAATTTTTATTTAAGATTTTATTGAAGATTTTGTGTATTTTTTTTAATGATTTTTTAATGATTTTTTTGAATTCTCATTTTTGGAAGCATGATTTGAGGATAAAATAGCTAAAAATTAGTTTAAGAATTGCTTGAATATTTTGATCAATTCTCAAGATTATCCTCACAACTTCCTCAAATTTATAATTTAATTTTAATATTGAATGGTTTACTAACAGCGTTGCGATCAAGATATTAATTTTCTGATTAGTACAGAAGAGGTAGAAATATGTTAAAAAAAATTTTAGTTGCCATAGATGATGGAGAAACTAATCAACATATCTTAGATGAAGCTATATCTTTAGCTTTAGCTGCCGATGCTCAACTAATAATTACCCATGTCATACTCCCCTTCAATGAAATATATCCCGAACCAGGGTATATCGCTGCACATGGTTATCATCCTACAGTACATGGTGAAACAGCAATTAATTACTATATGCAAAGATTGGAGGCTTTAGAACAACAAGGTATGGAATTGTTACAATCCTTTGCGAATAAAGCTGAAACGAATGGTGTAAAGACTGAATTTGTTCAAGCTACTGGTTCTCCAGGATATATGATTTGTAATGTTGCTCGTAGTCGAGAGGTTGACTTGATAATAGTCGGTCGTCATGGACGCACAGGATTGAGTGAGTTTTTCTTGGGTAGTGTTAGCAATTATGTACTGCATCATGCACATTGTTCTGTTCTGACAATCCAAACACCAGTTTATCAACAAGCGACTGATTCTTTTTTAATGGAAGCGGCTTTGATGTAATTCCATCCTATTTGATAACACTTGATATTAACTCCATACACTTTTGAATGGTTTAAGATGATTACCGAATCGAGGGAGTAGGGAGCAGAGGAAAAGAAATTACATCGGTAAACTGATAACTGACAGTTGAATCATAAATTTAAAATTTGAGGAACTTGTGAGGAGAAGGCAACCAGTAATTAAAATATCATCCTCACAAAATCCTCAAATTATTTAATTATAAATATATTTGTGTGAGAAGAAGAGAACGGAAACAGGATTGGAGTTTTCCCTTGGTATTGCTCAAATTGAGTTACAGGAAATCACGCTATGCGAAACACACTCACCAATCAACAATCGGAACGTCTTTGTTCTAGTGAACAAACTTTAGTATTACCTTTAAATGCAGTCGGAATCGCTGATATATCTAAAGTTGGTGGAAAAAACGCTTCTTTGGGAGAAATGATTCAACAACTCCAACCCAAAGGAGTAAAAGTTCCCAACGGATTTGCCACTACTGAGGTAGCTTATCGATATTTTATCAAAGCCGCAGGATTAGAAACCCAACTCAGAGAGATATTTGCAGATTTGGATGTTGAGAATATTGACAACTTGCGAGAACGAGGTAGAAAAGCCAGACTTTTGATGCTGGAAACTTCTTTTCCTCAAGACTTGCAACAAGCAATAGCTCAAGCTTACCAAAATCTCTGTTCTGAGTATGGTATTGATACAGATGTAGCAGTTCGTTCTAGTGCTACCGCAGAAGATTTACCCGATGCTAGCTTTGCTGGTCAACAAGAAACTTATCTCAACGTCCACGGATTACCCAGTGTTTTGCAAGCTTGTCATAAATGTTTTGCATCAATTTTTACAGACCGTGCCATTTCTTACCGTCAAATCAAAGGCTTTGACCATTTTGATGTGGCTCTTTCTGTCGGTGTGCAAAAAATGGTACGTTCTGACTTATCCACTTCAGGTGTAATGTTTTCCATTGATACCGAAACTGGATTTAAAGATGCTGTGTTAATTACAGCTGCATATGGGTTGGGTGAAAACGTCGTCCAGGGTGCCGTAAATCCCGATGAATATCTGGTATTTAAACCCACATTAAAACAAGGTTATCGTCCCATTTTAGAAAAACGTCTGGGAAGCAAAGAAATCAAGATGGTTTATGAAATCGGAGGCACAAAATTAACCAAAAATATTCCCGTCAAAAATAGCGATCGCCATCAATTTGCGTTATCAGACGAAGAAATTTTGCAATTAGCTCCGCAAGCTTGTTTAATCGAAGAACACTACTCACAAGTGCGTGGTACCTATACCCCGATGGATATTGAATGGGCAAAAGACGGTATTACCAACGAATTATTTATCGTCCAAGCTCGTCCAGAAACGGTACAGTCACAGAAGGTAAATAACGTCCTGCGTACTTATCACTTCCTAGGAAATAATTCTAACTCCACTTCCCCCCATCCCCCCC
>NZ_JADEWL010000086.1 GCF_015207665.1 Plectonema cf. radiosum LEGE 06105
AGATAGAAGAAGATATTTGATTAAAGCGCCGATAGGTAACTATAGTGAGGGTGATGGTAGATAAAAGTAAGTTTAGGGAACGTAATGTGGGGTTTCCCAAAGCAACAGCAGTTAATGTAAACCCTAAAATTAAGGTTAATTTTTCGCCAAAGCTTGCTAAATCAGGTTTACTTTTAACATAAAATCTATCCGTAAACGCCACCATAAAAATGATGTAGGGAAACAATCCTACACTCAATAATGCCCAGAGATAATTTTGAGAATTAGTAAATTGAGTAGCAGTTGTAATAATTGAAGCTTGAAATTCAGCACTTAACAATCTCCAACCCAACCACATTGATTGCAAACCTACAACAAAGAAAGCTGTAAAATCGCTTTTTAAACTGTATAAATGCAACCGATTATGGAAAAACCACAAACCCAAACCGCTAATAGCAATTGCTTGTAAAGGATTACTTTCAACAGTCGCATACCAACCAAGGAATAACAAGATACCCCCGATTGCTTGGGAAGGAAAGATAAAAAGATGGGGAGATGCGGAGATTGGGAGATGGGGAGACGAAACAGCAATTTTTCTTTGTTGCCTTCTCCTCCCATCTTCTTCTCGTTGGGCTAACCAAGCTATTAACCATCCATAAATACCAATTGCTAAACCTAAATTTGCAACATTTACACCCGCACCAAAAATTGCTCGCAGTAATACCACCATTGAGGCATAAATAATTACTGTAGCAGTTATATTTTTTCCCCAATTCGTTTCAGATAAGCCTTTTTTTTCTACTTCCTGTTGTCGAGTACGAATTTGAAAAACGGTAATAATAGTTGTTCCTATAACAGCTAAATAAACTGCAATTAAAGGAAATCCGACAAACTTCCAACCCCAATGCAGGTAACTCAATCCGAGAATATTTATTAGAGATAATTTACTAAATTGAATACTTCGGGTAAATATTGATTGTTTAAAAACTAATATAGTTATTCCTGTTAAAATAATTGACGCAATACTCACTAAAATCAAGTTGATCGGATTTTGCCACAAACCGAAGCTATCCATTGCCCAAAAGTTAATTGGAATCAGCAGCATTGTGACAATATGCAAAGCACCACTTGTCAACCGTAAATTTGCTTGTTTACCAGTCCAAAAACCAAGTCCCCAAAAACCCAAGGTGTAAGCTAATAAAACTCCATACTGTAAAACAGGTGTAAATCTCTCCCACTGACTTGCAGCAAGCGCTCCAGAGGAAACTACTACACTAAACATTCCCAAAAATAGCAGCCAACGGACACTCAATTCTGCCCGTAGCGATCGCCATATTGAACTAAAAAAACTGGGTGTAGCTACTACCTTTGGCTTAAACGCAGTTGTACTAGGTTGGGCAATCACTTTTTCAGTCTGGGTTTTAGGTACAGTTTCAGGCTCTAAAATAACCTGACAAACTAAATTTTCTCGGCATATTTGCTTAACTTGAGCATCAGATATCAAATCCAAGCGCAACCATTCATCAAGCCCTTGCAATAAATGGGGGTGTTCCCCAGGAAGCCTGACTTCAAATTTAAGCGAGCGGTTAGAATTGGATGGCATAATACAATGCACCTAATAGTACAATAATTACATCATCCCTTAGATGTATATTTTCGGATGAATTATTTATGACACTTCTGTCGCTGAATAAAGTAGCTATACCAATTCCTTATTAACCGCTCGCTTATGGGTTACTTTTTCTTACGCTTCAGATTTGTAACAGTACCCAATAATGTACTTACAGCGAGCAAACCTAATATTCCATTGTGTTCTGGAACTTTCTGCACTGGAATAGGAAGTGGTCCGGCACCACTACCTGAAGTATTATTATTACTGGCTATGTAAGTACCACCAGGACCGCTTGGTGGTTGAGTAGTTTGCCAAAAGAAGGTGATTGTTTCTGGGTTAGAAGTATTTGTGTCCCAGCCTTCTCCTCCCGATACAGTCCATACTAATTTGCCATCATCAAGTTGTTCAATATTAAACTTACCATCGGAGCCGAGTGCATTCTCTGCTTGAGAAAAGCTATAACCTGCAACATCATTAAATCCGGAAGCATTAAAGCCCAAACTGAATTGACTGACATCATTAAAAGGAATAGTGTTCTGTGGTAAAGGAAATGGAGCATCGTTGGGAAAATCAACACCGGGTGTAACCTGGTGTACGTAAGTATAAATTGTCCCTTCTGGATTTTGCGGTGGTACGCAGCTTGTAAAACCAGCCGGACAAAATACCCCGCTTGTCAAATCTCCAAGCCCTTGGTTGTTAGCATTGATTAAGGATGTTTCTACGAATGGTCCAACGGGTCCCACTATAGCAGCGCCTAAACTTAAATTATCAAAGTTCGTCGCGATTAGAGATGCAGCATTAGCCTTGTGTGGAAATAAACTCAACAAGGTAAATGCAGTGATTATCGAGAAAAGATTTTTATTCATGAAAAATTTGCTGGTAAAATTACTGAAACTAAAAAGCAACTCATGAATTAAGTAAATTCACTGTCACCATAATTAAATAACATAATTAGATAAATTTAAAATTAAATACTTAAAATTTGATGAGAATTTAGGCAGTATTTACCAAATATTTATATTTAACGCCTGTAGTGCTATTGTACTAATTAATCCTGATGACAACCAATTCCCAGACGGAGATTCTACTCATTCCGTCGAAGCCATAACATATACTTAAAAAGATAAGAGTGAAGAGCTAAAATTCTTAACTCCTCACTCTTAACTTAAAAAAAACGGGCGGGAAGGGATTCGAACCCCTGACACCGTGGTCCGTAGCCACGTGCTCTAGTCCACTGAGCTACACGCCCTTATAACTAGTTAATCATAGCATATGTCAACCACATGACACAAGAAAATTTTCAAAATTCTTCAAATTCAGTTTCTCAGCAGGGTTTAACTCATTTGGATCATCAGGGAGAAGCCCAGATGGTCGATGTATCTACCAAAATTCCCACTGTTAGAGAAGCTGTAGCTGTTGGTAAAGTGCGGATGAAACAAGAAACTTTTGCCGCAATTCAATCGGGAAACGCTCCCAAAGGTGATGTTTTAGCAACTGCAAGACTTGCTGGAATTATGGCTGCAAAACAAACAGCAGCTTTGATTCCTTTATGTCATCCTTTGCCGTTACAAAAAATTGAGGTGCAAATCACAGCTTTATCTCAACTACCAGGTTATTCCATTCAAGCAACAGTTAAAACCAAAGCTGAAACCGGGGTAGAAATGGAAGCTTTAACTGCTGTTTCTGTCGCCGCTCTTACTTTATACGATATGGCGAAAGCTTTAGAAAAATCCATACAAATTGAATCAATACATTTAGTCAGTAAAAGTGGTGGTAAATCAGGAGATTATTTACAATCGCACTAAGCAATTAGTCCATTTCGATGGACTTTGGAAGGTGTAGCAGCGAATTCATTGGCGATTTAGCTTGTAACATTCATTTCCCAGGCTTCTACCATCAGAAGTAGAAAAATTATCAACGCCTGCTTTACAATATGAGAATATTATTTACAAATATTAAAAAATGCAGGTCAGTACAATTCCTTCTACAACTCCGATTCCTGGTAAATATTGGCAATGGCGCGGACATGATGTTTACTACGTTAAAGCCGGAGAGAATTCACAACGTCCGCCTTTACTATTAGTACATGGTTTTGGTGCTTCCACCGACCATTGGCGCAAGAATATCGCCCAATTGCATGATGATTTTGAAGTATACGCGATCGACTTATTGGGATTTGGACGTTCGGAGAAACCTAAGTTGCAGTACAGTGGTGATTTATGGTGCAACCAATTACATGAGTTTATCACCCAAGTTATTGGTAGAAAAGCCGTATTAGCAGGTAATTCCCTCGGTGGTTATGCAAGTTTATGTGTAGCAGCACAACATCCTGATTCTGCTGCGGGTTTGGTATTAGTTAATAGTGCTGGTCCCTTCAGTCAAGACCAGCCAACGGTAGAGCCGGAAGCCTTACAATCAGAAATTGAACCACCTTTAAACGAGAAGCTGCAAAAGTTATTAGGTGATTTTGCAAAGTTAATATTTAAACAACCCTTTGCTCAATTTATTTTATTTCAATACATTCGCCAACCTTGGGTAATTCGTCAAACTCTAGAAAAAGTTTATCTAGATAAAAGTGCAATTACAGAGCAATTAATCGAAGAAATTCGCCGTCCTTCCGGTGACAAGGGTGCTTTTGATGTATTTTGCTCGGTTTTTAGTACTCCCCAAGGAGAGAAAGTAGATGTGCTTTTGCAGCAACTAACTTGTCCATTGTTATTGTTATGGGGAGAAGCAGATCCCTGGATGAATGCAAAAGAACGTTCTCAAAAATTTCGCCAATATTATCCTCAATTAACAGAATATTATCTACAAGCGGGTCATTGTCCCCATGATGAAGTACCACAGCAGTTAAATTCATTATTGCGAGATTGGGTTTTTTCTATCGCTGAGTAATGGAGAGGTCGAAGGTTAAAGGTTAAAGGTCGAAGGTGTAATAACAACTGTCAACTGTCAACTGTCAACTCCTAACTCTCAATCCAAAATTATTTGATGGGTTATAAACAAAGTATTTTCCGTGGAGCAATATTTATTATTGCTGCGGAATTGGTGTTAACGATGAATGGAGTAATTATCAAATTAGCATCGGCTGGTTTACCAAATGAAATGATTGTTTTCTTTAGAAATTTGTTTGGTTTATTCAGTTTAATGCCGATATTTGCTCATGAAGGTACAGCTATTATACATACTAAAAAATTTCCCTTGCATTTACTCCGGGGACTTTGCGGTGTTGCAGCTATGTATTGTTTGTTTTACGTGATGGCAAAACTTCAATTAGCAAATGCAATGTTACTTAAATCGACTATACCAATATTCATTCCTTTGGTTGCTTTTAGTTGGTTGAAAGAGAAAATTTCAGTTGTGGCTCGTGTGGCGATCGCCATTGGTTTTTGCGGTGTATTTTTAGTATTGAAACCCGGTACTGATTTTGATTGGGTGATGTTAATTGGTTTAATTAGCAGTGCTTTCGCATCAATTTCGATGGTGACGATACGCAAATTATCAGCAACAGAACCGGCTGTACGTACAGTTTTGTATTTCGCAATAATTGCAAGTTTGGTATCGGTTATACCTTTAACTTGGGCTTGGAAAACTCCCAGTTTTAACGAATGGCTGATGTTAATAGGAGTTGGGATTAGCAGTACCGTGGTTCAGTTATTAACAACTCGCGGTTATGCATCTGCACCTGCTTCTCAAGTCGGGATTTTCTCTTATTCTTCGGTAATATTTGGTGCTTTGATTGGCTGGTTATTGTGGCATGAATTATGGGATATTACTTCATTTATTGGTGCTGTATTTATCACCGGCGCTGGTTTGCTGACGCTTCGCGATAGCAATAATACGGTATCAGAAAATAAATAGTGTGCGACCTCCTATATTCTATTCCCCGTTCCCTGATTTAATTTTAAGAATATAAGACTTAATCTGATCTTCTAATTGATTAGTAATTATTTCTTTGCCGATACTGGGATTATCTAAATTGACTCGGATATATTTTTTTGTATCAAATTTTTGATCCTTATTTGTATCTTTAGTGATTTCGAGAAATATCGCGCCAGTACTTTGTACAACTATCCAACTATTCAATTGAGTATTATCTGGAGTAATTTGCTGTAAGTTTCTTCCTGACAAGTCAGAAAGATATCCAATAGTGGCATCTTGGTAATCCAATTTTTTATCTTCGTTGGTATCTTTTTGGATGATTCTATACAGCCAAAATCTTTGTATTGGCTCTGCTGTTGCTTTTCTTTCTATTAAATCAAATGATTTAATAATCGCTTTTTTATCTAATAGCGCATTTGTAGAAGCATCTTTTTTAGAATAAAATATTATGTTATATATATCTTGCCTATCTTCGTAGGAACGCGAAGATTTTTCTATCCAGCTTTTTTCTCCTTGGTTAGCATCTGGAAATATACTAACTGGAATCATCAAATAATCTGATTCTTCCTTTATGATTAAATCACCGTAAACAATGTTAGGCTGTGGATTCTGCTGTGCATTAGCTTGCGACTGTTGCTTTTCTGTATTAACTCTAGAGTTACATGAAAAACAAAGTGTTGCGATAATAATACTTGCAACGCTATTTTTTGGTAAATTATAACGACTCATAAAATGCTCCTAGCAGCTGATATTGATGCTCTATTTTATACACTGCTTCCAAATCGTCAACTAAATTTAGATTTTGGATTGTCCCTAAGTTTAAAATTATTCAGTGGATAAATTGCCACATTAACAAGACGGTTGGTATTAATACGGTTCAGTTAAGTAAACTTATCAATCAAAAGCCTAAAAAAATAATTCTCACAAAAAAACAGATTGACCTTTCTGGAGGGGGTTTGGGGGAAAATCCCCCAATTAAGAGGTTGTCCCGAATCAGGCACAACATCAATCGGTCAATCTCTGAAAACCTTAAATGAACCCTATTGGGTTATATATATTCAAACCATCTTGGTAGAAACCATGTATTTTTAATCTAAAATCTAAAATTATTTCCTAGCCTAAGTTTAATCATCAATTTGTCCTTGACGACGAATATTGAGAATATCGCTCATTTTTTTGATTTGATTAAAGACTTGCTCTAATTGCTTTTTATCAGAAACTTCTATTCCCAAATCTATTAACGCTGGTTGATTGACAGCGGTTTTTACATTTGCATGAGACACGTTAATTCGTTGGTCGCTTAAACGAGATAAAATATCTTTGAAAACTCCCACACGGTCTAAAGCTTCAATCTGTACGTTGACGCTATAAGTTTGATGATGGTGCAACATTTCCTGGCAATTATTCCAGCTCACGGGTACTAAACGTTCGCAATCTGTGTGTTGCAGATTCTGACATCCTTGTCGATGGATGGAAATTCCCCTACCCCTTGTAACTACACCGATAATGGGTTCTCCTGGAATAGGATTACAGCAACCCGCTACATAATACATTAAACCTTCTACACCAATGATTGGCGAATTACTCTTAGAAGATGTAGTTGTATTTCCTTCCCGTAATGTTTTTGGTGCGGAGGTTGGTAAATTTGAAAGAACTTCATCCAAATTGATCGCTATGGGCTGTTGTTCTTTGATGATTTCTCGCCATCTATTTAATACTAAATTTAAGGTGATTTCACCGTAACCTAGAGCCGCAAGCAAGTCTTCAACACTGTTATAGTTACATTTTTCTGCAACTGTTTGCATTGGTCCGGATTTGAGTAGATTTTCAAAACCAGATTTACCCAACTCTTTTTCTAATAATTCCCGACCACGGGCAATATTTTCGTCTCTACGAGAACGTTTATACCACTGCTTGATGCGATTTTTCGCTGCTGAAGTCGCTGCAAAGTTCAACCAATCTAAGCTGGGATGACTGTTTTTCTGGGTGATAACTTCCACAATATCCCCATTATCTAATCTTGTGGAAAGCGGTACCATGCGTCCGTTAACTTTTGCTCCCGCGCAATGGTTTCCTACTTCGGTATGAATGCGATAGGCAAAATCCACTGTCGTAGAACCGGGACTTAATGCAACCAAATCTCCCTTCGGGGTAAATACATAAATATCATCCTCAAATAAGTTGTCTTTGATGCTTTCTAAATATTCCTGAGCATCTTTGAGGTCGCTTTGCCATTCCAACAATTGTCGCAACCAGGTAAACTTCTCGTCGGCTGCGGTCATTTGAGTATTGTTGGAACCACCTGTTTCTTTATACTTCCAATGGGCTGCAATTCCATATTCAGCAATACGGTGCATTTCTAAGGTGCGGATTTGCACTTCTATCGGACGACCCCAGGAACTGATTACCCCGGTATGTAACGACTGGTAACGATTGGGTTTTGGTAAGCCGATGTAATCTTTGAATCTACCGGGAATCGGACGGAAGGAATCGTGAACCAATGCCAAAGCACGATAGCATTCTTCATTGGTTCTCACAATAATTCGTAGCGCTGCTAAATCGTAAATTTCATGAAATTCTTTATGTTGACGCTGCATCTTTTGGTAAATGCTATAAAGATGCTTGGGACGACCTGATAATTCTATGCACTCAATTCCCGCTTGTTTCAAACGAGAACGTAAAGTTTCGGCTACTTTGCTTAGTCTTTCTTCTCTTGATGTGCGTTTTTCGGCAACTAGTTGCTGTATTTGACGATAGGCATCTGTTTCAAGATACTTAAAAGCTAAATCTTCTAATTCCCATTTTACGTGCCAAATACCCAAGCGATTGGCTAGAGGAGCAAAGATTTCTCTCGTTTCCAAAGCTTTATTGCGACGACTGTGTTCTGGCATCACGTCCATAGTCCGCATATTATGCAAGCGGTCTGCCAACTTTACAACTATAACGCGGATATCTTGCGCCATCGCCAAAAACATTCGCCGAAAGTTCTCTGCTTGACTTTCTGTTTTACTCTTAAAATTAATTTTAGAAAGCTTGGTAACTCCTTCCACCAAACGTCCTACTTCCTCTCCAAATCTTTGTTCTATTTCTTCAATTGTTACTTCTGTATCCTCCACTACATCATGTAAAAACCCAGCTGCTATCATTACAGGGCTGCCCCCTAAATCCCGCAGCAATCCGGCAACGGCGACGGGATGACAAATGTATGGCTCTCCTGATTTACGATACTGACCTTGATGTAGATTGTAGGCAAATTCAAATGCCCGACAAATTAAATCTTTACCCCCATAGTCTGGGTCATTTTCTAAATTATTTTTAACAGAGGAATCATTGAGACAATCTTTTAACCATTCCGGAAGAATAATATTAAATTTAGAATCTACAATTGTATTGTTCATATTTGAATAAAGAGGTTTAGTATTGTTAGGGGATGGGCGACGTAAACGACGTTGCTGCCGTGCAGATGCTATTTTCATGGCTAAGGATAAGTTTACTAATGTAAAAGGAATTGTTTCAATTAGCAATTTTTTTCTGATCAAACAAGTGTTACGCATGATAATCTAAACAAGATAAAAAGGGCAATAAAGCCTCGGCAGTTTGCTTGAGGCGCTTGTAAGAAAAAGTTTTTAAAGAATTAATTGTATGAGATAAAATTCATGAAACTCATAATATCTCAATAAATGTTCTTATGTCTCTTAATAAGCAGAAATATCTTGCATTTACAACTATGTTGCAGCAATTGCGTTCTGATATCTCTTCTAATTTAATCAGTGCTGACCTGCTACGTCAGCATCTGACATCTTTACGGAACTTTTTTCAGCAGGATATTGTATCTTTGACTACTCAATTTCCAACAGAGCAGTCTTATCAAACTGAAATCAGCAAGCAGTTACAGTTATTGGAGATAGATATAATGTTTTTTCAAGGAGCGCGACAAGCTCCATCGGCTGTTGCCAGAGTAAATGCAATTTCCGAACGATTGACAACCCTGATTGGATACTGCGATGCCATTCTAAAGATGGATAAAGTAGCAGATGAATAATGAAAAATCAAAAACAATGCATTAATCAATTATTTATTAATCGATTAAAACATTTTCAAGTATTCTCTTACACACAGATTTTCCTTTTAAAAAAGAAAAACCATTGTAAAAGTTTAATATTCACGCGTATGTGATTTCAGCACTTCTACCCGTATAGTTGTGCTAGGCTTTCAAGTCGATATTAACATTTTTACGCGAAATTTTAGCAAATAACTTCTATCTACATATATAAATATATAGAACTATTTTTTTTTCGCCAATTTTTGGTGTGTTTGAGAATAAGGAGTCTATTTAATTCACCCGATTGTAATTATCACCAAAGCTCAACCTCTAAGCCCTAATCCCCAAGTTCAGCCTGGGAAGTCTATCGAGAGTTTCCGGTTCTTGTGGAAAATGGTGGGAATTACATAGAATATATGGTTAAAGTAACAAGTTTTATAAAGCAAATCTGATAAAGTATAAAAAATTTAAGTGTCTAACTAATAACTCATAACTTAATAACCCATAACTAATTATGAACGATGCTTTATTGTCAATTGAAAATTTGCGGGTAGGATATGCTACAAATAATACAGGAGAGGAACAATGGGCAGTTGATAGTGTTTCTTTGATTTTGCAACCCGGTGAAAGGATGGGTTTGGTGGGAGAATCTGGTTGTGGTAAGTCTACTTTAGGACGTGCAGCGATGCGTTTATTACCAGCTTCTACACGGATTGAAGGACGGGTAATGTTTCAAGGACGCTCTGTATTTGAGATGACCTCAGAAGAATTGCGGAGATTTCGCGGGGAAGCGGTAGCATTAATCTTTCAAGACCCCATGACCCGCTTAGACCCTTTAATGACAATTGGCAACCACTGTTTGGAAACTCTCAAAGCACATTCTCCTCAATTATCCAATTTACAGGCAAAAGAAAAGGCGATCGCCACTTTACAAAAAGTAAATATTCCCCCCGAAAGATGGAGTCAGTATCCCCACGAGTTCAGCGGTGGAATGAGACAGCGGGTTGCTATTGCTTTAGCTTTATTATTAAATCCCAAGTTAATCGTTGCTGACGAACCAACCACCAGCTTAGATGTCACCGTTTCCGCTCAAATTTTACAAGAATTGACCCGATTGTGTGCTGAAGAAAACATGGGATTATTGCTGATATCCCACGACTTAGCAATGGTAGCTGAATATTGCGATCGCATTGGGGTGATGTACCAAGGAAAAATGGTAGAAACGGGTTTATCCAAGGAAGTATTCCGCAATCCACAGCATGAATATACGCGATCGCTTTTGAAAGCAGCATTGCACATTCAATCATTTTCAGAGGATGAGAACGCAGATATAACAGATAAATTCTCAAGTAGTCTCAAGGAAAAAACATCAAATGTCATACCCTTACTGACAATCAAAGAATTAAAGCAGCATTATACTATCGAACCCAATTTCATCGAAAGAATATTTAAAGGACAAGGACAAACCATTAAAGCAGTAGATGGGATCGACTTAGAACTGTATCAAGGAGAAATTCTCGGATTAGTTGGTGAATCGGGTTGTGGAAAAAGCACCTTATCGCGGACAATATTGCAATTAATTCGTCCTACCGGGGGTAAAGTTGAATTTTTAGGTAAAGACTTAACCAGTTTGTCCCGTCAACAAGTACGCTCCCAAAGACGACAAATGCAGATGATATTTCAAGATCCCCACGCTTGTTTAAATCCGACAATGACAGTAGGACAAAACATCGCCGATCCATTGATTATCCATCATATCGCCAATGCCGGAGCCGCAAAAGAACAAGTATTGTGGATGCTCGAGAAAGTCGGGTTAAATCCATCCCCCATGTACTATCAACGTTATCCTTCCGACTTATCCGGGGGACAACAACAAAGAGTTGCGATCGCAAGAGCTTTAATTACTCGTCCCAAGTTGGTAATTTGTGACGAACCTGTAAGTATGTTAGACGCTAGCGTACAATCGCAAGTTTTGGATTTAATGTTGGAATTAAAAGCAGAATTCGAGTTAACTTACTTGTTTATCACCCACGATTTATGGTTAGCTAGGTTTCTATGTGATAGAATCGCCGTTATGAATGGTGGTAAAATCGTCGAACTTGGTGCGACACAGAAAATTTTCACTAATCCCCAGCATCCTTATACTAAAACTTTGCTTGCTGCTGCTCCTTTGCTAGCAAGAGCGTAAGATAAGTTAGGAGTTAGTTGACAGTTGTTTATTGCCAATCTTTAACCTCTAACCTTTAACCTTTTTCCCTTAGTTAAGCATGGGATAATCATTTAAACTCGTTCCGTATAATTCCAAGAATCTTCTGTAAAGCGACATACTTTTACAGTTGGAAACTCTGCTTAATTTAAATAAGCTGTCTCGATTTTTTTCCGCAAGACTGCGTAGGTAAGGTAAATCTTCAAATAGAGTTAAACAAGAAGCAAAATGCAGTAATAGCTGCAAAAATGGTTTAAACCATTCTAAATCGCTGTAAATATCAACAAAGAAATAATGCTCGTTTTCATTCAAAGGAACCGCATGAAATATTACAGTGATTCTTTTAAGATTGTAAACTGGAATACTCAATTCTACAGTATAAGGATTGTGCAAAATTAAATCTACTTCTACAATCGGTTGTCTCCAAATTCGCAGAGGGTTAAATGGAGAATCCAACATAGTTTGAAATTTAATTACTCCACCATTATCTGTAAGCTCAAAGTCACCAATACCTAAAACTTTTAGGTTATTTAAACTAAAGTTATGAATAGTTTCAAGATGCTTTAAATTTAATAAATGATAAATTTGGCAAATGTAAGGAAAAGGTAATATATATTCCTGACTAATCATGTATCTTTGTTTTAAATTAGACTTGAAGCCATTACTATTACAGCAGTTTCCCTGTAATATTGCATCTTCACAACTATCAGGTGAATTTTCCGGTCTCAAAAATAACCAGCTTGCAAAGAACAAAGAAGCTGTAAATAACTGGATTACTTCCATTACAGACAAGTAACCATCGGCAAATGCAGCAAAACTTCTGTCGCTAATACCAAACAGCCAAGATGGAATACCAAACAGCCAAATACCGCTTCTAAATCTACTAAAAATAAGAGCAAATTCGACCGCTTTACTGCTCTTTTGATTCTCAACTAATTCCGTTATTGTAATATTATCTTGCATGGAATATTTCTCTCATGTTGGCATAGCAAAAAATACCTCCTCAACTACATAGAGAAAGAGGTTTTTGTCTGGAAATTTAGTTTTACCAATGGGAATTTTGTACTGCTTGAAAAAGTCAACTCTGATGCACAGAGTAAGTTAATTCAAACAATTATTATTTGCGCTTTCGCTCTGAAACATAAATACCTTTAAAGCATCTACATGACTTTAACAACTGACTTAATTTTCCTTAATTTGCTAATTAAAATACAGGCTATCAGGATACATATATGTATTTTAGTAAAATAATGTTGACTTTTACGACACTTTAGTTATTTATGTCCATAGTCTGACATTTATTGAAGAATAGTAAATTTGCATCAGTCTAAAGACAGTAATTCAGTTAGCAGTGAGCAGTTACCAGTGAGCAGTTTTCAAATACACTGTAATGACATGACGTAAAAAAGGTTCGTAGTTGCGCTGTCTTCGCTTTAATTCACCAGAGATTACAATTTCAAAATAATATAATTTGTTCACTGTTAACTGTTCACTGTTAACTGCTAACTGTTCACTGTTTCGATGTCTGCATCGCAAACTGCATTAAACCGGGGAAGAATTTATAAGCAGCGGACATAAATGATCCTGAACCAACTACTATTTCATCTTTTTGATGTTTCACCGCATTCCAAATTGCATCAGCGACATCTTCGGGTTTACTCGCCGCTGGTGATTTGAGAAAATTACTCATAGAATTGCGACGTTTTTCTGCTTCTTGTGCGCTACTTCCGCGAAACTGCGCTCTTTCCATGAAGTTGCTGTCGGTAGCGCTCGGATGTACCGCACTGACATGAATACCTTTTGGCTTTAATTCCAGTCGCAAAGTTTCTGTTAAACCTGTGATTGCGTACTTGCTGGTACAATAAACGGTCATTTCCGGTAAGGGTAATTTACCACCGATAGAACCGACATTGACAATAGTTCCCTTCTGTCGCTGTAAAAAGTGCGGTAAAAGTGCGTGAATTGTGTGGATGTATCCCCAGAGATTTACGTCTATGACTCGATGCCAATCACTTAAAGAAGTATGTTCAATTGGTCCGGTCATGCAAACCCCAGCATTATTGATTAAAACATCAATACTGCCAAAAGATTCTAAAGCTTTGGAAATTAAGATATTTACTTCTGCTTCCTGACTCACATCACAGGGAATAGCCAGTACTTTTGTGCCGATTTTGCTTACTTCCGCCGCTGTTGCTGATAAAATTTCTGGCGATCGCGCAGTTAAAATTAAATCGTATCCTTTACGAGCAAATAAAAGTGCTGAAGATTTACCAATTCCTTGAGAACCACCTGTAATAATTGCACTAGGCATAACAAATACGATCAATATTTCTGTATTATTTCTTCATATTGTCGTTGATAAACTGCAAATGATTATCCGTCATGGGACTGAAAATGATTTACCTGCGATTGTGGCAATATATAATGCCTCAATTCCTAGTCGTATGGCAACAGCGGATTTAGAACCTGTATCGGTAGCAAGTCGGATCAACTGGTTTAGAAAACGCTCTGCGATCAAACATCCTCTTTGGGTAATAGAAATTGGGGGTATTGTTGCTGGATGGTTAAGTTTCCAACCTTTCTACGGTAGACCAGCTTATCATGCAACTGCCGAAGTCAGTATTTATATTGGCTCAAATTATCATCGTCGCGGGTTGGGAAAACTTTTATTAGCTCAAGCGATTGATCGAAGTCCTGATTTGGGTTTAAATACCTTAATTGGATTTATTTTTGCTCATAATCAAGCGAGTTTGAAACTTTTTGAAAAGTTTGGTTTTGAAAGTTGGGGTTATCTACCGAAAATTGCTGATATTGATGGTGTAGAGCGGGACTTAGTGATTTTAGGATTGAGGGTTGGTTAGATATTTTATGCTTTCACTAATTGATAATTATCCATTGATCAGGTGTTTCCCAGTAGTGGTAATAGTTTATTATGTTAAAGATGACTAAAAAATTAAAGATTATGCTGAAATTTTGCTCAAATTCTTAAATCAAATTCTTAAATTAAATTCTTAAATCAAATTCTTAAATTAAATTGCTTGTTTTATACAATAAATTTGATGATTTTGAATTTAGTTGAGATTATTTATTTATCAGATGATTTTTTTTGTGTATCAATATTTTTAGTAAGTTTTAAAATCCAGCCTGGAGTTTGAGCATTTTCCCAACCCGCAGGACGTTTAGAAATGTACCAGGCAATAGAACCAACAATTGTAGCTAACAGAAAACCACCCACAGTTATTGCGAGTAAAGAAATTTGCAGAGATTTTGTATAGGTAGGATTAGTTGTAATCTCGATTAGAATAAACATTTGAGACTTGATCTCCTTACATAAATTTAGCGTTGTATCCTATAAACTATCACGAAAATCTATACCCTTCAATCCCACGCAGGGGCATATAAATCCATTAATGGAGATGAACTTTAAGCTAACGTTGGTTAGATGGAACACCCAGAGCAAGCAATTAATCTTTCGGTTACTAAATTACAGAAGTCGGGTTTTTAATACAAGTATCTGTAACACGCTGACAAATTTTGCTCAAAACCCGACTTTACTGTATTACCCCTATTCTCTACTCCCTTAAAATAACCATAATTTTTAACGCTGTTCTACTTCTTACTAATTTTTAATGTCTTTCAATGAGTTAAGCATAACATCACTAACTACACACATTATATAAATAATTGTGGTTATAGTACTACTCATAAAACCCCAGATAGTAACTAGTTTATATACCCATTCTACAGAATTATTCATCTCAAACTGAGAATTGACACTCGGCAATACTAAAAGAAATTTTCCAACTACTGTAATAATCAGACAACTATTAAAGATACTACTAGCAGAATAGATGAAACCAAGATAAAACTTAATTTTTTTAGAAGTGATTTTTTTCGCTACTATAAACCATGTTATACCGAGGAGAAAACCAATTAAAATACTTATTAATGTATAGAGAGTATATTCCATAATTTGGTGTTTCTATTACTACTTGATGTGAAAAAAAATGAGCTAGTATTTTGATTTACGTTCTCCAAAAATGATGAAATACTTGAAGATTTTCCTTCATCAGAACGCATTATCAAAACGATAACAACCCATCTTGTTTGATTCTGCTAGCCACGAGACAAATTTTTATTTATTTATGGGACATTGTATACTTGTTTTAACACCATGAAATCTTTTTATCTTAGAAAAAATATCTCTACCGTACCGATAAAGACGCGACTAATACTGTTACAATCACTTCTTTTTTTGATGCTGAAATTTTAAATCGATTAAATTTTTGTTTTTCAAATTGATAGCTCTATTACTCCATACCCTACGCCCAAAAATTATATGTTCAAGCTATCAACCGTTATTAACGAAGGAATCTGAATTTCTTTATCAGGTGCGCTGCTTGGTTTGTAAAGGTGTTTCCCCAAGTTACCCGCTCTATAGTCCTCTGTTCACTACTATCAAAACTAACAGTCCGTCATTTCCAAAACTGATAAGAGAAAAAAGCGGTATAGGTGTTTCACCCCTCACTGGAACCTAGTTAACAATTCTCCAAAATAACTAACTCTTTAGTAAGTTGCACTCCACGCTAGTTGTGGTAAGTTGAAATAAGTAGATAAAAATTAATTGCAAAAACATCGTGATTTATTGAAGGTTGATGTCAAAAATCGTCCGCCTTCTAAATCTCATTAAACTTTTACATACTAGGGATGTAAAAGTAAATTTTGGCACCAGATAATACAACTTTAGATTACTAATTATTAAAATTATTCTGGGTGCTAAAAAATTCAATCTTTTTTGGGTAGCATTTACTTACAAGGAGGTATCTATGAACCGCCTAATTTACGAACAATCTGTATCCTACAAAGGATATCTCATCATACCATTTGTTTTCGGCAAAGCAGACAATCACGAAATTTATTCGTATAAATTGATATCGGATATTGGAGCTAAAAGCCAATATCATAAAGCAGAGAACCCTGCAAAAATCTATGGCAGTAGTGTTGAGAATATCATAAATATTGCCAAGGAACATCTAGACCAGCATTTAGATTGCGTTAGCGATCGGGATATGTTTAAACATCGCTATACCTTCCGCAACAATTTGATTATCGTCTCCCAAGAAGCTGGTAAATATTATTATGACCATTATTTACCAGATTCATTAAACAACATTGCCGCACCAAAGTTATTCAACTCGGAATACGAATGTTGGTGTTGGGTAAAACAGGGAATTGATGCCTTAAATGTCGGTCAAAAAGTCAGGTAGAAAACCAGCTAAATAACTACAAACTTTGAGGAGACGTTGCATTACAACGTCTCTACATTCATATTCACGAATTCAGCAACACAAATTTAATAATTAATAATTGATAATTGATTCATGGTAGCCAGAAATTGGGGATAATGGATTGACTAATGTCCCGGATGGTGTTATTGATATTTCTAGCAGTTTGTATGTGTGGTTCATCTGTTTCTACTGGTAAAATATTCGCATTTACACCTTGTCCTAAATAGGAAACTACTAAATTCGCAGCTTCCAAACCTGTAACGTAGGCTTTTTCTTGAGACCATGAACCATGACGACTGGTAATCCAATCACCGCTCATAAATACATTATTAAAACTTGTCTTCGCTGGCAACATATATCTATAGCTACCCGGTGAAAAGTGAGTTACAGCTTGGGGTAGACGAATTACACTGCTATCAATTACCTTTGCGATCGCAAATTCCGGGATACAAGTTGCTAAATATTTCTGTACTATGGAAATTATTTGTTCATCGCTTAAGGAAATAAATTGATTACCATGGTAAAAATCAACTTCTACAACGGTTCCTGGCTCGTTTTTATACTCATCGTGAAGTGCATTTAAATCAAAAAATGTCCATCCTGTGGTTTTATCAAAGCCAAAACAAGCGTTAGAAGCACGAGGAATATTGATTTTGCGATCGAACCATAAACGGGTTGCTAACACGTCAATCGCGCCTAAATTGCTTAAATTGCGGAATTCTTCACGACTTTGTAAACTTGCACTATGAGAAACAATTTTCTTAATTCCGCTGATACCAACACTAAAAACTACCGCATCGGCTGCAAAAGTTTCATAGTTGCAAACTACACCTTTTACTTGATTCCCATCAGTAATTAAATCGGTAACTCGTTTATTTGCAAGTATCTTTGCTCCCGTGGCTTCAATTTTTTCTACCCAAGGACGGAAGATTTTTTCACCTACAGTACCCCGACACCAAACTACATCAAAATCCGGTTGATGAGCCAAAATAAAATAATAAAGCATTCCCAAAGTTGCAGCAGCCGAACATTGTTCCCCTGGTGCAAATAAACCGACTAATAGCATCGGTTCAAAAGATTCGTGGTAAAGTCTTGCACAAACCCCAAATTGCTTGAACAATTCCCGTGCTGTAACATAATCGTAACGTCGCCAAGCAGCATCGGAATTATCAAAGTCTATTAGAGCGTAAAGTAAAGGTAAAGCGCTGATTCTGTCAATTAACGGTAATCGTTTAAATTGAGTGTAAATAAAAGTACCTATTGGTGTGGGAAGTCTGGGTAAGTCTTGAAAAATCGGTGACTCAACTTCCAAACCTGCGGGAGAATATTGAGATGAACGAGTCCAAGTAGTGAAAGGATTGATATTTAACTCATTGATCAGTGCAAAAATATTTTTGTAAGGGTACCAGAAGCCGTGAATACCCGCTTCAACAGATTTACCTCCCCCAGTTTTCCAACCGGCAACCAACCCCCCTGGATAGGAACCAGCTTCCAAAAGCGTCACATCATAACCTTGTTTCGCTAAATGGTGAGTTGCGCTCAAACCAGCCCAACCCGCACCTATTACTACTACTTTTTTATTTGTATCTGCTTGTATCATTTCAGTTCAGGATTAACAATTACAACTATCATATATTTTGGGTTGCACGTGGAAAAGAGCTGGCATGATTAAGTTGGATAATGTGGGCTATATTAAGAGTAAATTTTATATGGTATTTGTTCGCTAACTTTTTCCAAAATCGGAATTTTAGCTTGATGTAAATTGATAATTTTAGATATAGATAATGATAATGGGAAATATTTCAAATATAATCCAAATATTTCAAGCAAAGAGGCAACAAATAGTATTAAGTATGGTTGTTTTCGCTTCCATAATTATTTTTATGTTGTTATTACCAAAGCTATATCAAATTGACTGGATTGGTTTTGGACCTGTTTCAGATATTCTGATCAGTGAAGAAGAAGCAATAAATTTTAAAACTGGAGAAATTGTTACCCTTCATAAGATAACCAGACAGATAAAATCCGCAAAAAAACTTTGGGACTGGTTAGCATTGCTTGGTATTCCAGTATTGTTAGTTATTTTAGGTACTCAATTTCAAAGCAATGAAAAAAAATTAGCAGAAGAAAAAGCTAAGGCAGAAAAAGAAAGAATTGACGAACAAGTTCAGGCGGAAAAAGAACGAGCCGACGAACAAGCTCAAACGGAAAAAGAAAGAGCCGATGAACAAGCTAAAGCTGAAAAAGAAAAAACCACTAATATTTTAAATGAAGAAGCTTTGCAAGGTTATATTGATCGAATGTCCGAGTTATTGCTTGATAAAAATTTGAAATCTTTATCTCCTCAAGATGCTTTACGCGAAGCAGCATTAGATGTGGCAAGAGCGAGAACTTTATCAGTATTACGAAGATTGGATGTAGATGGAGAACGAAAAGGAAGCATCATTCGGTTTTTAATTGATGCAGAATTTATCAATCAATTGCAGCTTGATTTGAGTTATGCCAAACTCAGTGGTGCTGATATGAATGGAGCTAACTTGAGTGGAGCTAACTTCTATGGTGCTAACTTCTATGGAGCTAATCTTAATAATGCAAAGCTGAGTGGAGCAAATTTGAGCGGAGCTAACTTTTATGGAGCTAAGCTGAGCGGTGCTAACTTTTACGGTGCTGATTTGAGTGGAGCTAAACTCAGTGGAGCAAAGCTGAGTGGTGCTAATTTTTACGGTGCTGACCTCAGTCGTGCCTATCTAAGCGGTGCTAATTTGAATGGAGCTAATTTCTACAGTGCAAACCTCAGTAGTGCTAATCTTAGCAGTGCAAATCTGTGTTTTGCTAACCTCAGCGGTGCCAATCTTTGTTTTGCTAACCTTTTCAGTGCATACCTCAGTAGTGCCAAACTCAATGGAGCAAATTTAAGTGGAGCAAATTTCTTTAGTGCTAATCTTAGCGATACTAAGCTCAGTGGTGCTGACTTCAGTGGGACTAAACTTAGCAATGCTAACCTCAGTGGTGCCAATTTAATAGAAGCTAAAAACTTAACTCCAGAACAAATTAAACAAGCTAAAAATTGGGAAAAAGCAGTGTATACTCCTGATTTTTACAAGCAGTTATATTTAGAAGAAGATATTATCTAGTGGTCTAGTTCTCAGCCGTTTAAACTTAATGACTGTTGATTAACTGGCGCTAAATGGAATGTATTATTTAGAACTTAAATAAAGGGTATCTTTACTGTGAATATTGCACCTTGCTGTTCTCCGGGACTGTCTGCGGTTATGGTTCCCCCGTGGAGTTCGACAAATTGACGGGCGATCGCCAATCCCAAACCTAAGCCGCCAAATTTACGAGTTGTGGCGCTGTCTTCTTGGCGAAAATGCTCGAACAGATAAGGCAGAAACTCTTTATTGATACCTTTCCCGGTGTCTTTTACCTGGATTTGAGCATAGTTATCAACTTGAGTTAATTCTATGAAAATATGTCCGTTTTGGGGAGTAAATTTAACTGCATTAGATAAAATATTCCATACTACCTGTTGCAAACGTCCGGCATCTCCGTTGACTATTCCTACCGATGATGATTTTACTGTATGGATAGTAATTGATTTCGCTTCTGCGGCTAACTTAACTGTTTCTAAGGCAGCTTGAATTACTGTAGTTAAATCCACAGGTGCTACCTCTAAGCTGAGTTTACCCCGGATAATTCGGGATATATCGAGCAAATCGTCAATTAGTTGGGTTTGTAGTTTAGCGTTACGTTCGATGGTTTGCAGAGCTATTTGGGTTTTCTCCGCGTCGAGATGACCTTTTTGTAATATTTTTGTCCAGCCAAGAATCGGATTTAGGGGGGTGCGTAATTCGTGGGAAAGAACCGCCAGAAATTGATCTTTAACGCGGTTCGCTTCTTCTGCGGCTTGTTGAGCGGATTTTTGGTCGTGGATATCGGTACAGCAACCAAACCATTTGACAATTTGCCCGTTATTATTACGTAGGGCAACGGCTCGACCTAAAAACCAGCGGTATTCTCCATCCCTAGCCCGGCGAAAACGGTATTCAATATGATAACTATTACCAGTACGAAGCGACTCGCTCCATACATCTATACATTTTTGCAAATCGTCGGGATGCAGTACGGGTTCCCAGCCTCGTCCTTGGGTTTGCTCTAAAGTCATGCCGGTATAATCAAACCAGCGTTGATTGTAATAATCAGTAAAACCATCCGGACGAGATGTCCAGACGATTTGCGGCATGGAATCTGCCAAGGTACGAAAGTTTAACTCGCTCTTACGCAAAGCTGATTCTGTTTGTTTGCGCTCAGTAATATCAATTACACTACCAATTAACCTAACGGGATTACCATCGTTATCTCGATAAACGCTACCCCTCCCCCAAATCCAAGCAATTTGTTTGTCTGGACGAATGATTCTACATTCAAAATCCCAATTTACGTAAGTTGAAAGCGTTTGTTGGAATGAGTTATCTACAGATTCGCGATCGTCGGGATGCACGTGGTTGAGAAAAATTGAGTAACTCCACTCTGGTAAAACTGATTCATATCCAAAAATTTGGTCGTGTTTGAGCGAGCGATTAGCGGTATAGGGTTGGGTTGTTAAATCCAAATCCCATTCTCCAATTTGAGAACATTCCAGCATAAACTGCAATCTTCGCTCGCTTTCTCGTAATGCTGCGTCTGCTTGTTTCTCGTCGGTAATATCTTCTGCAACACCCGCCAATCGGCAAGGTTTACCGCTACTATCGCGTACTACAAAACCGCGATCGCGTATCCAGCGAATCGAACCATCGGGACGCACAATGCGATATTCTTCATTTAATCCGGAATTTTCAATACATCGTGTTGCAGCCAACTCGATGCGATCGCGATCTTCTGGATAAACTGTGTCAATCCAACCGGCAAAATTATTATACAAAGACTCGCATGAACGCCCCCAAATAGTCTCGTAAGCAGGTGAAATGTAAAGATGGTGTTGCGCTTGCAAGTCAAACAGCCAAAAGACATTTTCAATCGTCTCCGCCATTTGCCGAAATCTTGCTTCACTTTCCCCAAGAGCTTCCAAAGCTTGCTTGTGTTCGTTAATATCAGTAGTTATGATCGCGATTCCTTCGGGAGTAGGATAAACTCGAATGTCAAACCAGCGATTCCAAGTTGGATAATAATACTTGAACTGTGTCGATGTTCGTTCAACCATTACTTGACGTAGATTTTTTTCTATTTCGCTACCAACTAAATCGGAAAAAATTTCCCAAACGTTTTTACCCAAAACATCTTCGCGTCTCATACCAATAATTTCAACTTCGCGATCGTTAAGGTAAATAAACCGCCAGTTGTAATCAAAAATCGCAAAACCATCGCGAATGCTTGATAAAATATTGTGCATTCTAGTTTCTGCGGCTTCTGCTGATTGACGCGCTGTTTCCCGAATTTCTGCTATCCTGCGTTCAGTTTCCCAAGCACTAGCATTACTAATTGCACTCGCGATTTGTCCGGCAATTAAATCAAAAAAACCTTGATAATTCTCATTTAATGGTCGTCTGGGATTACTACCCGCAATCAAAAATCCCTTGGGCTGAACTTGTCCCGACGCGATTAATGGTATAACAACAGCTGTATTCGGCAAACCAGATTCCCTAGTTCCCAGCAGTTTTTCAATTTTTGACTGCAATCCCTCGATAATCTGCCTTTGATTTGTCTCTATAGCAATCGATAATGACCACAAATCACAAATTTCGTTTTCCAAATTAATTTCTATTTTTCGCGGACTGACAGGCGTTCCTGCATCCAATCCGGCAATGCCTGCAAGCCTAGCTGTGGAGTGAGTTTCATCAAGTAAATACAACAGCGCAAAAGGTAGATCATCACAATTATTTGCTAAAGTCCGAGCAGATATTTCACAAGCTTGTTCAACCGATTTGACTCCAATATTTTCAGCCGCTAGTTCTTGCAAAGTTCGCAGTCGTCTTTCTCCGACAACTCGCTCGGTTGTCTCGGTACAAATAACCAGCGTACCGTTAATCTCCCCATTATCATCTCGAACCGGACTGTAACTATAAGTCCAGTACACCTCTTCTAAATAACCATTGCGAATAATCGGCACTAAATGATCTTCGTTCCAACTCGATTCACCCCGCTTCATTGCTGCATCAATTTGCTCACCGATAATATGCCAAGTTTCTGTCCAAAATTCTCTTCCTTTGGCTCCTAATGCTTGGGGGTGCTTTTCTTGTCCTAAACTCAGACGGAAAGCATCATTATAAAATTGAATTAACTCTTCTCCCCAAAATAAAAATATCGGATGGCGAGAGGTCAGTAGTATATTCAAAGTCGTTTTTAAGCTTTGCGACCAAGTTTCCACTGCACCAAGGCTAGTTTGCGACCAATCAAAGGAACGCATCAACACTGCCATTTCGCTATTACCGATAAAAATATCTTCTCCGCTCATTGGATTTTGGATTATGTCCTACGGACACGCTACGCTAATAAATTTTAGATTTTGGATTGACTTAAACGGGAGCAGTCGCACCTTAATTGTTGCTTTCGTTAGTAAAGCGAGAATTTAGATCCCCGACTTTTTGAAGAAGTCAGGGATCTGAACACCGTGATTTCGATACATACAAATAGGATTGCTATATATAATTAATTTTGACTTTATTGAAAGTGTTTACATAGTAATATTTCGATTCTTTATCACTGATGGCTACTTGCATAGTTTCAAATTCATTGACAAATTTACTTTTTTAGATTTATTAAATAGTATCCAACAGTATCTAACTTGAAAATCTAACTTTTCTAACTTTAAATATTTATATCACAAGCAAGAGTTGATTATTCCTATTCAAATAAATATTATATGTAACTCATTTTAACGCGATCGCAATTTTTTTTATAGTAATATCTTTATCATTTGCTTTCTTTAGAGCTATTTAAATAAATCTTCTCCATAAATATCATTTCTTCAGGTAGATTGTTCATTCTAAATCCTAATTCTTCCGATAACCCCGCATTCTGTCTTAAGGATGATTTATTTATCTACCCATTGACTTATTGTGTAATACGTCTGTAGTATGTAAATAAAAATCCTTTTCTATAAGAATTTGGTAATAGGGGATTATTAACAGTTCACTGTTGAGTGTCAACCGTTAAAAGTCATCATCCCCCATCCCATTACCTATTTACCTATTCTGGACAAAAAACAAGCGCGTGCATCATGGCAAACTTACGAGATATCGTTAATTCCTATCGTCCCTACTGGGGACTGAGTATATTTAGCATTGCAGCATCCAGTATTTATGAAATTCTTGATTTAGTTGTGCCTTATGCAATTGGGCAGATATTGAATCTGCTTTCAGGGCAACCATTAGACGGATTTTTGAGAAGTGCGATCGCGACAATTTCCAATCTAACTAATTATCCAGTCAACCAAACTTTATCGTTAAGTGTTTTATTGGGTTTAATTTTCGTTGTTACAGTGTTGAGAGCGCCGACACAGCCTTGGTTGAGCGGTTGGTTTCATTGGTATATTGCCTTGAAAGCGCGTCGCGATCAAAACCAACAATCAGTAGCAAAAATCTTGACTTTACCTTTAGAATTTTATGATGAAAACAACCCTGGAAGAATAGCTTCGCGGGTAGCAAAAGGAATTTCTAATCAGACATGGACTTATCCAGAAATCACCGGACAATTGCTTCCCAAATTGTTTAGAGTTTTGGGAATTTTTGTATTTATTTGTTTTGTTGATTGGCGAATTGCAGTTTTATTTTTAATTTCTTTTGTAGTAATTCTCAGCTTTACTTTGAAGCATTTGCAGCAGCTAATTAAATACGAAAGTCGCTTAGATAAATATTCAGAAAATACAGAAAGTAGAACTTCTGAAATTGTCAGCAACATTAAAACAGTTAAAGCATTTGCTACCGAAGCCAAAGAATTACAGCGTCAACAACAACGGTTTGAACGGGAATTAAACGTAGTTGTATACCGGATTCACAAAGGTTACGTCAAACTGAATACTTGGCAAAAAAGCCTAATTCAGTTTTGCGTATTCGCGATACTCGGTTTAACTTTAGCTGCCACCATAGACGGTAGAATTACCTTGGGTCAATTTATTATGACCTTAACTTTATCGAGTATGGCATATGCCGAACTAGAGCCAATTAGCATTCTTGCAGAAATATTTGCTCGTCGTTACAGTTCGATGTTGCGGTTTCAAGAATTTCTCCAAGAACCATCGGGAGTTGATTCTAAGGGACTTTTAGAACCGCGTAAATCAGAAAAATCCTACAATTTCACAGGTAAAGTTGAATTTTCCCATGTAGATTTTGGTTACGAATCCAGTCGCCGAATTTTACACGATATCAATCTACTAATTGAACCATATCAAACAGTAGCATTAGTCGGTCGTAGCGGTTCGGGAAAATCAACTTTGGTAAAACTCTTGTTTCGCTACTTTGAGCCGCAGTCTGGGAAAATATTGATGGACGGTGAAGATATCCGCAACTTAGACGTAGGAGAATATCGCCGCAGATTGGCGATCGTTCACCAAGAAGTAGATATTTTCAACGGTACAGTTTTAGATAACCTGACCTACGGAAACCAAAACGTCAGCTTTGCAGAGGTAGAGGAAGCCTGTAGAATTGCCAAACTTGATGAAGTAATCAACTTGTTACCTGAAGGTTACTATACCGTAGTCGGCGAACGGGGAGTGAGATTATCCGGAGGACAAAGACAGCGACTTGGAATAGCCAGAGCATTGTTAGTCAATCCCGACGTACTCATATTTGACGAAGCTACATCCAGCTTAGACTATGAATCCGAGCGTTCCATTCAATTAGCAATGCGTTCTATTCAAGGAACCCGCACCACCATAGTCATCGCTCACCGACTCAGTACCGTTAGAGAAGCCGACAAAATCGTCGTATTAGATCAAGGAAGAATTGTAGAAATAGGTAGCCATGAACAACTCCTCCAAGAACAAGGAATTTACCGCAGATTGCACTCATTGCAAGAAACGGGAGAGCTTTTGAGTTAGGAGTTAAGAGTGAGGAGTTAGGAGTTTTGAGTTAAGAGTTAGGAGTGAGGAGTTAGGAGTGAGGAGTTAGGAGTTTTGAGTTAGGAATGAGGAGTTTTGGGTGAGGAGTTTTGAGTTAGGAGTTTTGAGTTATTATACCTTTGACCTTTAACCTTTGACCTTTAAAAACTTTCTCAAAAAAAACTTTGGCATTTTCCAAACCTTGTGATACGATTAATAATCGTGAGACTACATGGGTCGATGTCCGAGTGGTTAATGGAGGCGGACTGTAAATCCGCTGGCTTCGCCTACGCTGGTTCAAATCCAGCTCGGCCCATTCTCACTTCTAGATTTTGGATTTACTTGATCAAAATCCAAAGTCTAGAATCAAAGTTTTTTGCCGATGTAGCTCAGTGGTAGAGCACACCCTTGGTAAGGGTGAGGTCACGAGTTCGACTCTCGTCATCGGCTTATTTGATATGGTTAGTTATTTGTTTTGCTTTATTGTGTCCAATCCTTTAGAACCAAATCGGGAACTTGAGAAAAATCCTTTTGATTGCAAGTAACCATCACCCCATTTGTTGAAAGAGCAATTGCAGCTATTCGCAAATCTTTTTGTAGTCTTTTTTTGTTTAGTTGCTTATTTTCTCTAAGTAAAGTTTCATAGCAATTGTACGCAGCAGTATCAAAGTTAAGTATTCTAACTCCTTTGAAATATTCTTGAGTAATCCATAATTTATGGTAACAGACATAATTCGCTCTTTGTGGGAATTGGCTGGGTATTCTCTTTACGATAAAGCTTATTCAAGCCGTAGAATTCAACAACATTAAACTCCTCAAATGGCTAGAATGAATAATCAAGCTAAAGCTAATCAAATTATGCTGACTGATATTACGGAAATTCTTACATTTCAAAGAAGCTAATTTTTTCAACTGCTGACTAAGAGGATCATTAAACTGAAGGTAATAAAATTTATTTACCAACAAAACTTTAATTGTCCCTCTTCTCAGCGAGACGGAACTGATTGGTTATAGTATTTAATATAAAAACTAAAAAATAGAAAACAACAATGCAACTCTCAGACTACTTTAACTTTCTTACTCCTAATGACATTCGTATCAAAGGTTCTCGTATTGGCATAGAAACCATTTTAGATGAATACATTTATCATCGTCATTCCCCAGAAGCAATCGCCGAAACTTATCCAAGTCTTACCTTAGAACAAGTTTACGCCACTATACTTTATTATCTGCATAATCAAGAATCAGTTACTCAATATATGGCTGACTGGCTAAAATACTGCCAAGAATCTGCAACACACCAAGATGAAAATCCACCCGAATATATTTTGAGATTGCGTCAAATAAAAGCCGCTCAAAGAGGGATGGTTTCGTGAAAATTCAGTATTTAATTGATGAAAACTTACCCCCTATGTATAAAGAGCAATTATTACGTTATCAACCAGATTTAACTGTTTTAATGGTTGGAGAACCTGCTACTCCAGCAAAGGGAACATTAGATCCCGAAATTTTGACATGGTGCGAGTTAAATAATTTTATTCTTGTCACTAATAACCGTACTTCTATGCCGGTTCATTTAGCCGAACATATCGCAAAAAATCATCATATTCCTGGTATTTTTGTGTTCCGTCGAAAAGCAACTTTCGGACAAATTCTCGACGATTTAATTTTTATTGCTCAAGTAAATGAATTAGAAGATTTTCAAGACCGTATTACCCATATACCTCTATAATTTATACTTCCAAACTCTTGACTCATGCAGATGCACAAGCGATCGCCATTGATTTATTTTGCATCACACCTTGTAATAATTTGCTTTGTTCGGTTAGATTTAGGAGACGTAACATTGAAGCATAATATCTATTCTTCTCTAAAGGTTTCTAGTCGCGCTGTCTTCGCCAATTTTTATACAAATTCAACACAAACTTACCCGCAGCAGTTTCCTGAAACTTCTTAATTTTAGATAACATTTCTGTCGGTAATTGTTGCGAATCAGAAGATTTTATTGGATGTTCTGGTGGTTGCAAAATTGGTGCAGCAAGAGAAGCAAAGGTAATATCAGCAGCAGAAATTTTATCTCCTACTAAGTAACTGCGCCCATCTACTAATAAATCACTTACTTTTGCAAAAATACTCTCTATTTGTGCGTAATATTGTCCTGCTGATTCCACCTTAACATGATATTTTTTTCTAACAAGCGAACGCATTGCTGGATAAATTACCGGAAATAATAACTTCTCGAAAAAAGGTACACCCTGAGTCCATTTTGGTTGGATAATTTGAGAATTATCAATTATATAAACATAAGCCCAGCTTCTGATAGCAGTACCTAGTTGTTCGTCAAATAATTCTTCTAATTCTTCAACTTCTTGACGCTGTTGGAAATCTATAGGATATAGTTTTGCCTCATTAGGAGAAATTGAATCAAGATATTTCAAAATATCAGTTGAATCGGTAAAAACTCTATCTTCACTTACAAGCACAGGAACAGTTCCACCACCGACTTTACTAGTTGCAAATCGGTAAAAAGGCGGCATATGTGGTTCTTCGATATAAGGTAATTTCAATATATCAAGTGTCCATCTTGCTTTTTCGCAGTAGTGACTAACTGGAATGGTTATTAAACGGAATGGTTTTTGTTGATTTTGCATTTTATACACCCTATACAACAGGTTTATATTGTGAATATTTTTGTAATAATTCTTCTGGTAATCTTACCGGACGATTATTCTGTGAATTGATATAACTACCTGTTTGCATAGCCGTTGCAGCAATCACATTATTAGAAATAAATTCTGCCTCCATAGTTACTTTAACTTTTCCTAATTGACTAATCCACATCTTCGCGATGATACGATCAAATAGCTTAATTGGTCTTTTGTATTCAATTTGAGTTTTTGCGATCACAGGAATATAACCTTGCTGCATTTGTCTATCGAGAGGCAAATATCTATCAAACAAATTTAAACGTAAATCTTCCAGCCATCGAATATAAACGATATTGCTTACTACTCCAGCAAAATCAATATCGTATGGCTTTATAGATATTGATATTTCTACTTCTAATGGTCGAGATAATAACATTTGTAATTTTAGATTAAGAAGGTTTGTTTTTTCAAACCGAACGGTTTGTTTTTTCTTAAAAAAATATGCGGCTTTTGCGATCGATTATTAAGTTTGTAATTCAACCTGAATATAATTATTCAAATGCTTAATAGCTCTTTCTAAGTGAATCGAATCATCATACAATTTACTCATCATTACCGCACCTTCAAGTAATGTAATCATTATGGTTGCAACTTCATCGGGGTTTACTTTCGGACGAATTTCACCTCTAGCAATTCCTTTTTGAATAACCTTACAAACCATATCTCGCCAAGAATCCATCGCAGTTTGAGCGCGTTGTCGTAATATTGGATGAGCATCATCGCTTTCCACCGCAGTATTTAGCAGGGGACACCCTCCCTCAACCGCAGGATTTTCAACATTCGTACTAAACACGCTGATAATAGCCTGCAAACGTTCAACCGCATGACGTTTATTTTTCAACGCACCTCGATAACGCTGCTTAATCAGATCAATTGCATAATCAAAAGCTTGTAATGCTAATTCATCCTTACTTTGAAAATGGTTATAAATCCCCCCCTTCTTTAATCCAGTCACCCTCATGATGTCCGAAATAGACGCACCAGCATAACCCTGAGTATTAAACAGTGCAGCAGCTTGGTACAGTATTCTTTCTTTTGTTTCTTCACCTTTAGACATCATCATGCTTAAGACCGATTAGTCTTGTTAAAAATATCATATGAAAAGTTTCGAGTCAATTAAATAGTTAGGAGTTGGGAGTAAGGGGTT
>NZ_JADEWL010000087.1 GCF_015207665.1 Plectonema cf. radiosum LEGE 06105
GCGTCAGAAGTGTATAAGAGACAGGAAAATACTTCCTTATTAATTCTTAACTCCTAACTCCTAACTCCCGTACAGACGTAGCAGTGCTACGTCTCTACAACAACTCCTAACTCCTCACTCCTAACTCCTCACTGTCAACTGGCTCCTAAACTAATTTCAAATCAGCATACTCTGCTAGTAAATCATCACTAGTCAAAGTATCACCTTGTGCTTGGGGAGTCCATAAAATCTCGAAAGCTAGCAGTTTATCACTGGGGATGCTACCAAATTGACGCAGTGCTTGACGTAAATCGTCGGCGCTGTTTATCTTGGGAACTTCGGTTTTACCTAAAGTTGCTGCAAGTAAGGTAACAATTATATATTCTCCAGGTCCTTGGGTAATTAAATCGGTGGGATTGTCTAATTCTCCGGTAGATGGTAAAGCTTTGTTGGGTGCAGCTTCTTTTAACTGATTGTTAACATTAGATAATGTTTCTTCAGTGAATTTGCTGCGCTCGGCTAAAGCTAAACGGTTAAATTCTGCTTCTGCGGAATTCAAACGGGCTTGATTTGTATTACCACCTGCGTAAACCCAATATTCTGGATGACGCAATAAAGCAAGGCTGGCTTCTTGTAAAATTTGCGCTCTAGCTTCTGGAGACTCGGTATCGGCAGTTTCGGCTAGACGATTTAGTTCGGTTTGCAATTCGCGGGCTTGAGCTAGTAAACCTACTTGTAAACGGGTTACGGAAATTGTCGGGTTGCTGCTGTAACCTACTTCTCCCTCTCCACCACTCGCAACTCGACGGAAGGTTTGTACTGCAAAGTTAGCTAAAGCAAAGAAAATCAATATTCCAAATAAACCCCCAAATCCTCCACCTATACCCCAAAAAGGAAATAGGAAAGGAAAACCAAATCCACCACCGGGATAAGGAGCGTATCCACCTCCGGGAGGAGCGTAGGTACGAGGAGATGATGAAGGTACTCTGAAAGAACCGCCACCAATTCTACCACCGCTGCGAGCAGCTAGCGCTTCTGATGTTTGGCTAAATACCAGCGTAAACACAAGGAAGGCAACTAAAAAAGATTTAAACAGCGGTTTGATGGCACTTTGTATTTTTTTACGCATGATACGGCTTTGTTGAAAAACGATATTATTTACATTTGATGCCAATGTTCACAAAATATATTGTTTAATTCACATCAATATATCTGATTGGCACTTTTACTATTATTTTTAGGTTACATTCTAAATTTATCGTTTCTCACTATGGTTTAGCAGTAATCTTTGGAGGGAAATCCACTGTTGATAACCGTACCTTACGAAGAATTAGGAATAAAGTCTGACTCAAATATACACAATCAGAAGTCGGGTTTTGACGATGATTGTCTTGTCTTTAGAGATTTTTAACTTAAAAACCCGACGAATCACCCCACGGAAAATCAAATTTTGCTGCGTTAGTTCTCACCAGGGAGCGAGACTCCGGCGTTACCAAAGAAATGATTCATTACAATCAATACGGTAATTTTATAGTATAAAAAATTGCTAGCTTCCTGCTTTCATATGTTCTTTATCAAACAAAAGCTTATGTGTAATTATATACGCAATACAGTTGTTCGCAAATAATAAATAATATTTTCTCATAGTATTATAGACAACATAGAATTAGATATAATTTTATACTAGTACACTATGGTTTAGCATTTATAATTAAAGATTTGATGAAGTCAACTCAATTGAGTGTTAATTACGTTAACGTTTATATTAAAGTTCTGTAAAGAACACTTGCTTTACTAGTGGAAATGATGATGTTTGTGGTGCGTCAAGCGGCTGATACAGTTAAGAGCGATTTTTCTATGAGTTATTACTTATGGGGACTTGTTTGGTTCAAAGGTCAAGCAAGTATATGTTTCAAGTGAGTTATGCTGAGAATCATCCGTAAGTAATAAACTAAGTAATCAGAAATTTTGCTGTACTAATTCTTGTTTTGGTGTATCTGTCTGAAGTGAAAAATCTGCTTTACGGTTACTGGAGGAGCTAAGCTTGACAAATTCTTTAATGGTTGAATAATAGAAAATGCTTAAAACAGCTTGACAAATTTATCTTGCAATTTTGGTAAAAAATCAGGTTTAAGTGTGTTTCTCTGTCAAGGATCTGAGGGGTTAAAAAATCTATGAAATTACTATTGGTATGTACTTCTGGGGGTCATTTTTCCACCATGAGGAGACTAGAATCTTTTTGGTGTAATCATGAACGAGTATGGGTGACTGACTGGAAGAAAGATACAAAATTACTAGAGAATGGGGAAAAAGTTCATTGGTTGCCTTATCAGGCTCCTAGAGATGTATTGGCATTTTGGCAGAACATTCCTCGGGTATTTAAGATAGTCTATTCGGAACAACCTGACATAGTAGTTTCAACGGGAGCTAGTATTGCCGTTGGATTTGCGATTGCAGCCAAGTTGTTTGGTAAACGATTTGTGTATGTCGAGAGTATCTCTCGCTCGGAAGAACTGAGTTTATCTGGAAAATTGGTTTATAAATTTAGTGATGAATTTTATGTACAGTGGCCAAATTTATGCCGCAAGTACCCTAAAGCAATTTTTAAAGGATACGCTTAAAGGCTCTTACTAAGGTATAAAAGTCACTCTCATTTAAAACTAATGATTACTGTTACATTAGGAACCATACCCTTTTCTTTTGATAGGGCTATTGCTTGGTTGGACAGTCTTTTAGACAGTGGGGTAATTTCTGAAAGTGTGTTTGTGCAGCACGGAACAACCGACGTATCTGCCCTAGCAAAATACATCCACGTGAAAACCATACCAATAGTTGAGACTAATTTGTTGATGAAAACAATAGAAGAATCTCGGCTAATTATATCCCATGCAGGTCAAGGTTTAACGCGGGGATTAGCGGCTCAAGGAGCAAGTTTTATTTTGGTACCGCGTTTAGCTCGTTACAAAGAGCATATCGACGATCATCAGCTATGGTTTGCTCAAGGTGTTGAGAAACTAGGAATACCTTATTGCACGACTCTGAATAATTTAGAGCAAGCAATAAAATGTCCACCACCTAGTTTTAAAGGACAGATATTTGACCAGCCAAAATTAGCTGAGCATTTAATGCAGATATATCCGGTAAGGTCTTGAGGTACTGTTTCTATGAATAGAATTGCCAAAATAGTAATGCGACATTGGAAACTGCTTGTGGCTTGGAATGTTTTGGTGTTGGGTATAACTGCATTTAACATCAAAACAACACCTCGGATTTGGAATAGCCAAGCACAGTTAATATTACCCAACGTAACTAATAATAGTGATGCAGATTTGGGTAAATTAGGTAGTGTTCGAGATGAAGGGGTAGTCTTTTCTCAACAGCTTAACCCGTTGAATATTTTATCTTCGATCGCCATGAGCGACCATGTAATTAAAGAAGTATGGGAAAAAGACCCCGAAAAAGATCAGTTTTCTCGGTTAAGTAATTTCAAGAAACTTTTTAAGGTTTCTCCCGAAAAAGAATCGACGGTGATATCTCTTAACGTTGAGAGTTCTAGTCCGGAATTAGCCGCACAGCGAGCAACTGCATTAATTACAGCCTTTCGTAATCGCTTACAAGAGTTAAGGCTTGATGAAGCACAACAGCGATCGCAATTCATGCAAAATGAAGTAAAACAAGCCTTACAGAAGTTGCTTGTAGCACAAAAATCTCTCAGTGAATTCCGCGAAAGTTCCAATTTGGTTAACTCAGACGAGCAAACCAAAGAGATTATTGCAGCGATGAATACTTTGAATACAGAACAAGCCCAAGCAATCGCGGAAGCCCAAGCAGCCCAAGCGAGAGTGAGGATGCTATCGTCTCGTGTAGCTTTGAGTCCGGCAGCGGCGGTAGGTTCTGTAAGACTCAAAGAATTAAAGGAATATCAGTTAATTCGGGACAAATTGAGCGAAGTTGAAGTTGCCCTGGTGGAAGCTAGAGGTAAGTTAACCAGCAACCATCCCCAAGTTCAGGATTTACAATATCAACAAAATGTGTTAAGTAACCGACTGCAACAATATGTTACCGATTCTACAGGTAATGTGGCTGGGGTTGATAATGCAATCGGCGAAAATACGGCGGGTTTAGCAGAACAGATGGTTTTGGCAGAAAGTCAGGCTATGGGAATGCAGGAAAAAGCCCAACAACTGCAACCGGCTATTGATAAATTGGCTGCGAAGTTAAATTCTTTACCCCAGAAGCAAGGGAAACTACTTGAACTGCAACGACAATATGATATTGCCGAAGGGGTTTATAACGGGGTAGTAGCCCAAGCAGAACAAGCAAAACTTGGTGCTTTCAGCGCTTATCCCAGTGTTCAAGTACTAGACCAACCAACTATAGATACTAAAGCAACAGGTCCAAAATTAAGATTAATGATACTTGGAGCATTACTAGCTTCTGGTTTCGGTAGTGCTGCGATCGCGTTATTTTTGGAAAATCGCAACCCCTTACTCAGTCCCAAAGATATTCAACAAACCAATATTCCGGTATTTGCGAGCGTTCCTTATATCAAAAATATTGGTGGGAAATTAGACCAAATCGGGGGAGAAATCGAGTTTCAACGATTAGCTTCTGCGGTTAGTTTAATGCAGTTAGATTCTGGAAGATTAATGATTGCTAGTGCTACCACCGGGGAAGGTAAAACTACAACTATTTTAGGGTTAGCGAATGCGCTGATCAGTTTGGGTTTTAAAGTATTAGTTGTAGACGGAGATTTTCGGAAAGCAGAACTTTCAGAAACTTTAGGTTATCAGCCACAAAAAAATTGGGATTCGCGATTTACACAAAATGAAATTCGTCCCAATTTAGATTTATTATCAGTGGGTATCGCAGAAGATAAAATTGCCGAATTTGTGGCTCGTGGAGAATTTGAACAGTATTTGAACTATGTACAAGTCAATGGTAAATATGATTATGTCTTAGTAGATAGTTCTCCAGTTACTTTGACACCAGAAGCAGCATTACTAGCAAAAGTGATATCAAAAGTACTGTTTGTTGTTCGTTCCACAAGCAGCCATCGTAATTGTTTCTACGACAGTATCGAACAATTAACCAGACACAAAGCCGAAATTGCGGGATTAGTAGTTAATGGTGTAGAAACAAGAGCGCAAGGTTATATGTACGGACAAAATATTGTTCAAGTACAGTAAGTAGGTTAATTCATGAATCAGCAAACAAGATTGAAACCTGCTTATAAAAAGACCACTGATTGTGATGGTTTATTCTCCGGAATTTGGATTTGTTGGGGAGAACTAACGCAATCAGAAAAAATTGTTTGCGCTTACATTACCTTGATTCCGTTGTGGTGGATGTGGGGTTGGAGATTATATTTTGTCTTTTTAGTCGCGGGTATTATTATTTATGAATTGCGTGAAAAAAGAGAAATCCGTTTACAGCGTCCGAGTGCTGCTGTCATCGGAATAATCGGTTACGGTTTATATGTTTTAATTGTTGGATATTTTTATCGAGAAGCTCAGGGTACCCGACTCAATTTTAATGCCGTAATCTCACCTTTAAATAATATAGTTTGCTTCGGTTTATTGCTGTGGTATGTTCAAGACCGAAAAATACGTATTCGTCAACAAGTTGTTTTTTGGTCTTTTTCCATTGCGATCGCGATGATGTTGTTGATGTGGGGAGTAATTTATTTTGGTTTACATCAAGCACATTATATACCTCCTCGTTCAATTTATGGTTTGCTCACGGGTAAATCGGGAGAATACGAACCCGGAGATGGTAATAGTAATTTTTTAATGCCTTATTTTCCCACGGATGAATCCATCGGAGGATTAGTTCGTTATGTATATTTTTTCCCCGGGCCGGAAGCTTTAGCTTTGGTAATGGGTTTTGTGAGTTTGTTATCGTTGGATATTAAAAATCGTCTTTGGTCTTTTTTCTTATTATTTGGTTCAGCTTTTTTACTGTTGACAAGTGGAACTCGTGCGGTTTGGGTGAGCTTACCAATTGTTTTAGGTCTGCGATATTTATTTACAACTGGTAAGGTTTTTGGTCCAGCATTTATTTGTGGATTATTAGCAATTGTCAGCTTTAGTTCTTTGTCGGTTCCTATTATTAGTAATGGGGTAATAGATAAAATCACAAATACTGCTGAAGCAACTGCAAATGCTCGTGCAGATTCTACAGAAGTTAGGGGTGAAATCTATCGATTGACAATGGAAGGTATAGAAAATGCTGAGAATTCACAATTAATTTTTGGTCATGTAGTTAATGGAGAAGGAGTTTTACCAGGATACGAACCCGCAAAAGTTGGTACTCATAGTTTTATTTTGGGAACTTTACTTTATCGAGGAGGTTTGTTAGGTACTGGGTTTTTCCTCACCTTTTGGTTCTCGTTATTATGGTGGTTATATCAAACGCGATATGATCGACCTTCATGTCTTTTCGTCTTTGTACTTTTTAGCTTGACATTCGCCACAATGGAGTTAGAAATGCCTGTATTACCGATTAGTTTGCTTTGTGTTATGTTGCGTAGTTATCCAGTTAAAAATTCATCACAGCGAGATATTACAATTTTTAATTACAGTTAATCAATATTTCTCGTGACCTTTTTTTTTAATATCAATATCAGGCTATATGCATTTATCAAAAATTTCAAATACTTTATTCTAAAATTAGAGGGAATAGGTGGCGTTAATTAAAACTCTAAACAAAGTCGAGAATAAAAATTTATTTTCAGGAATCTGGATTCGATGGAATAATCTCACAGTTCCAGAAAAAGTTGTTTGTGCGAATATAAGTTTAATTGCAGTTTGGTGGATTATTGGAATCTACAGATTTATGGCTGCATTTATGTTTTTTGGGATTGGTTGGTACGAACAACGACATTATGGAAGAATACGCTTGAAAAAACCCAGCTTGAGCGTACTCTCATTATTTATATTTGTTAGTTATAGACTTATTGGTTCAATATTTTATAAATTAGCAACAGATAGACCACTGAATATTGCAGCAGATGTCCGTTACATTCTATTTTGGTACGGATTAATTTTACTACTTTGGTATATCCAAAGTAACAATATTAGAGTACGTTTAGAAGTAGTAGCTTGGGCTTTTAGTTTACTTGTAATTCAGATGCTTTTATTGTGGGTAATTGGACAACTAATTTTAGGAGGTAGGGACTATACATATCCCCGGACAATTTTTTCTCTTGCGGCTGGAAATGCAGAAGGAAATTACGAACATGGAGCGGGATTATCAAATTATTTAATTCCTTATTTGCCTTATCATACAAGTATTGCAGGTCTAAAACGCTGGAGTTTCTTTTTTATTATTCCAGAGATTTTAGCTTTAATAGTAGCTTACATTAACTTAGTTTCACTGGATATTAAAAATCGTCTTTGGTCGATATGTTTGTTGATAGGAAGTTTCTTCTTAGTACTTGTGAGTGGAACTCGTTCTGTGTGGCTGTTATTACCAATAATTGTAATATTACGCTATACATTTATTTATGGCAAAATTCATGGTTATGCAATACCTTTAGCATTACTTGCAATTATCAGTTTTACAACACTGTCTTTTCCCAGCGTCACAGACTCTCTTTTACAGGTATACAGTTCCCAAGCAGAAACAGTAGGAGAAGTACGTGCTGACTCTACAGAAGTTCGTAGCCAAATATATCAAAAGACTTTAGAAGCTATTCCAGATAAATTAATATTCGGTCATTGGGTTGTTGGTGAGACAGTTTTACCAGGATTTGAATTAGGACGTGTTGGCACTCACAGCTTTATTTTAGGAACTTTACTTTATCATCTTGGAATTGTAGGAACTTCAATGTTTCTCACATTTTGGATATCTTTTGCAGTATGGTTATATCAAACTCGACAGGGAAGACCTCTCTCAACATTTTTGTTGATAATTTTGTATACTTTATTGTCCACTGTCATGGAATTTGGAGAGTTAATAGCTTGTATGTTAGTTTTGCTTGCTGCAATTGTTGGTTCTCCTGTCATCAAAAATAATCCAAAATATTTTTTAAAATGGAATTATGAAAAAGCAGAGAAAATGATTTAATATCTAACAGTAAAATATTCTAAATACTAAACAATTAACTGAAATTACTTGAAAAAAATGACAAATCAAATGAATACAGATTCTACAAATCAAAATCCTCTAGTCAGCGTAATTATTGATAATTATAATTACGGTCGTTTTATCCAAAAAGCAATTGATAGCGTTTTGCATCAAACCTACCGAAATTTTGAATTAATAGTTGTAGATGATGGTTCTACAGATAATTCGCGAGAAATTATTGAAAGTTATCAAGATAAATTAATTGCAATATTTCAGGAGAATGCCGGACAAAATGCAGCATTCAATACCGGATTTGCTCGTTCAAAAGGTGAGATTATTTGTTTTCTAGATTCAGATGATTATTATTACAAAGATAAACTAGCAAAAGTTGTCGCAGCGTTTAATCAAAATCCTAACTGGGTACAAATATCTCACGGAAGAACTACAGTTGATGCTGAAGGGGGAATTATTGGGCGCGATCCAATTTATTTTAATCAAGGTGATGTCAAACCTTTGCTTTTACAATGGGGAAGATATGCTTGGGCTGTAACTTCTGCGTTATCATACCGACGTTCTGTCTTAAAAAAAGTCTTACCGTTTCCCAAACAACCCACTGCTGGTGATACTTATTTAACTGCAACTGTACCTTTTTATGGGCAAATAGGAAAAATTAATGAACCATTAATGTATTATCGTAAACATGGTAATAATGTACAAGCCAATAGCAATAATTTAACTTATTTAATTAAACAGCGCGAAGACACCGCTAATTGTATTAATAATGCTGCGAGTAATATCGGTATAAATCAACGTTTCGATCTTAAAAGAGATATAGATTATCGTAGTTTCAAAATCCTGCAATCGAATCGTGGTTCATTAACCCAAACCTTACAAATAATTTGGATGACTTTGCAAGAAGGTATAGCTATCGGTCATAGTTTTAAAGATACATCAGAAAGACTGGTAAGAAGAAGTATATGCGCTTTATTTCCTCATGAAGGTAAAGTTTATATAAGTTTAGGATTACGTCGCTATTTGCGCTTTAAATTAACAGGTATTAAACCACAATTAACAGGTAAAAAATCCGATAATTTTCAGTTTTAAGAATAATTAAAAATTTCAAATCTAAAATCTAATGACTACTTTATTAAGTCAAAATCAAACATCTAAGTCAGAGAAAAATATCCGTAAAAAATTGATAGTTATTCCAGCTTACTGTAATTCTTTAGGCGGTACAACAGTCAGTTTGTTGATGTTAGCGATGGGTTTTGCTCGTCTTCAAGCATCCGAGCAATTGTGTATTTTAGTCCATAAAGGTTCTTTTATGGAGAAATATTTTAAAGATGCAAATCAAGAATCTTGTATTGAATTAATTGAGGCTGAAAATTCTAATGAATTTCTCAAATCTGCCTTAAAATGGGTGAATAAGCAACCAAAACATTATCCTTTATTACTTGATAATCTGGTTTGGCGGAGTTATTTACCAATACTGACATTATTTGCACCATCTCTTCGTTTCAGTCGCCGTCAAGTTTATCATTTTTGTCATGACTTAGCACTGTCTCATAATAAACTTGGTTATTTAGCAAGAAAAGTTGCTTTTACCAGTCTTGCACCCGGTGCTATTTGTAATTCACAATTTACAGCATCACATATCCGTAGTTTAATGCCGGATATTCGGGGAATTCTTTATCAACCAGTTGATTTAGAAAAGTTTAATACTCATATCAGTAGCACTCCTCCCGATGCTTTAAAAGCTATTATCAATTCCGGAGCGCGGATAATGCTGACTCCTTCCCGGATTAATAAACCCGGAATTATCAACGATAAAAATTTGCGATCGCTAATTCCGGTTTTGGCTCACTTAAAGGAAATGGGTGATAATTATCACGGGGTTGTAATTGGCGAAGATCAATCTCCTGAAAAAATTTACAGTCGAGATTTACTTGAAAGTGCTGCAAATGCAGGTGTTGCAGACCGTTTTACAATTTTACCTCCGGTTTTGAATATTCAAGATTACTACAGACACGCAGATATAGTTGTGACACTCGCACCCAGGGAACCTTTTGGACGTACAGTTGTTGAAGCAATCGCTTGTGGTGTTCCGGTAGTTGGTAGCAATACGGGTGGTATTAACGAGATTTTACAGAATTTTGCTCCTGAGTGGACTGTTAATCCTGATGATTCGTTGCAGGTAGCTCAAACTATTATTAATGTTGCTAAAAGTTTAAGTACTAAAGATGTTTTGAGTAAAGGTAATAATTGGGTTTGTGATAACTGTAGTTTGGAAAGTTATGCACGAGGAATGATGCAGTTTACTGGGTAAAAAAAAACCGCAGAGACGCAGAGTACGCAGAGGATAAGAAGATAGAGAGGTATTTTTCGTACTGTCTGGGAATGCAATTTCAGAGGCTGTGCCTTTAACAAGGTAGAAACAATAAAATACAATTTGGTTTTTTATGGAAAAAGTTTTCTTTTTAACTGGTGCTAAACCTCCTCAAACAGGAGGAGAACTTTATAATTATCAACTTTCACAATATTTGGAAAAACTCGGTTGGGAGCAAGAATATGTTAGTTTACATGAAAAAAGGCATTTTTTAAGGTTGGGTAAAATACCAATTATTGGGGATGTTTTGGCATCTTTAATATTTGCGATATTTCTGTTTAAATACAAGGGAATTTTAGTTGAAGACCATTATTTTAGTAGATATTTATTGTTGACAAATTTTATTCAACGTGTTTTTAGGAAAGGTAAAATTGTTGTTTTAGTACATCTTTTTTATGGTTATGAAAGTAAGGATAAATTTGTAATTAGAAGGTTAATTAACAAATATATAGAACAATTTAGGTTGTCTTTTGCTGATTTAATCGTTACCAGTAGCGAATATTCTAAAAGTGAAATTGTTTCGGTGGGAATTAATCCGGAATCAGTTCATGTTTTATCACCAGGATTAGATAGAGAGAAGTTTCAATTACCTGAAGAGCGGAAATTATATTGTAAAGAGAGTAAGAAAATTTTATGTGTGGGTAATTATGTTCCAAGAAAAGGTATAGCTTATTTAATAGAAGCTTTTGCTCAAATAGAAAGACAAGATTTTACTCTACATTTAGTAGGAAATCGTAAAAATAATTCTAGTTATTACAATCAATTAAACAATGCTGTCAACAAACTTAAATTAACTGATTGTGTGGTATTTCATGATGGTGCTGACCAAGATAATATCAAACAATTATATGCTTCTAGCGATATTTTTGTTTTACCTTCTTTTCAAGAAACCTTTGGAATTGTCTTTTTAGAAGCGATGCACTATGGATTACCAATAATTACCACGAATGCAACTGCAATGCCGGAATTAGTAGAAGATGGGAAAAATGGTTTATTAGTTCCACCTGGTGATTCAAAAGCTTTAGCTAAAGCTATATCAGAATTAATTACAAATCCTGGATTAATGGAAAAAATGGGAGCAGCAGGACGTAAAAAAGTCGCTACTTCCTATTATTGGGAGCAAACTTGTTCTGGATTTGCCGCTATTATTCAAGGTATGAAATATGATAAAAAAACCGCAGAGACGCAGAGGGCGCAGAGGAAAGAAGCACAGAGATATGGTTGATTTTAGAGCGTTAAAAGAGTAATCACTATTATGCAAAATATTTCACACATTGAGAGTTCTAGAAGTAAAGAAGCAGCCTATTATCGAGATATTTTAGTTGTTTCGCGTACCTTTTTACCAAAGGAAGGTGGAATTGAAGAGTATGTATATAACCGCTGTTTGCAAAATCCTGAACGGATAATTATGTTAGCGGCAAGTTTTCAAGGTGATAAAGAATTTGATCAAGTTCAAGATTTTTCTGTACATCGTTGGTATTTACCAAATATTCCACGTATATTTGGTTTGGGAGGAGTTATCAAGCAAATTCTGAATATGTTTTGGTCGTTTGTTTTCGCAATTCAACTGTATTTTCGCTACCGCTACCGTTATATAGAATGGGGACATGGTTACGATTTCCCGGCAATTTTATTATTAAGTTATCTTTTACCAATTAACTTTTTTATCTATTTACACGGTGATGATATTCTTTGTCCCTTGCGTAATCCGGTATTAAAAAAACTCTTTGAATTAACTTTACAACGAGCTACAGGTATTGTTTGTAATAGTTCATTTACAAAAGATTATCTCAGCGAAAAGTTTGAATTTAATACCCCAACTTATGTAATTAATCCCATAGTTAGACCAGAAAAATTTGGTGAGAAAGCTAAAAATCAACAATATCTGGAAAATGCACGATTAAATATTCGTCAAAAATTCAATATTCCAGAAAATGCAATAGTTATTCTTTCGGTAGGAAGATTAGTCAAACGTAAAGGGTTTGGAAGAGTAATTGAAAATTTAAATCAGCTGGTAAATCAAGATTTAGATGTTCATTATATAATCTGTGGCAGAGGAAAAATGCAACGCGAACTCGAACAGAAAGCTGAATTATTACAAGTCAAAGAAAGAGTACATTTTGCCGGATTTGTACCCGATGAAGACTTAGCAAATTATTATGCTACAAGTGATATTTTTGCCATGTTGACATTTTTTGATATTCAAAAAGCGAGTATCGAAGGATTCGGAATAGTTTATGCAGAAGCCGGTTATTTTGGTAAACCAGTCATCGCTTCTCGTATAGGTGGTGTAGAAGATGCAGTACACCACGAAGAAAACGGTTTATTAGTAAATCCAGATTCCCCAGAAGAAATATCTCAAGCATTGATTCGCTTGTGTAAAGACAAGGAATTAAGAAAAAAATTGGGAAGCAAAGGAATAGAATTAGCTCGACGGAAAACACCGCATTCGGTTCTTTATTAACTCCTAACTCCTAACTTTTTAAAATGGCTCATATTAGTACAAAAAAAATAGCTTCAAGCAGTTTGTGGCTGACTGCTAGTTTCGGTTTTGCTAAAATATCTCAACTGCTTGCTCAAATATTTTTAGCACGTTTGCTATCACCTGATGACTTCGGTGTTTGGGGTATGGTGTTGATTGTCACGACACTTTCAGCACTGTTTAAAGATGCTGCTATCGCGTCAGTATTAATTCAGCGTGGTTTGGACAATAAAAAATTAGTAAATGCAGTTTATAGCTTGGGTGTAAATATCTCGATAGTGATGTTTATTATCCAAGCTTTAGCTGGATTTCCCCTAGCTAAATTTTTTGGTGAACCCTTAGTTTTTCCTTTAACATTAGTTGTATCTTTAGTATTTTTAATCGGTGCGGGTGCGGGTTCTCATGGTGCTGTATTACAACGTCAAATGAAATTTCGCGAGTTAGCAATTACCGATAGTTTTTCCGGATTTGCGCGTTTTGGTAGTGCGGTAATTTGTGCTTCTATGGGTGGTGGAGTATGGGCTTTTGCAGTTGCAGAAATTGCCATGTCATTGGTTGATGCTTTATGCAAACGTTATTTTAGTCGATATAATTTTGAATACAATTTTAAACCAGATTCAGCAGCAATCGGCGAAGTTAGAACTTATATCAGCAGTTTAATTGGGATTAATTTAGCCGTTTATGCTAACACTAATTCCGATAATTTAATCATCGGTAGATTAATTGGTGCAAAATCTTTGGGTTACTACAATATGGCTTATCAATTGGCTATGTTACCAACATTTGCTCTCTCCCAAATTAACCGAATTAACTTTTCAGTATTATCGCAACGAGATAATGAAGCTAGAAAAACTTATCTTTGTCGGATGTTGGAAATCTATGCTGTATTGTATGCTGCTATCTACGGTATAGGCTTTATTATCGCACCTTGGATTATTCCCTTAGTATATGGTGAGCAATGGAAACCAGCGGTAAACATCTTTCAAATAGTAATGATTTTTGCATATGCTAGAGGTTTCATGTCGATTCTCGGTACAGCTTTGAATGCTATAGATAAGCCAAATATTAATGCTGCAATTAATTGGGTTTTGGTACCCCTTTCCATTCCAGCTTTCTTTCTCGGAGCCAACTGGGGAGGAGTTATAGGAGTTGCGATCGCAGTTGCGTTGGTGATGGGTGTTGGTGCAAGTATTTGGTTTTGGTTTGCCATGAGTCGTGCTGCACAATGGAATATTGCGGAGTTATTTAAGCCAGTCATTTTACCAACTTTGACTATCATTTTCGCTCTATTTGCTGTTATTAATCTTCCTTTATCTACATCTTTACAAATTTTTATTCAACCAGTTTTATTAATTGTAATTTATATCGTTGGATTATCTATCTTTTCTGCGGGTAGAATCCCTCGATTATTAATTAATCTAGTCAAGCGTTCTTTAAATATGGCTTAAATAATTATATATATTTTTAACGCAAAGGAACGCAAAGTTATACGCAAAGGAACGCAGAGTTTTTACTATTTTATAATATCAATGGTAAATATATAATATATAGTTTAATTTTTATATGAACTAACATGAAAGAACAAATAACAGTCCCTTTGAATTCTCAAGTTTCGGACAGACTTTTTTTCTTGGAATTTCTCAAAGCAATCAGTATTACTGCGGTAGTATCATACCACGCAATCTTTTTACCTCGCTCTACTTTTATCGCAAGTAATGGAATTTTAGAAATTTTATTTGCTCCGTTGAGATTTTGTGTTCCAGTTTTTCTGACTATTTCATTTCTACTTTTTGAACGTCAAATTTCTCAATTTCCAACACAACCAAAATTACCTTTATTACAAAAAAGATTAATTCGTCTGGGAATTCCAACTCTATTTTGGTTCGGAATTGCAGCATTATTAAAAGCTATAAATGGAAACTCTTTTATAGAAATTATCAATGCAATATTAACAGGAGAAATATTTACAGGTGCTTATTATTTTCTAATAATTTTGCAATTAATGATAATTTTTTACTTTATCCGCAGTTGGTTAAATCAGTCAAAAAATATTTTTATTACTATTGCAATTCAAGGACTCGTTTTCTTATTTATCTATGCTAATATTTGCGGTTTATTCGGAAATCAGGTATTGACATTTTTAATCAAAATGGAGCGTCCTTTCATTATTTATTGGTTTGTTTACATCGCTCTAGGTATATATTTCTACAAAAATTTATCTTGGATAGAAAATAAATCGATTTCTCTAAGTAAAACTAATAAAATCCTGATTTTGTGCTTTACAGCCGCAATCATGATCATAGAGTATACAATCTTAACTTTAGTTTTAAAAAACTCTCTTCGTCCCTTCGATTATGCTGCATTTTCCTGCATTTTCAGCGTACCAGCAATGTTTATCTGTTTTGCATCCGTCAAGGAAAAAACTTTACCATCACCCGTTGTTAAACTAACTAAACTACTATCAAAATATAGTTTAGGGATTTTTTGTATAAATGGTATTTTAGCGCAAATCTTTTTGTCAATTGGAACCAAATTATTCAGTGAAGCTAACTTCAACCTAACTCAAATAATTATAATTAAAATTATCGGTTGGATAATATTACTTACAATATCATTACTATTATCAATAGTACTAAAAAGATTAGGATTAAAAAGAGTTGTTAATTAAATTAATGATTAATTATAAGTTAACTTAGACAAACAAAAAATATAATTTACATTGAAAAATCATATTTCCCTCCTCACCCAACATCTTGATTATCAATTTGAATAAATAAAGAAAATCAAATAATTCTTAACTGATAACTGTTTACTGATAACTGATAACTGTTTACTGATAACTGATAACTGTTTACTGATAACTGATAACTGTTTACTGATAACTGATAACTGTTTACTGATAACTGATAACTGATAACTGATTACCCTCCTCCGACAATAGTAACTATTTCCAAACGGTCATTTTGTTTGATTTTAGTTTGTTCCCAATATTGACGATGCAAAATTTCGCCGTTATACTCGACAGCAACTAGGCGGGGATTATAACCTAATTCTATGAGTAAATCGGGCAAAAAAGTTTCTTTAGAAAAGTTACGGATTTCTCCGTTTACTTGTAACTCAAGACTGATCATACAATTTTAACTTACTATCTACTGTTTGAGGACGGTGTAATTGTGATAAAAAATATTGCGTTACTAAAGTTGGTTGCTCTGCTTCCATAATGCTTCGTACAACTGCGACACGATTTGCTCCAACTCCAACTACATCATTGAGATTATTCGGATCTATTCCACCAATTGCAAACCAGGGTATTGGACAATTTTTTGCCGCATAGTTAATATATTGCAATCCAACGGCTGGCTTACCTTCTTTAGTTGGAGTTTGGTAAATTGGCCCTACACCAACATAATCGGCACCTTCGGTAATTGCCCGTTGCATTTCATCTGAATTTGTGGTAGAACGACCAATTAACTTATGAGGACCTAGTAAATCACGGGCTAGAGATATAGGCATATCCTGTTGTCCCAAATGCACACCATCGGCATCTACTGCTAAAGCCAAGTCTATCCGGTCGTTGACCAAAAATAAAGCATCATAGGCGTGACACAACTGGCAAAGCTTCCTAGCTTCTTCCAAACGAATGGTATCCGAAGCTGTTTTCTCGCGATACTGTACTAGTGTTAATCCACCTTTAAGGGCAGCTTCTACAGTTTCCAGTAAATTTTCTTTTGGGGAGGTGACCAAATACAAACGCGATCGCAAAAGTTGTTGATATCGAGTAAAGCCCATCAAATTACTTTCGAGAGTATAAACTCGATAACGGATTTGCTTAAAAGCTTTACCCATACCGGAACTGTAAAGCTTCCCGTATTCTTCAATCACCCGTAAAGCTTCTTGTACTCGACAGAAGTTGGCTTGTAACACCGATTTAACGCTTTCACGCTGTTCTTCTTGGGGATGACTTAGTTCTGTACCTGCATCACCTGGAGTATTCCTTGCTGCTCTTAATTCAGCGGTATGCCATAATCCTACCTCTTGCCTTAAATGCTTACACTCCCTAGTCAAATCGCTATTATTCAAGCCAAAGCGACACCATTCTTCAATAATTCGCAAACCTTCACGAGTACGATCTAAATTCGCGTCTAAAATCCGCAGCACAACTTGTTGCACTTGTTCCTTTTGGCTGTATGGCTCGACCATTACAACAACCCCATTATTGTCTTCATCGTAACAGTCAGCCTGGTTCATGTTCCTAATGTTGCGATCATCGTTGATTTTTGTACTAAATTGCTTTTTATTAAAAGTAGCAATTACGGGTCATCTCACTTTGGATTAGCGATTTTAGATTTTAAATTGAGTATTGGATTTCATTTACATTTATTAAAGTATTAAAATATACTTTTTATTCTAATTGAAAATCTCAAATCTAAAATCAATCAAAAATATCATTTTCCCAACAGCCCATTCAATAATTTTACTGAAATTTGATTATCCTCCCATAGGAGGGTATAAAAACGTCACTTTGGATGTAAGGAGTGTCAAAACAGTGATTAACCACCCTAATTCATCTCGGCTAGACAAGGCTCATATTCTGTCAAAGCAGATTATTCAAGCCTTCAAATCATTTTCCTACCTCGAATCTTGTATGCGTACATCTTCTATATCTTATGTTTTATTTTTAACTGTAAGTTTAACTGCATTCACTACGGTTTTACTGAACGTTAACTCTAATATTGCCATTGCTCAAATATCGTCCATGTCCAAGGGCAAAACCCTCAGTGAGAATTCAATTTCTCAGGTTAATGTACTGTTTGTCAACCCAAGTATCGGAAATGACACAAACACAAATGGTAGTGAAAGCGCTCCCTTAAAAACAATTACTCAAGCATTAAAAATCGCCAAAGACAATACCATAATTAGACTTGCCAAAGGTACTTACAGCGCCGAAGCGGGAGAACAATTTCCCTTAATCATCAAATCCGGGATTGTTATTCAAGGAGATATTAGTACTCAAGGTAAAGATATTATCATTCAGGGGGGTGGGGAATATCTCAGTCGTTTCTACGGCAGTAAAAACGTGGCGATTGTTGCTACTGACAACGCAAAAGTAACTGGTGTAACCGTAACAAATTCTAATCTTCGGGGTTACGGGATGTGGATTGAATCAAGTCAGCCTGTAGTGGAAGCAAATACCTTTACAGGTTCTACACAAGATGGAATTGCAGTCACGGGTACCGCTGCACCCCAAATTCAGAATAATTATTTTTACAGCAACGGTGCCAATGGAATTACGATTTCGGGAACATCTCAAGCCCAAATCCAGCAAAATACTTTTCAAAATACCGGCTTTGGCATAAATATTGCCCAGGATGCATCTCCTCAAATCATCGGTAACAAAATTTCACATAATCGAACTGGTGTTGTAATCCAAGCTTCATCTAGCCCAGTTTTGCGAAATAATTCTATCTTCAACAACAAAGAAGACGGTTTGGTTGTAATTGCTTCTTCAATACCAGATTTAGGTAATTCATCCAATCCGGGTGGGAATCAATTCAGTTTCAATGGGCGCTATGATATTAATGCCCAAGCTGCCACACAACAAGTTTCTGCTTACGGCAATAATTTAGCGAGTAACCGCATTGCTGGAAAAGTAGACGTAACAGGTGCCGCAGCCCCCGTAAAAGCTGCAATTTCCCCAATTCCTAGAACCACTCCAAGATTACTCAAACCTCTCTTACCCCGCGAAAATACCCCTACATCCAGCACAGATGAGGAACAGCAATTAAATTACGTGGAAGTGCAGCCAGATACAATCGAATTTACCGCACCCCAAGCAAATATACCCTCATCATTACCAGTATTAGAACCAGCCCCTACAGGAGAATCAGCCCTTTTACCCGTACCACCCGCCAAAATACCCGTCAGTAAAAATGGGAACACAACTATGTCAGCACCTAGAGTTCCCCAAAATTCACGTCAAATCCAAGCAACCACAACACAAACAGGTTTGCGCTACCGGGTAATAGTCGAAGCAGTAACTCCCAGACAGCAGGAACTAGTAAAATTTATTGTCTCTGACGCATTCCGTACCACAAGAGGAGGAAAACAAATCATGCAAGCAGGAATATTTAGCGATCGCAATAAAGCCAACAACTTAGTCAGACAATTCAAAAAGAACGGATTGAAAGCTGAAATAATTAGGGAATAGGTAATAGGTAATTGGTAATTGGTAATTGGTAATTGGTAATTGGTAATTGGTAATAGGTAATTGGTAATTGGTAATTGGTAATTGGGAAAGAGTTGTCCAAGTGATAATTAAGAAGTTATAAATTTATTGCTCGCGCTTATTTACCAATTACCCATCCCCCATTACCCATCCCCCATTACCCATTACCCATTACCCATTACCTATTACCTATTACCTATTACCCATTACTCTTCAACAATGGCTTTCAGCTTAGAGGTAAATGTTTCAGAAGAATCATTTTTCTCCGGAGTAAATTGTTCAATGGGAGGATGATTTCTCGCAGGGGGAAGAAGCTTGGCTAGAGTTTTGGTAATCAAAGGTGTTGCGGATTGTCCTTTTTGTTGTTCCGATATCAACTCAGAATTTGTCACAACATGATTTCTCGTTTCTGTTAAGGCTTGCGATGCTGTCGGGGATTTTGGCGTAGATAAAATTACCTGACTAGATGAGGCGGGAAGTGCTTTCGGCATATTTTGGCTGCTAGATTTCTCTTCGACTTCAGCACCCATCAACTCCGATTTATGGTTATTTTGACTAATATTTCTTTGAGATGAAGAATTAAGTATATGAGATGATTGGTAATTCCTAATTATCTCCTTGATATTAGGATTACTAGTCACACTTGGTAATGCTGGTGGCAAGCGATTCCATTTCAAATCTTCGGGTAATTTATTACAAATTAAGCTCTCAAATTCTAGATTGAAATGATAGCTAGGATAATTTCTTCTTAACCAAAGAGTTAGTATCTGCTGTACTGAAACTGCTTTGTAACGTCCTTGATACAATGCCTCGATTATTCCCAAATGCACCCAATTCGACGGATATTGATTTTCCCAACGCTTGACTAACTCGCTGGCACCATACCCACCGAGATCAAAACTGTAATGTGTTAACAGGGATACCGCTAAATTGTTAGTCACATCGGAGATTTGGGTGAACATGGTTTGGAAACTAGGGGAGATGGGCATATATTCTGCTACCATCGCAAAAAAAAATAAAGTGTATTTTGATACGGTGAACTGTTTCCAAGTATTTCAAATTTAACTGATTGGTAATTGGTAATTGGTAATTGGTAATTGGTAATTGGTAATTGTTCACTGTTGACTGCTGAGTGTTCCCTGATAACTGTCAACTGTCAACTGTCAACTGTCCACTGATAATTGTAGTTAATATATTCTACTAATCAATTGCCTGTAGGAAAAATTATATAGGGTGAATTGATGGAAGGTGTGCGTTTTATGGCTACCAGTGCTTGATAAACCATTGCTGCGACTTCAGCTCGCGTTGCTTCCCGATTTGGTTCGATTTTTAGTGGGTCTGGATAATTTACCACAATTCTTTGTTGTGTAGCAGTTGCAACCGCCGTCCGCGCATAATTGGGAAGGGTTTGACCATCTATAAAGTTTTGTAAAGTAGATTGATGAGCGGTTGGTAATGCCAGTCCGTTGACCAAGGAAACCATCACCTGTAAGCGCTGTACGTTTTCTTGGGGACGAAAGGTACCATCACTAAATCCTCCCACAAAACCGCCTTCTGCTGCGGATTTAATCGCTTTATACGCCCAAAAATTGGCTGTAATGTCAACAAAATCACTTAAAGAACGTTTTGGTGTGGGATTAAAAGCTTTGACAATTAAGTCCGCGTATTGAGCGCGAGTCATGGGTGTATCAGGTTGGTAAGTACCATCCGCAAAACCACTAGTTAATTTGAGACTAACTAAACTGCGGATAAATGCCTCAGCCCAATGTCCTTCTAAGTCGGTAAAAGAAGTCATATCTACATCGGGTTTAACGATGTAGGGAGAAACGATTGCATGATGTTTGCCCAGAGCTACTAAAGCTTGATAAATTAACGCTGCGACTTCAGCACGACTGATATCCCGTAAAGGCTCCAATTGGTCGGTTTGGGGGTAATTTACCACCAATAGTTTCTGAGTGGCGATCGCCATTGCATTGGTGGCGTAGCTGGGAATTTGAGCGCGATCGCGATACATTGTCAAAATGTTGGGATTGCCTCCTTGCAGCTTCAAGCCGCTGACAATTGAGACTATTGCCTGAATTTTAGTTAAATTTTGTCCGGGACGAAAGGAACCGTCGGGAAAGCCGCTAATAAAACCCATCCCAGCACCTTGATAAATTGCTGAAGTTGCCCAAAAGTTTGGTTGAATATCTGTAAATTTACGCACTTTATTGGTTAAAGGTATTTGAAAAGTTTTAGAAATAACGGCAGCATACTGAGCGCGAGTAATCGGCGCATCTGGTGCAAATGTACCGTCGGGAAATCCGCTAATTAATCCTTTTTCGTAGAGGGCTTCGATAAAAAGTGCCGCCCAATGCCCATTTAGATCGGGAAAACTGCTATTTACAGATAGCTGTACGGGATTATTATCGGAGGTTATGGCAACAAATTCGACTAAACCTTTGACCAAAGTTGGATTTAATAAATTACCCGCCGAGATCAACTTAATTGATGTTGCATTTTGTATGTCATATTCCTTGTTGTCGCCAAAAATATTACCGGCTGGGTCTTGAGAACTACCTAAATCGGGAGTAGAATCACCGTTAAGCAGTAAGCCACCAGAGGAATTATTAGTAATTGAATTATGTCTGAGTACTGGACGGGCTTCCCGCGATAAAGCTATACCAGTGTAATTTCCCGAAAGTTTATTATTAGCTACCAGAGGTGCGGCAAAATCGCTCATAGCCATACCAATAGGATTATTTTGGATGGCATTCCGCAATATCTCACCTTTGGAGTTACGTGCCATTACTAATCCAGCGGAACCATTTTCGACAAAGATATTATCTATAATTGCGGGTTTGGCATTACCGCTAATAAATATTCCTTCGCGACGGCATTTTATCAAAGTATTATTTGCAACAGTAGGGCAAGTCGAGTCAATCCAAATACCCGTACCTTTATTAACGGGATTGGTGATAGTAATACCCATTAATTGGCAGTCATCAGCGAGAACCACCGTGATGTTTTGTAAGCCAAAGCTTTTAGTTTCATAGTCACCACTTCCCTCAATGACAATACCTTGACCTTTGGTTGCTTCATTACCCAGCATCCAAACCCCATTAGGAATAATTAGTGGAAAAATTTCACCATTGGTAGCATCATAAGTTCCAGGAGCTAACTGAACGATTGCGGGAGGACGAATAGTATTTAACGTATAAGTAAGACTTTTAAAAGGAGACAACCTCGAACCATTATTCTTATCGTTACCGAAGGCTGGGTTGACATAAACTGTAGTATTTAAGATCGAATTAATCATTAGAAATAGACAAGAGTTGACAGTTGACAGTTGACAGTTGACAGTTAACCTTTGACCTTTAACCTTTAACTTTATCCATGGTATTGAAATGATTGAAGTTGAACATTTGCATAAAGTATACGGTTCTACCTCAGCGATAGAGGATGTAACTTTCAATGTTGAGGAAGGAGAGATATTGGGGTTTCTCGGACCAAATGGTGCTGGTAAAACTACTACCATGAGGATTTTAACGGGTTATCTCCCGGCGACGAGCGGTACGGCACGAATTGCTGGGTTTGATGTCCATGAAAATTCTTTAGCTGTACGGCAAAAAATCGGTTATTTACCGGAAACTCCACCGTTGTATCCAGAAATGTCAGTGGAAGGTTTTTTATTTTTTGTGGCACGTATTAAAGGGGTTAGTGCTGGGGATAGAAAAAACAAGGTTAAAGCAGCCATGGAACGCTGTAATTTAACAGATAAACGTCACGTACTAATCCGTAAACTTTCTAAAGGATATCGTCAAAGAGTCGGGATTGCTCAAGCAATTGTCCATGATCCACCCGCAATTGTCCTTGATGAACCTACAGTGGGATTAGATCCCCGACAAATCATTGATGTACGTAATTTAATCAAAAGTCTTGCTGGTAGCCATACAATTATTATTTCTACGCACATTTTGCCAGAAGTCAGCATGACCTGTAATCGTGTTGCGATTATTAATAGTGGAAAAATAGTAGCAACGAATACCCTCGATAATTTAATGAGCGAGTTAACTGCTGGTTCCGGTTATGAATTAGAAGTTGAAGGGGAGGCTACTTTAGCTAAGCAAATGTTACATAATTTACCCGGTATAAATCTGGTAGAATCAATTCCAATGTTAAGAGGAGAAGGTAAAAATCAACTCACACAAAACCGTGTCAGAATGCGGGTAGTTTCCCAACCGGGAACAGAACTTGGAAGCGCGATCGCAGCAGCTTTGTACCAAGGAGGATTTGGTTTACACGAAATGCGAAGGATTAACGCTACCTTAGAAGATGTGTTTTTGCAGTTAACTAGGGAAGAAAAACCTCTAGAAACCCACACAGAAGAATCAGAAGTAAATGTTGGAGAAGCAGCTTAAATGGGTGTAGTACTGGGTAATATAATTGCTATTTATCGTCGGGAATTGCAAACCTATTTTGTATCCCCATTAGCTTACGCGATTGCCGGTATTTTTTGGTTTTTAGCTGGGTTATTTTTTGTCTTGATTTTACTTGGTCCTGATGGGATTTTAGCAGCAGTTGCGGAGTTAGAATTACGAGGACAAACAGGCGGATTTGCTATACCTTCGATAGATGTTCCCTACGAATTTGTCAAAGCTTTTTTAGATAGAATGGGATGGCTTTTATTATTTATATTGCCTATTCTTTCAATGGGACTTTATGCAGAAGAACGCAAGCGCGGAACTTTAGAACTTTTAGCCACGTCTCCCATCACAAATTGGGCGGTTGCTGTCGGTAAATTATTAGGTGTATTAACATTTTTTATAACATTAATTTTACCGTTGATGGTATTAGAAGCAGTAGTTTTGAGTGCATCAGAACCAGCAGCTTCACTTACAATTCCTTTACTAGGTCATTTGGGCTTATTGTTGTTAGCAGCATCAATTTTATCATTGGGAATGTTTATTTCATCTTTAACTAACAGCACAATTTTATCTGCCGTTCTGACGTTTGCGGTAATTTTAATGTTGTTATTTATTGATTTAATTGCCAAAGTTATCGGCGGTCCAATAGGAGCAATTTTGGGTCATTTATCCTTGTTATCACATTACAACAACATGATACAAGGAATATTCGATAGCAGTAGTTTAATATTATTTTTCAGCTATATTATTTTAGGGATTTTTCTCACTGCACAATCGATTGATGCGTTTCGCTTTCAACGACAATAGTTATAAAAAAGTTAGGAGTTAAGAGTGAAGAGTTAGGAGTTATTTAACCTCTAACCTCTAACCTTTAACCTTTAACCTTTAACCTCTAACCTCTAACCTTTAACCTTTAACCTTTAACCTCTAATTGATATCTGATGAAAAAAATTGGTAATTATACTATTTGGTTAGCACCGTTTCTAATAACTGCGGGTTTAACGGTGGGTTTTATTTCGGAAGATTGGGGAACCATTCCCCTGGTGTTGATAATTTTAGGATTAACTATTGCTGTAGTCTGGATATTATGGCAAAGTTATTCTACTAAATGGTGGAGTCGTCGTTCTACTCAAGTTGGTACTAATGCGTTAATTGCAACTTTGGCTGTAGTTGCTATTTTGGGATTAATTAATTTTTTGGCTACTCGTTATAATATCCGCAATGATTTAACTGATGCTCAATTTTTTACTCTTGCTCCTCAATCCCAAGAAGTATTACAAAATATAGAGCAACCTGTAAAAGTATGGATATTTGATGCGAATAAAAATCCTTTAGATCAGGAATTGTTAGAAAGATATCAGCGACAAAATAATAACTTCAAATTTGAATATGTAGACCCTTTAGCTAGACCTGGATTAACCAATAAATTTGGTGTTAAAGATTATGGTGAAGTTTATTTAGAGTCTGGAGAAAATCGACAATTAGTACAGGTAGTTAATCCACAAGAGCGTCTTTCCGAATCTAGATTAACTAATCGTTTGGTACAAATTAATAATACGAATACATCTAAAGTTTATTTTCTCCAAGGTCACGGTGAACGTCAATTAGAATCGGGAGAAGATAATATTTCTCAAGCTGTTCAAGCTTTAGCAGATAATAATTATACTGCCGAGCCTTTGAGTTTAACTCAATCCGCAAAAATTCCTTCGGATGCTGATGCTGTAATTATTGCAGGCCCCCAACGAGCTTTATTAGATGGTGAAATTCAAGCTTTACGAGATTATGTCAACGGTGGTGGTAATTTATTAGTAATGGTTGACCCTGGTGTTGACCCCAAATTAGACGCTTTAACGAAAGAGTGGGGAGTTACTTTCGATAATCGTTTGGCTATTAATGTTTCAGAAAGCGCTCAACAACAACCTCCCGGTATATCTATTGTCACCCAATATGGCGAACATCCCATCACTAAAGACTTTCAAAATGGTATATCTATATATAAATTAGCGCGACCGATTGAAACTACTCCCGTCGATGGTGTGGAAAGTACACCTTTAGTTTTGACTCAACCTTACCCCGCAAGTTGGGCTGAAAGCGATTTGCAAAACGAAGAATTAAACTTTGACGAAAATAGCGATCGCGAAGGGCCTCTCACTTTGGGTGCTGCTTTGACTAAAAAACTCGCAGCTAAACCTACAGCTTCACCAACACCAACACCTACAGCTTCACCAACACCAACACCTACCCCCACTCCCACAAGTTCAGAGGAAAACAAGCCTACAGAATCAAGAATGGTAGTATTTGGGGATTCAGATTTTATTACAGACGGTTTATTTAGTCAGCAATTAAATGGAGACTTATTCCTCAATTCAATTACCTGGTTAAGCAAACAAGATTCACAACCTCTTTCCATTCGTCCCAAAGAAGCTACAAATCGTCGTCTCAATCTTTCTCAATCACAAGCAAGTTTGATTGCATTATCTTCAATATTAATTTTACCCATAATTGCTTTTGCAGCAGCAGCACTTCTTTGGTTTCAAAGACGATGAACAGTTGACAGTTGACAGTTGACAGTGAACATTTGATAACTAACAACTAATTTTCATGAAATTACAACGAACAACTTTAATTTTAATTCTGTTAGCAATCTTGTTGGGTGGTTTTGTTTATTTTTATGAAATTCAGTGGAAGTCTCAACAAGAGGAAGTTAAGAAAAAACAGCAACAACTTTTCTCTTTTAATGAAGTTGATGTAAAAGCGCTAAAAATCACGACTCCATCGGAAACGATAACTTTAGAACGTTCTCCGGAATCGAGTAATACTAAATGGCTGATGAAATCTCCCGATACCGTACCTGCTAATGATGGAACCGTGGCTTATTTGTTGAATTTGTTAGTAAATGAAAATAGCGATCGCGCTGTAACAACTTCGACTTCCCAGCTATCGGAATTCGGTTTAACACAACCCCAAGCAATCATCGAAATTACCTTAAACAATGGGAAAACTGATAAATTAGTTCTGGGTAAACCTAACTTTGATGACCGTTTTCTTTATGCTCAAAATAATTTTGCTACTAAACCAGATGGAAATGTTGAGTTAGTTTTAGTATCCAAAAATTTTGAAAATGCCGTTAAACGTTCGTTGTCAGAATGGAAAGCTGTAAATACTCGCGAAAATATCCCATCTCCAAGTCCCGAAGTTACTCCCACAACTTTACCGACTCCAGTCATTCCAACTATCGAACCAATTCCAATTAATCCAACTCCAATTTTAACACCTACTCCTACCTTAACCCCAACAACCACTCCCACACCAGCAAATAATCAGTAATATATTAAAATATATTCACATATAAATATTGTATTTTACAGAAAAAATACACCAAAAAATCAACATAAAAATCTCACTCATCGCATAATTTTGCGTCAGATAAACTTATAAGTAAATCAATTACTTGCTTATGTTTTTTGTGAAACTTTAATAGTTCCAAATAAGCTAAAGGCACAATTAAAGGCCATAAAATTGTAGCCAGAGCTAAAATTATCATAGACAAATAGCGTTGTGCTGAATTCATTTCTTTATCATCTATGAAAAAACCTAACCACTGCACAAAGAAACAACAAGCCATTATTAAATAAAATACAATTGCCAAATTCTTCACAACAGTTTGTATCATGATTCCGACTTGTTATACCTCTTAGTAAATTATCAACGACACAACCTATAATAGTTTGTTCCGTTAATGAGTTTTTAGTTTTCTATATTGGTTACAAAAATACTTTTCTGCTTATCAAGTAAAAATTATATTGAGATGTCCTGTATAAACCCTCTCGAGCTGTTTTAACAGCTACAAACGGATAATGCAATAGCGAAGCCTTGCACGAACCCCTGATACTATCTCAAGTAGCGAAGTCATAAAACAGTAAAAAACCTTATTGATTCTTCGCCAATATTTTCAATCAATTATATTTTTAACAAAAATAATTTATTTTTGATTGTTAACTCACATAATTTGTAACCAAAATCTTCATTAATTCAAAGCTGATAAATTTCCTATAAGTATTTTAGCGCATTTATTATGTATCAAATATATTTTTTTAATTTTCAGATAATTACTAAAAATCAAAAAACCCGGCTTTTTCACCGAGTTTGTCAATACTTCAAATTCTGACAACTCATACAAGAGTCCTATTTGAGGTAAATGTATGTGTAATTTTTATTTAGAAGACTCAACAACCTCAAACTTGAAAGTGGCAATCTTCTGCTTATCTATATATACTTCTAGTATATGTTTACCAGTGGGATCTCCGGTGGAAACAGTCCAAAAATTACTAACTACACCTTTTTTAACTTTTGCAGTACGTTTTATCACTGATTTGGTACCATCAGGTGATAGAAAGAAATGTTCACCGTTATCCGTTCCCCAAGTTAAGGGGGGTTTTGGTAAAGTTAGCACTTCAAGCCATCTTAATTCACCTTGATAATCTTTAAGTTGGATGCGCCATCCGTAAATTTGTCCTTCTTGAAAAGGCACCTTAGTTGTGGGGATAAATGTAAATTTTCCGTTTTTTTCAGTTCTCAATACTCCAAATTCAGCCTTTTTAACAGTAATTAGTTTACTTGATATTAAGCGTGGTGAATCTATCGTATTTTCTGCACCTTCGTAAGCAACTTTTACTAATTCAGAAGCATTTACTGGGGATATAAATCCCAAAAAAGCTATCCAGAGCGTAGTAGCCCACATTTTCATATTGCGATTTATTTATGATATTGGGTTTTGCCTACGACGTTACAGGAAGCTATTTTTTTATTCAGATATATGCGAACATTTTTGATGTATTGTTTTAACGAACCGGAGTTGACAGTGGACAGTGGACAGTTGACAGTTACTTGTCACCAACTCCGCTGGGACTAACTTTTAACTCCTAACTCTTAACTCCGGTGCTTCTTAAACTAAGCAGCGGATTGAAGGATTAAGTATTTCTACTAATTTATCTAGCTTACAATCGACTTTTGGCTGACTTAAATATTTTTCCGTACATTTGATCATTGCATCAATATTCTGCTGTTGAGCGCTGAAGGTCGGTATGCTTTGATTAAAATTGGGTTGGAACCTAAAATAAGTACTACCGATAATTTGCTCGGCAATATAACAGACTGCATCTCCTGCACCATCAAATAATACATCTAAAAGCGGTAAATCATCGCGGGGACTCAACCATTCTAATGCTCCCCATTGTTTTACTTGTTTCGCACCAATTTTTTTGATGTGTTGTCCGGTACCAAAAGAAGCAACTACAATATCATTTTGTTGGACATTTTCTGATATTAAATCATTCCATTTGGGGTTATCTGGTAAGTTATTATTCCATCGCAAACGTTCTGCGATCGCGCATAAAGCCGGGTTGTTTGCAAATACACCACCATCTATTAAAGGAATACCACTTTGTGGGGGTATTGCGTAACCATTTTTTTGCCAATCTTCTAAAAAAGCTCGATGTTTCATTTCGTAACCGGGAAAACCGATCGGAGCTGCTGAAGAAGCACGACAAATTTCCCATACCGGAATAGTTTGATGAGCTACTTTAGTATTTTTAAATACTACAGCCTGACGATTATAAGTGTCGTAACTAGTGACTATTGTTGGTTTAATTAAGTCTCCAAATGTCATATTTTCAAATATATACTTAAGTACCATTCTCAAACCTTCATCACTATAAATTGGCTGGGTAGAACCCAAGCGAATCAAGTTGAAAATACTGTGAATAAATATTCTACTTGGAGGGAAAATATTTTGAGAATTATGAATATAAAAATCTTTAATTTCCCTAGCTTTCAAACCCTTAGCCAAAGCACAAGCGATAAGACTACCTGTAGAAGTTCCAGCAATAACATCAAAATAATCTAGAAGTGGTTTGTGTGGCTCGTATTTTTGCAGCTTGTTTTCTAAGCGTTCTAAAATTATCGCTGTTACCAACCCACGAACTCCACCACCATCCAGAGAAAGAATGCGAAATGGTACATCGGCTCTCATTTATAATGCTCCCCCAAAATTTAACAATAATTTTGCAGTAAATAAAAAAGAAAGTATCCTTTTAAGCAAGTTTACTGTTACAAATACTTATTATGTAGGCTAAATCACATTATTACCCGATTTTTTTCAGATGGGGAGGGGGGATAGGG
>NZ_JADEWL010000279.1 GCF_015207665.1 Plectonema cf. radiosum LEGE 06105
CTCCCCATCCCCCCATCTCCTTGTCCTCTTCTAAGTAGTCTTCCTACCGGGTACATAACGGTAGGGTAAAGCAACTTCTACGGGTTTGACACTGGGTTGAGGTGTGGAGGATTCTCGTGTCATGTCGGGAATTTCCATGCTTTGGATTTGAGAAGTAACTCTAGCAATGGTTCTTTGATAATTACGTTCGTTGGTAATCATACCCCCAGCCATTGACATAAAGTTGCTGGGAATGACTCTGCGAATTTCGTCTCCGGTTGCGTATCCTCCCGATGTACGGGCGGTATAGTAAGAACTACCTCCCAAATATCGAATAGCCATACGGTTACGGAAGTCTGCACCGTAGCGGGGATTTACTAAGTTAAAGGGTCTGCCTTTGTAGCGGCGGCGCTGGTAGGGTATGATGTCGTTACCGAAGTTTTGACGGTACTCGTCGCTGTCTACTAAAGCGTCGATAAATCCATGTAAACCTTTGGTCGCAATGATAATTGACCAGGCTATTTGCTCTTGTTTGTTATAGGTTGCACGTCCCAAAAACCGTTTGAAGCTGATGTCAACTAAACGGTAGTTGGAGTTGGTTTCTGCTACTTCTTCGCGGTAAACGTCTGTTTTCCCCAAACCTCGGATAAAATCGCTAACGCTAATTGCCCGATTTCGCATTTGCGATTCTAAAAAGGGTTGCCGATATGATTCTAATATCAAGTGTTCGCTGTATATTTGCCGATAACCCGCCCAGATGATTTGATCAATGTCTTGATCTGAGGTGGCATCTGTCAATCTATACATGATTGGCGTGTCTTCGCTAGGCACTTCATAGCCTTCGACACGCTGATTTTGAGAACTAGGTTTATATTCAAGTACTGGTATTGACATTCTTGTTATTTTATGTAAGTGAACTGAACATCTATTAACTGGCAACTTGTTCTTGAGCTAACGCAACACGAGCGCGAACTGCTTTTTGAGCATCGTTTGAACGCATTTGAGAAAATCTTGCCGCAATTTCCGATTTTAAACTGGGAATTTTTGCTAACTCTTGCAAACCGACAATGGCAGCATAACGAATTGCCCAGTCTGCATCTTGAGTAATTGAAAGCAAGGTAGAGAGTGACTTTCTTTGTGCGATCGCCCTTTGGGAATCATCCAGTTTGTGCCATTGTAAAGAACCCAACCCTTTTGCAGCAGCGCGACGAACGCTAGGAGCAAAGTCTGTTGCAGCAGCTTCTAATAATAAGTCTAAGGCTTGTGGGTCGCCAATTGTTGCTAAAGTCCGAATTGAATAAGCTCGTGCGCCATAATTATAATCATCAATCTGTCCGAGCAGTTGCGGTACGGCTGCTTCTCCTAACTCTGTTAATCCTTTGACGGCTATGACTGCGGCTGCGGGATTGTTATACCCAAACACTGCAATCAAAGTCGGTATTGCTGCCGTATCTTTGGCTGCGACTAACTTTTGTACCGCTGTCACCATTCGCGCTGGTGAATCAGCCTCTGTGACGGCACGAATTAAGTTTTGGGTGTCCATAAGGAGTTAGCAGTAAGCAGTTAGGAGTTAGGAGTTAGGAGTTAGGAGTTTGGAGTTTGGAGTTTGGAGTTGGGAGTTAATTAACTCTCAACTGTCAACTGTCAACTGTCCACTATAAAAGCGAATCCATTAATTGCATTAACTTGATGGCGTTATCGTTGAGGGTAAGTGTTTCTTCGCCTTTGAGTTGATGCTCTAATAAACCCTTGAGGGCTATCAGTTTAAAGCTGTTTTCAACGGCGGCGATCGCAATTGTGTCTGCTGCTTTCATATACCCGATGGCACCCAAGTCACTTAATGCCATGCGACGCAATTTTAAATCGCTGTTTTGCAATACTTGTACCAAACGTTCTCCATATTCTGGTTCATTTGTTAATTGATACATTGCTCTAGCTGCGGCGCACTGCACTCGGATTACCGGATGTTCGAGAAATGGCTGAATCATATCTATGGCAACAGTAGCACCAATTGCTCCTAAAGCCTCTAATACTGCTTCGTAAGGCTGGATTAAGTGAGGTCTTCCGGGTATTTGTATCGCGGCTGCCACACCTCCATCTAATAGCTTTAATAGTGCAGGGATAGCTCTTGCATCACCTAGCATTTCTAAAGATTGGGCTGCGGCTTCCCTTACGTAAAAATCAGAGCATTCTAGGCATTTAATTAAACCCGGCACGGCTCGGTTATCACTTAATTTACCTAATGCTCTTGCAGCATTACGTCGTAATGGATAGCCTCCTAACTCGGTTCTATCGGCTTCATCATCTAAAGCTGCAATTAAGGTGTCAACAACTTCCGGATTATTGACACGAAACTTACCCAGCCACCAAGCAGCATAATAGCGGAGACTTAAATCTGAAGATTGTAAATTGACAATCGCTTGTTGTGGGGTTAACGGTGGTGCGTTATCTGTTGAATATTCTTCCGCACTCGGTTCAATCATCCATCACCCTCAATACTATTTATTTACTCTGTGATTTAGATTTTTTTGGTTCAGATTCGCTGTCCGGTTTGAGCGCAGATTCAGCAGTAACTTGCTCAATATTGATAATCTTACCGCCCATACGCGTTACTCGCTGCATTTCTTCGTTCATTCTATTGTACGGTACCGTCATAAATACGCTACCGCTGCGGCGAATTTGATAATTATTTTTATCTGTTTCTTCGTTCTGACGCAAACCTACAACTTCATAACGAAACATCCGGCTACTAGCGCTAGAAATTCCATTTGTACCAACTGTTGTTTGTCCGTACATTAAATTATTCCTCCTTTATGATTTTGAATTTTAGATTATGTCCTTGCGGACACGCTGCGCTAATGGATTTTAGATTGAGAGGACGGGAATTAAAAGTTAGGAGTTGTAGAGACGTAGCACTGCTACGTCTACAGAAGTTAGGAGTTATTTCCCCCATCTTCTTG
>NZ_JADEWL010000088.1 GCF_015207665.1 Plectonema cf. radiosum LEGE 06105
TGGTGAAGGTAATGATTTAATTACTGGTGGAGATGGTATTGATACCCTACGAGAAACAGCAGATACCGATTTTACTCTTAGTGATGGTACTCTTCAAAGTGATGTTACAGGTACAGATACTTTTACCAATATTGAACGAGTAGCTTTAACTGGCGGAGATATAGGTAATATAATTAATGCTTCTAATTACAGTAGAAGTGCTTTCCTTTATGGAAGAGGTGGAAACGATACTTTAATTGGTGGAGATGGAAACGACTTAATCAAAGGTGGGGAAGATAATGATTTAATTACTGGTGGTGCTGGTAATAATAGACTTTATGGTGAAGGTGGTAGCGATACTTTTGTTATCAGTTCGATTACAGGTAGGGATACCATCTACGATTTTGAAGAGGGTGTTGATTTTATCGGTTTATCTGGTGGTTTGATTTTTGGTAGTTTGACTATCCAAGCAAGTGGAAACAATACTAATATTCTTCAAGGTGATAATCTATTAGCTGTTTTGGTGAATGTAAATATCAACTTTAGTGAAAGCGATTTTACTAATCTTGTGTAGAATATTTGGTGGTTATTCGGAAATATTAATTTCTAAATAACAATTCTACATTGTTCGCTGAATATGGAGACGTAGCAATGCTACGTCTCTACTGGTATATTGGTGTTTGAAAAAATATCTTTATAACCATTGTCCACCACGAAAACGCCAACGCACGAAAAGAATTCGCATTATACTTTGGGAAGTCATAAAAACTGCCAGCCAAACTATACTGTAGTGGAAGAAAACCCAAAATAAAGGTAATTCTTCTTTGGGAATAGGTGTTGGTAAAAATCCGATAAATTTTACTGCACAAACTATAAATATAAATTCCCAAATACCAGCGAATAATTGGAACAGTGCTGGCCAATCTCTATCCCAACGATACTTTTGTATTTGGTCGTATAATATATCCCAACCTAAACCAAAAATCGCTACATAAAAAAGTATCCAAAAATATACATTACTTTGCGGTGAACCAATCAAACCCATCGCAAATGGTAAGCTAACAAATACACCTACAGTTAAAAGTAATAATAAACGAGTTTGCCAACGACCAAATAAAGTTGGAGTCATACAATTTTAGATTTTGGGTTGATAGTTGATCGTTGATGGTTTTTGGTTGATAGTTGATGGTTGTTGGTTGTTGGTTGTTGGTTGATGGTTGTTGGTTGTTGGTTGTTGGTTGTTGGTTGTTGGTTGATAAGCAAACTTTAACCTTTAACCTTTAACCTTTAACCTTTCTATGAACTTAAGCGATAATATTCGCTAGAATTAAAATGTCCCATAGCTTCCCAATTGATTACGTCTTCTAATAAGGTTTGATAACCTAATGTATTGGGATGAAGACCATCACTACTCAAACGCTTCACTCTCCAAGTTTCAGGATGCTCCATCCATTTGTCAAATATATCTAAATAAGGTATTCCTTGTTTTCGACAAGCGAGTTTTGTTGCTTCCTTATAACGGTATTGGTCATCACGATTGTAGTACAAGCAGTTAAGAAAAGGCATTTTAAGTTCATCTACTGGTACCATCCCTACAAATAAAACGGGACAGAGTTTTTGGGCTTGTTGCAATAATAAAGCAAGTTGTTCTTCAAAATTGGCAAAATCTGTGTAATTTTTACCTTCAGGACGACTGACTCTGGCTGAATCATTTACCCCTACCGATAATATAATTATGTCAGGAACGCGGTTTCGTAACTCTCCCCGATGACGAAATTCAACTTCGAGTCTTTTGGCAACTTGTCCAATGCGATCGCCACGTACACCTAAATTATAAAGAACGTGTCCAGCACTTTCGGGTAACATCCAAGTTCGTCGCAATCTTTCAACCCAACCACCTCCGTCGGGATCTCCAAATCCGTAAACTAAACTATCCCCCAGTGCGACAATCTTTAAAGGTTGATTGCTATTCGGTACTATAGATAGCTGCATTGAAGGAGCTACAAATGTTTGCATCTGAAAAGACTATATTTTATATTTTTCAAAGATTCTATACATTTCTACACCATTTCAGAATACTTTATCTAGGTTATTAAAAAGAAATTATAAATTTTTGCCATTTTTGTAAAGATAATGACTTTTTTGTTTAAAGTTTATGTAGCCCAAATTAAGTACTTCTTCTAACTATCTGTAATAATTTTGTCGAAAATAACTCTAAAAATAACTTTAAAAATAACTTGAATAAAAGTAAAATAATTGCTAGAAAACGCAACTTCAACTATAAAATTTTACTAAATTTAATTAAAAATCTACTAGCAACACGTAGATTATTAAGTATCTTAAAGTAGAATAAAAAAGGCTCGATGGGTCAATCGAACCTTAAAAACAAAACGTCTTAAGTGGGATGTCAAGTGATTTCGTTGATTATTATCTCCATAAAAAACTCTGATGTTCAAGTAAAATGAGCTACATTTAATTTTTAATGAACAAGGATCAATTGTTATTGATCAGTGAAAAATAGTTAGTAGCTAATTTTATAATTAATTTTGAGATAAAAAGTAAACGCAGAGGAATACAAAGGAAGCGCGGAGGAACGCAGAGTTTTAACTCATAATTTTCAAATCTGACTTCTCAATACCTCCCAGGGGTACTCAAGTTGAATTAAGGTGATTGATTTGTCACCCACTTCAACCATTGTCCCAAAGAAGAGATCGGATTTAATCTATGTACTCCCGGAGCGCGAGCGATCGCCAATCCATCTACAGCACGTAAAGCAGAATATTGCAAACCAAGAAAGCTATCGACTGCTGCATAAGGACCACCCAAAGTAATCGCACCCGCAGCATACATTTTAGCTTTCTCGTTACGCATTTCTACTAATTCAAAATCATTCGCTACAACCAACCTTGATAAATGATTCAAGGGCAAACTATAACGTTCAACTAAGTCTTCTAACAGTGGACTTGCTTGGACTTTGGCATCTAATCCCGTACCATCAATAATAAAATCTGCGTTGAGAGTCATTTGCCCAAAACCCTTTTCTTTGATGTGGGTAATAGTGCGATTTTGACCGTCGCGTTCCACGCTTTCCACTTCGCCAAATTCTATTTTATACCAGCCATCGCGTAAACCTTCTTCTGTAATCTGCTGCCAATCATGACGATCTGCGGTGGTGGTACCTCCCCAATCGGCTAATAAACGCTTACGCTCGTCAGGACTAGCTTTTTCTAACATTACCCGTAACTCACCACCCCAACAAGCCTTGGGCCAGTTAAACGGCTGAAATTCAAAATGATTCTTCACCATCCGCTGGGTTTTACCGAATTTATTACCTTGCGGTTTTGGCGATCGCATTAAGTGCAAAACTGTAATATCAGGATTTTTCTTACGCGCTTCATAAAGCCGCTGAATGATACGAGAAGCGACAATACCACGTCCTCGAATTAATACCTTACCACCTTGACGTTCCAACTGTTCGTAAACGTGATGATGGTCTTCATAAGCATTAACTACAGACTTAAAATCACGATATGTTTCCCGATAAGCTTGTAAATCTGGTAAAAACTGAATTGCTGGATAACCTGTTGCTAAATGTAAAAAACGAGTCACATAAAAAGCATGATCGCCTCTTCCTTTTGAATAAGCTACACAATATCTACCATCATTGGTTTTACGAATCCCCCGAATTCTTCCATAACGATACATTTTCTCCCATCCGATACGACGAGCTTCCCTATCTATAGAATCAAAAACATTACCAGCACGGGGAGTATAAGTTTCAGCATAATCCGGTTCAGCAAATACTTTCCATAAATACTTAAACGAATCATTCAACCTTCCCTTACCAAAATCGCGCCAAGCTTCCCGTAAAGCATAACTTGGCCAACCCCAAATATTATCGGGACAAGAGTCAGAATTAGAACGCAATCTTTCATGTAAAGGTATTTGGGAATTTAGACACAATAACTTATACCGAGCATATGGCTCTTTATCCAAACCCAAAGCAATAATCTTTTCACTTTTAACACCATACAGTCTGAGTAAATCTACCCAAATAAAACTTCCTAAACCCGCTCCTAAAGTTAGATAATCAGTTTCATCAACACGCAATCCTGTAGCATGAAGTGCTTGTACGGGAACTTTTTCCTCTTGAAAAATTGGTGGCGGAAAACTCGAACCCAGGGGTGTGGCTGCTGGTTGTGGAGGTAAAGTAGGGTCTGGTAAATTAGTATGGGGATTAAATTGAATAGTGGAATTAGTGGTCGTAGGTGCAGATATAGGTGTAGATGTAGATACTATTAAAGGTGTTGTATTTAAAGTAAAAGAAAGAGTTATTTCATAAGGTCCAATTTTTAAAATATCGCCATTATTGATAATACTACGTGTATGGCGATTGCCATTAACATAAATACCATTTACACTATTTTGGTCAATTACAAATAATTGCCCTTGTTCCCAATCAATCAAAGCATGATAACGAGAAACTTCACTACTATTAAGTAGCATTCGCGAAACAGGTTTTCCGTTGAGTTGTGCAGGCATTTGAGAAAATTCTCTACCAAAAGCTATCGGTACTCTCAAACTTGGTTGCCGTAATTCACCCGTGGCTGGTTCTTCCCAACTTAAATTAATGTGTAAGTTATTATTCATATATTTTTGACAGTTGATAGTTGATAGTAATTAGTAAGGAATAACTAATAGTTAAAAAACGATTAAAACCTTTAACCTTTGACCTTTAACCTAATTTATTGAATATTATCTGGTGCGACTAAAACACTTATTGCCGCAGCTAAAGAAGTACCGCACCAAGGACAACCAACTTGGATATGTTCAATCGAACATACTTTGTGACAATTAGGACACTGTAACCCATAAGAACTCTTTGGTAAAGGTGCAGTTGATGAAGGGGATTTTGAGGGTATAGCAGGGATTACAGGTTGATTATTTATACCTGGTTTAGGTGGTTCTAAAATAGTTGCTGGGAAGCTATTAATTTGGGGAATACTAATATTCATAACTTTCAATTGCATTTGCCCCAAACAGATAACGCTACCTTCATTCAAAGGTACATCTCCTTGGATTAATTGTTTTCCATCCACCAAAGGAGGATTTTTTTCTCTTAAATTGCGAATATAAAAGCGTTTTTGTTGAGAATTAAAAAATATTTCAGCGTGCAAACCCGAAACAGTAGGATTACTCAAGACGATATCGCATCGCAAAGGGTCGCGACCGATACGAACAGTAGCAGGGTTTTTACTAGGCTGCTGTTCGTAAATTATTTGAGTTTTTTCTTGACCTGCATCGTGCCACCGTAATGTCAGTGAGTTCATTATTGTAACTAGCAATAAGCTTTTTATTAACCAACTTCAATCATTGTCTACGGGATTCCTAACACGAGCAAGTATAAGTAATCAAGTATTACGGAAAAAATTTAAAATAAATTATGGTTGGGGAATAGGAAATAGGCTTTGATGCCAATTTACCCAACTGTTATGTAGTTAGTTTTATTTGTGCCGACTTACTATTTCTTTATAAGATTATGGGAAGTAAAACCGCAAAGACGCAGAGGACGCAGAGAAAAGAGGTAAAAAGAGATTGGTAATTTTAGAGCGCGTGGAGTTTATACTGAAATGCAAATTGAACTATACGACCATCATCACCTTGATGCCGTTATTCGTCTTTCGCTTCGCGCATGGACTCCCGTGTTTGATTCGATTCAGAAGGTGATGGATGCCCAGGTGTACCGGGAATTCTATGCTGATGATTGGCGTGTAAGCCAGCAAAAAGCTGTGGAGGAGGTTTGTGCTGCTGAAGACACAAATGTATGGGTTGCGATCGATACAGGTTCTACTGTAGGTTTTGTAGCTGTGAAACTTCATTCGGATGACAGCATGGGCGAAATTTACATGGTTGCTGTCGATCCAGATTTTCAAGGTCAAGGTATTGGTAGCGTTCTTATAAAATTCGCTCTTGATTGGATGAAGGATGCTGGAATGTCTATTGCTATGGTTGAGACGGGAGGAGACCCCGGTCATGCTCCAGCCCGTCGTACCTATGAGAAACTGGGTTTTGGGCTGTTACCGATTGCTAGGTATTTTAAGAAGTTGTAGGTGGGGAAGACCAAAGATAAATAGGAATAGCTGTAACAACAATTTGTAGTTACAATTGGTTATTGTAACTATCGCTAGTTATGGAATACGAATGGGATGAAGCAAAGCGTCTTGCTAATATTCGTAAGCACGGAATTGATTTTACAGATGTCCCAGCAGTATTTAATGGCGATATTTTGACCGTCGAGGACGATCGCGAAAGCTATAGGGAACAGCGTTTTGTTACATTTGGTTTGTTACAAGGGCGCGTTGTTGCTGTTGTCCATACAGAGCGTGACAATTGTACCCGGATTATTTCTGTAAGAAAAGCGACTAAGTATGAGCAACGAGTCTATTTCGAGCAATTCTCAAACTGATTGGCAACGGCTAGATACAATGACTGATGAGGATATTGACTTATCCGATTGTCCGGAGATTACGCCAGAAATGTTTGCCAAATCTGTGGTGCGGCGTGGTTTACCTGTTGCCAACACAAAAACTCAAGTTACACTTCGCATTGATAGCGATGTCTTGGAATGGTTTAAGTCTCAGGGACGAGGCTATCAAACACATATAAATCAGTTGTTAAGAGCATATATGGAGGCACAACAGTAATAGTTAGAAAAATTCATCTCGCAGAAGCTAATTTATCAGCAATGCGAGTAGTTTCGGGTAAACGATATTTAGGAGTACAGCGCAATACATAATCGATGGCGGTTGGTAAACTGATACGATGACCACTAGAAACATATACTGGTTTTACATTAGAACGAGTCCGTAAAACTGCCCCAATAGTTTCACTTTTATGTATTAAAGGCTGCCAGCTTCCTTTTATTTGAGGGACTTCTTGATGTTTACCTATCAGTAATGACTTTGCTACACCAATTGTAGGTTTATCAATAATTACACCTAAATGACAAGCGATTCCTAATCTGCGAGGATGGGCAATTCCTTGACCGTCGCACAGAATTATATCAGGTATAGTATTTATCTTTTCTAAAGCATCTAATACTGCGGGAATTTCTCGAAACGATAGAAAACCGGGAATATAAGGAAAGGTGGTTGCGCGCTTAGCTATACTTTGCTCTTGTAGCTGTAAATCTGGAAAACTCAACACCGCAACCGCAGCACGACTGATTGTTCCATTAGCTTCAAAACCCATATCGACACCAGCAACATATTTTACTGGTTCTGTAAATTTATCTTCAGTAAGAACTTCTTTTTGTAATTCTTCTTGGATGATTTTGGCTTCTGATGTAGTTAAATTCCAATCATGACGTTGTTTTATCTGCATATGTATTTAAATGGGGTACATCATTTGCATTACTCGCTTCAATTTCTAATTTAACGCTTTGTTTTGGAGAGATTTTCGGAGGTTGGCTGTATGACTCGAAGATTCCATTTGCTTTAGTGATTTCTATCTGGTTTCTTATCCAATCTTGAAGCTTGATAAAAACTAGCAACTAGCTGCCCAGAGTAAAGAAACTTCATACTGATTAAATGTTGAATCCGCACTCACAAGCGTCATGTCTTCTACCTGAGCTTGTGCAATCAGCATTCTGTCAAAAGGATCGCGATGATGTAAAGGTAATGCGGCTACCCGCAAAGCATGAGAAGCAGTGATCTCTAACGATCTAGCTCCTAGTTGAGCCATACGAGTAGAGACATAATTATCTATTGATTCTGGCAGCGGCAACTTACCGATTGAAACCTTAATTCCCATCTCCCAAACACTGGTAACTGAGAACCATACTTCATTGGTTTCATCCACAATTTGTTCAATCACCTTCTCACTTAACTTTTCTGGTTGAGCAAACCACCATAACCAGCATTGTGTATCTAGTAAAAGTTTCACTCTGCGCCACCCTCAAATGCCACTAGAATGTCTTCTGGTAAAGAGGCATTAAAGTCATCTGGTACTATAAATTTTCCCCGATCTTGTCCCAAACTAGACCGTCGATCTAGGGATGTGCGAAATGGAACAAGTTTAGCGATTGGAATACCTCGGTTTGAAATAACGATTTCCTCTCCGAGTTCCACACGGGACAATAGCCGAGAAAGGTTTGTTTTACAGTAATGAATATTTACGGTTTCCATGTTGTTAACAAACTAAGTCTATAGACTTAGTTTAGTTTAGTTGCGGCAGTTCTGCAAGGACAAGTTAATTTAAGAGTTGTGGGTAACTGGCAAGCAAAGCGGTAATAAGCCGTTAAACATCTTTGAGAAAAATGATCGCTCAATTTTCAAATAAAGAAATCAATGCTTCTGTATCTATATTAAATTGTAATTATTTAAACACTAACATCTTTATTTGCGTATTTATATTGAGAAAAACCTGGCTTTATATTTCAATAGCAAGAAAACAATTATACTTAACTACTTGTCTTGTACTTCCTTAACTGCGAACTGCGATCGGGCTAGCTACCAGTGACTAGCGTAGCTTGCCCTTTAGTCACTTCGCCCAAAATTGTCAAAATCTTCGGTGCCAAAGGCTTCAGATCGGCTAACCGATTGGATGAAGCTTGTAGAACAATTACTGCAATGCCAAACTGGAGCAGGTTTTGTTGAAACGACAAGTTACGATCGACAGTGATAAAAACATCAAAATCGGCTTCTGCGAGGACAAGAAGTTGACCATCTTTTATTCCTGCCCACCCCATTTGAGGCACTGTTTTTACCTCATAATCAACAAACTCTCTTGCCAGTCTGCGATCAATACACTCATCCAACAAAATCTTCATGTTATGCGACCATGCTGACAAGCTGTTTTCCCGCTTCCTCTAGGAAAGCAACGACTTGCTCTCTATTGACAGTTGGGAATCCATCTAGGAAATCGTCGATCGACTCGCCTGCCTTGAGATAGTCTAAAAGTGTCTTAACAGGAACCCTAGTCCCAGTGAAAACTGGAGTACCGCCCATAACGTCAGGAGACACACTGATGATTGGAGTGTTATTAGGCATAAGTTCTCGTTCCTCAAGTGGTATTTTCATCAGTTTATCAATTCTTCAAGCAAACCGTACGCTCTAACAATCCCGCCGACTTGTCTATTAATTATTAAGTAGCCATCATGAACTGCGTACACCAGACAGAATGAATGAAAAAAACATTCTTCCCTACTGCCGACTATATAGTTGTCGAGACTGGAAGTTAAACTGGATTTCGTAATGGTCTTGCAATTCCAAGAGTTATGCAACGGATAGACATCGATCGCATTTCGGAAATTGAGCCAGGATTAATTGATCATCTCGTTAAAGAAAGCTTGTCCCAAGGATTTGGCTTTCTTGAAAGACTAATTCGCGAGTATCGTAGTGGCTTAAATTGCTTTGATAAGTCTGGTGAACTACTAATTACAGCATCGGTACAAGGTGCAGTAGTTGGACTCGGTGGACTAAATCAAGATCCATATTTCAATGATCCCAAAGTTGGGCGATTGCGACATCTGTATGTAGAGTCAGATTGGCGGCGGTGTGGTGTGGGGCGTTTGCTGGTGACTCAACTGATTCACGAAGCCAATCAGCATTATCAATTATTAACGCTGCGAACTGATACGCAGGAAGCCGATCAGTTTTATCAGAAACTAGGATTCAAGATTTACCCAAACTGGGAGCTTTGACTAGTAACCTTTTTTGTAGACAAGCAATGTCAATTCGGGACAATTGTCTATATTTTTTTGATGTATTTTATGCTTCGTTTTTTGCTAAAATCTTAGAAAAGCTTTCTTGATTGATATGCAAAAACCGTAGCTACATCAAGATGTTTAACAATCACGCGGATGGCTTAACCGTGTAAGCTTGTTGAGGGTTAACCGCTCCCATGCCCCCGTTGAAACAAGAAATAAAAGTCTAGACTTGTCTAGTTTTTATATAGCAGCATACGACCCATCATTTACAATTGGGGGAGATGAAATATTCTCCCTTAAACTTACATTGAGGCTTGTTTATATTAAATGTGACAGTTGATGAAATTCGACGCGATCCTTCAAAATATCTGCGTCAAGTAGAAGCAGGTGAAACTTTTGTGATTATTCAAGCAGAGAAGGCGATCGCTGAACTGAGACCGATTTCGTCAAGCGGTAAGCAGCTACGAGCATTCGGCTTATGTTCTGGCGAGTTCACTGTCCCCAACGATTTTGATGCACCTTTGCCCGAAGAGATTTTGAATGCATTTGAGGGCAAATGAGGATTCTGCTGGATACACAGATTTTCCTTACAAAGCAATTGTCGCAATTCTCAAATCCATCGTAGAAACCTTGATTTTTTGCTTTTTCAAATCCTCAAAAATTGCGATCGCATCAGTATCAAATGCGTATGCTATTGGTATAATTCTACAACTTCCTCGGCGTTAAAATTTCTTAGGGATGCTCCCGTTGCGGGGATTACACCATATATTTCAAGATAATTTTTAACTATTAACCCACCATTGAAGGTTCTGCTGTGTTGGTATCAATAAATAATGAGACGTAGCAGTGCAAATAATGAGACGTAGCAGTGCTACGTCTCTACATTAATATTGCGTTAGGAAAATTAAACTGCTGCATTCGTGATACGCAAAGTGTCGGCGTTAACACCTATCGCAACAATTTCTTTCTCAGATTCGGGTAGCAAACGCTTGACTCCTTGTTTGACAAAATTTTGCAAAAATACGATTTGCTGATTTTGTGCAAAGACTTGCTGTAGGGTTTGTCCAAATTTATCTAAATTGAATTCGCTTGTGGAATTTACTGCGATTTCTTGCTGTTGGAAGTACTCAATTAAAGCTAAACCGGCAATTCTAGTTAAATAAGCTGCACTTACACCTTGTACAACTCCACCAGCGACGAAGGTAATGGCATTACTTTTAAGTACTGTACTTATAGTCTTGGTAGAAAGTTCCACCAAACCCAACTTCAACATCAAACTTCCCATTTCACCAGCAACGGTTTTTGCTTGCTCTAAAGAAAACTTTTGCTGATAAACACCACCCAAATCAACTACCATTTGAGCATTAATCGCCACAGTTGCTAGTATATCAAGTGCTGGTACTGGATTCGCAAATGCCGCAGCCGCACTTATCCATTGATATTGCTCAATGACTGGATTAGCGCGTAATTTTCTGACTCCATTTAACAAGCTTTTGGTTTCGGTTTTGAGCAACTGAGCTTTTTTCATGGTAGTTGCCCAAACTAATTGTTGTCTGTGAGCTAATATTTTATCTAGTTGTTTAGTTAAATTTTCGATATCCGGTGCTGGTTGTTCCATCCATTCTTGCACGGAATTATCTTCAAGATGCTTGCGTACTTTTATCGGTTGGGGTGAAGCTGCGGTTGCTACGATATTTTTACCGATTCGTTGTGTCAAAGAATTCTTAACGCTAGCACGTTCATCAGGTAAATATTGGTCTTGTTTATTGTAAACCAACATTAATCGTTGATTTTCAGCTTTTAACTGCTCCCAGTATTGAAATTCTGTTTCTGTTAAATCACCATTGGTGAGAAACAGCACAAAGTCGGATTTTACCGCATCTTCTAAAGCAGCAGTATCGGAATTTCCTTGGATAAATAAAGGTGATGTTTCTTCAAATTCTACAGATGCAAGATTCTCAGAAAGTAAAACTTTAATCAAAGTGGTTTTACCCACTGATTTACCACCAGTAACTGTTAATTTAATTGATTCTCTATCTAATTCACTCTCTAATTGAGGAATTTTTTCTTCAAGTAAAGCTGCTTGATCTAAAGCTTCTTGACAATTATCTGCTATTTCAACTAATTTATTGATTGCGATCGCGCTTTGAGCAATTGTATTTTCTACTGTCGCTCGATCAATAGCCATTTCATCAAGCTGCTGGTTTTTATTGTTGGGGCTATTTTGTTTAATTAACCACAAACCACCACCAACTGCAAGCAAACTCAATAAACTAAATTCAGTAAGCTGCATTAATTGATGATGCCAACTTTGTAACATCCACAGAGAAAAGGATAAACCTATTCCTCCCACTAAAATAGGACGCTTTAATTTCCAAACCATGATTCAACTGACCCAATTACAATTGATGCTTTTTCTTCTCCAGAGTATATCAAAATCCTGTTAATAAAGAATTACAAGCACGAACCTACAGGTTTTAATTTTCTTAAAGATGGGTTAGTTTTGAAAGTGTTTTGTTTTATTAATTCTTAAGTGCAGCTATAGAATTATAGTCTCTTGGTAGTGGGAGCGTCTCGTTCCCTGAAAAAAACAACCCCCGTAATTTTAAAATCTAAAATTACAGGGGTTTGTTAATATTAAATTTGGTAGCGGGAAGTGGATTTGAACCACTGACCTTCGGGTTATGAGCCCGACGAGCTACCAGGCTGCTCTATCCCGCGTCGTCTTTAACTACTATACTATAAAGTTTCTGATTTGGCAACTATAACATTGATAATTCTCCAACAACTTCCAAACGCTTGTATTGAGCCAATGTCATAAATTTTTCTGAAAGGGCTTCGGCACTGCTGGGGGTAATCCAACCGAGTTGAGTGAGTAAATGAATGGCTACGGCATATTTTGCTCGTCTGGCTCCATCCATGACTTTAATTACTAAACCCATACCTTCACCAAGCCTGCTAATACACTGTAATCCTTCGGCACCTGATTTACTGATGATTTCTCCTGGGGCTGAACGCATCAGTTCCGTATCAAATTTGCCTTCACCTGCTAACATGACTGGATGATGATTCATGGCACGGACAATCCGTTCCATATCCAAACTGTTACCAGAAGCTAAACGAGCGTAAAGCGTGGCAATTTGACAGAGTTGCATCAGGTAAGTAGGTACGCCGCAATCATCGTGAGCGCTGATAAATTCTGCTGCGGGCATTCGTAACAATTCTGATATTTTATTTAAGACCAGTTGCTGTATGGGGTGCTTGCGTTCTAAGTAATTAGTCACAGACCAATTGCATTGCTGACAAACGGCTAACATTCCGGCGTGTTTGCCAGAACAGTTATATTCTAAACTGCTGCGTTTACCAGTGGGAACCGGACATTGAAGTGCTGTGGGGTCAATGTCGGCTCGCCATAAGATATTAAATACTTGTCTAACGTGTTCTATACTTCCATCATGGGAACTACAAATAATTGCTAAATCTTTATCATTAAGATGGTAGCGTTCTAAAGTTCCTGTAGTGGTCACAGCCAAGGCTTGAAATGGTTTGAGTGCGGAACGGGCAAATGTAGCTGTTTCGGCATTTCCAGCAACAGAAAGCACCCGTCCTCGTTCGTCGCACAGTGCAGCTTGGACTGTATGCTTTGATTCAATAATTCCTTCACGCAGCAACCTGACTTCTATGGAGGGTGCTTGAGTTCGTTTTGCCATTACAAATCCTCAGCCAGTTCCTAGCTAAAAGTTATGAGTTATTACTTATTACTTATTAACTCATAACTTCTAAGCAGCGGAACAATTTAAAGTGAATGCCAAACTATCGTACCAGCAAAGAACAACATTACCAAACACAATGCAGTTATTTGCAATCTTTGAATAATTGGTTTAATTTCATAGCTGACAACCAAAAGGTCACGGTCTAGGACTTGTTGGGGTTTCATCCAATTTTGACCGTCGTACCACCCGGACTCTTCATAAAAAATAATTGGACTTGCGAGACGATCGCGCACGTAAGACCAACCCAAATACAAGCGTAATAAAACTAAAACTACTCCAATACTTGCACCTGCGGAGCCACACAATAAAAAGTGAATGATGTATTTGTGTGGGGGAAAACTTGAATAAGCGACAGGTCCTGCTACCAGCCAAGATAAACCCCATATCCAGAGAATTTTGGTGAGATAAGAGCGGGTTGAGAGGCTGCAATCTTGAAATAGCCAAGAGTTTTTTAACTGTTCGTACTCATTTAAGGGTTGCTGTTCTGTGGGAACCGGGCAATTTGATACCTCATAATCAATCATATTGGTTCACCCCCACTCTTGAAGGATGTTTGAAAATCCACACGTTCTGCATGACCCCAGAACGCTTCTAAATTATAAAATTCTCTTTCTGAGGGCATCATAATGTGAACTATGACATCACCATAATCTAGTACTACCCAACTGCCTTCGGGTTTTCCTTCTGTTCGCAAAGGGTTACGCGAGCATTTTTCTTCTACAAAACTTTCTATGGTGTTGGCGATCGCTCTTACCTGTACGTTTGAATAACCAGTCATCATCACAAAATAATCGGCGAGGTAAGATACGTTTTTCACACTAAGCACTAACATATCCCCTGCTTTACGGTTATCACCGGCTTCAACAATAGCTAAAGCTAGTTTTACGCTCGAATCGTCAATATCAAGTTGTTGATCAGCTATTTTGGCGTTGGTAACAGTAATAAATTCGGACTGCAAATTGGCTGGGAAATAATCAGACATTAAACCTTACTCTGCTTGTGTGGGTGAGGGCTGCGGATTGTTTTGGTTCTGTTTTTCGATCTTTGAATAAATTGCGATGTTAATTGCAAATCTTAATCAATTATTAATTAATACACTTTTTTGAATATTAGCAAAAAACAGATGTTTGTGGCTGAAATGCCTTGAGTAAGCACTAGCATTTACAGCGATATTTTCATTGTAACGAACTTTTCGTTTTGGTTTTTGGCAATTAATTACGAAACTTTACAAAAAATTTACCCCAGCTTTGAAGACTGGGGTTAGTGACGGTAAAACAATGATGATTTATGGATGGTGGTTAAACTTGCTGCTTAGAAATCACCCTAGCCTCAATTGTGGAACGATTCTCTGTCAAAGATTCAAACAACGACTCGTAGTTGTTCAAAGCTTGCTCAAAAGCATATTGCTCTACAGCATATTTGCGACTGTTGTAACCTAAAGTTTTAACTTTCTCTGGATGCTTGTACAAATCCATAACCGCATTAGCCAAAGCGGAAGCTTCTTCTGGAGGAACAATAACCCCACCCCCACTTTGTTTAATAGCCCTTGCTGCGGTACCATTATCAGGAACAGATCCGACGATTGCCCGTCCACTGGCAAGTAAAACTTGAATTTTCGATGGCATATTAAAAGAAATCACATTTTTCTTTTGCACCACCAATCCCACATCAGCAGCAGCTAACATCTCCGGTAAACGTTCCCGTGGTTGGAAAGGTAAAAGCATTACATTATTTGCACCACATAGATTACATTCCTCCTGAAGTCGCTGCAAACCAGTTGCTTCACCAACAATTACAAAGGCAATATCTGGAATATCGCGTAAAATAGCGGCAGCTTTGACAACGGTTTCTAAACCTTGAGTTAGAGCAATATTACCGGAATATAAAACTACAAATTTACCATCTAATTTATGTTCGTTGCGGAAAGCATTGCTTTCTTTTGACATGGGGCGAATAAAATTGACATCCACCCAATTGGGGATTTGCACGATTTTCTCAAGGGCTACATTCTTAGAAAGCAAATTATCTACAAACCCATCGGCGATAACGCTAATTTTATCAGCAGAGCGATAAGCAAATTTTTCTAAAATCGAAAATACACGAATCAGCGATTTGTTTTTCAGTAAACCAACATGAATTGCAGCTTCTGGCAATATATCTTGCAAGTTTAATACTACCGGACATCTGTGTAGCCATCCTAAAAGAGTAGTAGGTAGACAAACTGGTAATGATGGTGATGTAGAAAGAATTACATCGGGTTGCCAACCAAAAAGGGCGGGTATAAAACTAGTAAAAACGAAACTAGCATCCAACATTATCCTATCGAACAAATTGGGGCGCGGACGAATCCAAACATAACTTCTTTGAATTTGAACGCCATTCTTATATTCTGTTAAATAAAACTTACCTCGGTAGCCTTGATAAATTCTACGCTCTGGGTAATTAGGCATAGCGGTAACGACACGTACTTGATGTCCGCGCTTCACCAATCCCTCTGCTAATTCAGTCATCAATGGAGCAATACCGATTGGTTCTGGATGATAGTTGTAAGAGTAAATTAAAATTCGCATAGTAAAAATTAACGGGAATCTGCCCAGATTCTTAAAAAGACAACATTTATTACTAAATTCGTTCCGCGCTAGAAAAAGCACTTGTATCCTATTTTCCTTTTAATATCTTGTAGCGTCAGTCCATCTTCATTGAAGATTGTTTAAATTTTGCTCTAGCCTACGGACAAACAGCAATAAATAAATGTACTTTTTTTAATAGTCCATTTACGATTATTAGTCATAACACGTAGGCAGCAGCAGCATAAAAAATCAGATTCTGAGTATTTTACAGTGATGTCAACCGTACTAGGACTGATTTTTTGGGCAAAAGTGCGATCGCAAAATTAGCTTGTGAAAAAGTGATAAATTGGTTTTATTTTTTAAGTAACTTATACATCAACAATGTCAACCGTACTTGCTTGGAAAACTAAGGCTCGATCAAAATTAGTTAAGTTTTTTCTATTCCCCGTTGCTTTTAAATAATTCAGCGATAAAATCAAGCAGATAATCAAAAAAAAGAGGCTTGAATGGCAAAAATGACCATTATACCTCTTTAAAAAAACAGTTGCTAATAAATTATTTAAAATTAAATAAAATTATGAATCACATTGCGCCACTACTTTTATTGAATAGGATAGCGACTGTTTTAAAAATAAGCTTTAAGTCGTACATCAAAGTCCAATTTTTTTGGTATTCTAAATCTAGACGAATTACATCCTCAAAATTACGAATACTAGAACGTCCGTTTACTTGCCATTCTCCAGTCATCCCTGGTTTAACGTCCAAACGTTGCCATTCAGGAACTTCATAACATTCAACCTCATCGGGTGTAGGTGGTCTAGTACCAACTAAACTCATTTCTCCTTTGAGAACATTCCAAAATTGCGGTAGTTCATCCAAACTAGTACGACGCAAGATTTTACCTACCCGTGTCACTCTGGGGTCATTTTCTATTTTGAAAAATGCACCCTTAACTTGATTAAGCTTTTGTAGTTCGGCTTTTTTAGCTTCCGCATCCACACACATCGAGCGGAATTTCCACATCCGAAATTGCTTACCCATCCAACCACAGCGGATTTGACCAAAGAAAATTGGACCGGGGTCGTCAATCATGATAGCAATAATAATCGGAATAGATAATATGCTTGTAAGTACTAAACCTACTAATGCCCCTACAATATCAATTAGGCGTTTAGTCAATGAACGTACAGAAGGGTGAGTTGGTGGTAATTTCTCTTCCCTGCGGCGAGGGTGAACTGATGGGGGTGTAAATTCTCCTTCTTCAATTGTAAAAACATCAACTAAACCTGTAAGATTAAGTACCGCCATTACCTGCGGAGTAACATTTTGCAATACTAATTCAATTTCTTTTTCTTGAGCATTCTTATAATTACTAACTAAAGCACCTAAGCCACTACTATCCATAAAAGTAGTGTTCCCAAAGTCAATAATGATTTTTTTGGGAATTGAATTTGCTGTAATTAGTTGTTCACAACTTTGCTTAAATGCTAGAGCTTCAAGCACACTTAAACGGACACTTACCTGGATTCTAACCGTATCCTCTAATAATGTAATCGGAAAGTTTACCTCTGTAGGTTGGTTACTCATGAAACCTTGAACTTCAGTTGCCATATTGATGTTTTGCTTTACATTATTTTGTTTGAAGAACTAGCTTAAACAGATGCGTATTTCTGCCGATATTAACAAGTAATAACCTGTTTACCCGGATGAAATTAAATATTATCTATGACGGTTAACAATAGAATAAGAAATCAATCGATTTTGAATTCACCTTATACATGAATCCAGGGACTTGTAATATTGAAAAAAAGTTTGTTTTCTTTCCCCGATTGAAATCGGAGATAGCAAACCTTTTATTTTAGATTCTAGATTTAGATTTCAATCCAAAATATAAAATCTAAAATCTAAAATTGTCTCGGTAAAATAAAGTCAGTAACTGTTAAGTATAAAATTTTAAACATAAATGTTTTCCTGAAATTAGCCATAATTAAAATTAACTCAAAAACTTCTGTTATTGTCTCGCCATTGTCTTATTACATTGCTATTCGTTCCATGACTACTAAAATTGCCGTTAATCAAGCACACCTGATAGAAGTCTTTTCCGCAATTCAAGGCGAAGGACTCAATGTAGGAACCCGTCAAATTTTTATTCGCTTTGCTTTTTGTGATTTGCGCTGTCACTTTTGCGATAGCGCTCATACTTGGAATGCACCTGCTACCTGTAGAATTGAACAAACTCCTGGATACCGTGACTTTGAAATTTGCTCTAATCCTGTTTCATTACCAATGTTAATCGAATGGGTTGAAAGACAAAATATACCTTGTTTACACGATAGCATTAGCTTGACCGGAGGCGAGCCTCTACTCCATGCCAAGTTCTTATCTTCATTGTTACCACAACTTCGCTTAACCACTGGTTTACCTATATACCTTGAATCTGGGGGACATCGCCCGGAACAACTCGCTATGATTCTACCTTACTTAGACTGTGTAGGTATGGACTTAAAGTTACCTAGCGTCAGTGGTGAAAATCGTTGGCAAGAACACGACATTTTCCTCAAATTATGCTACGAGGCTCGAATCGAAGTCTTTATCAAAATCATTATTTCTCAAAATACTAACCCTAGCGAATTGAAACGGGCTGCTCAACTAGTAGCAGCCGTAAATCCAACAATACCAGTCTTTTTACAGCCTGTAACGCCACTAAAACCAGCGGAACAGTTTGCCGATTTATCCTTGCTTGCTCCAACTCCTCAACAAGTCATAGATTGGCAGGCTTTGATGAAAAATTACCTCAAATCAGTCCGCGTAGTACCCCAAACTCACAAAATGCTTAATCAGTTGTAAGGAATACTATATGATTGCGTTAATATACGCATAAATGTTTCTCAAGACCTTTATCTCAAGCCGATTTACGCTTGATGTAGTCTATTGAACAAGGTTTTTAATATTCGCATTTTTTCTACAAAAAAGTATTTTATGAAGATATTGTCAAGAAATAAAGAAGTTTTTGTAAACGATTTCTATGAAGTCAATTAAGTTAACAAACTTTAAAATAATGGTTAAAATTTCCGGAGATAAAAGTCAATATTTTAGCGGTAAAAAAATCAAAAGTAAGTATTTAGGCTGAAGTTTTTAGCAAAAAAATAATTAGAACTGAGTTTTTTTCTAATTATGTAGAAAAATAATTGAAACTAATTGAGAGATAATTCGTATATAGGAAGTAAACACCTATACCTTTAGGTAAAATAATCAGCGAAAAAATAATTTATTCTTACCTAGATACTAGATATAGCAATCCTATTTGTATGTATCGAAATCACGCCCGTAATTTTTTAAGGTTTGTTAGCTCCGCGTGTCCGATAGGACATAGCCCCCGGATTTATCCGTGGATGTCCCTTCAGGGGCGGCAATGTTGAAGCACCATTATTTTATTTATGGGGAACCCTAATTACGTAGCTTGCGTGGCGCGAATGCGCCATATTACGTAGCGAAGCGTCACCCTCCGGGTGATATTACGAATTATATTCACGCTGTTCATATCCCCGACTTCTTGAAGAAGTCGGGGATCTAAATTCTCATATATGATTTAGGATTGCTATATATAGCGGTTTTCACTTGGGTGTAATACAAATTTACCTCACCCCGCCCAAAGCCTCCCCTCTCCAAGGCATCGGAGAGGGGAAGGGGGTGAGGTTTTAGTGTATTGGACTCAACTGAAATTTGCTATATTTATTTGATTAATTTAGAAATTTAATTTTGGTGTTGCTGAATAAGACTATAAATTGATATGTAGAGACATAAAATTTTACATCTCTACAAGGTTTTGAGTGTAAAGCAAAATCGTTTTCATGGATGAAATCAGTAACGCCCTACTTTATAAGTCTTAATACTCGGCCTCATCCGTATTTCGAGATTTAGATTTTGCCTTGTTAGCACTGCGTTTAAGTGCAGAAAGTCGGGCTTCATATTTCGATCTTTGGCGCTTGCTGGGAGATTTTTCGATTAAGGTTTTTAAAGCGCTGCCTAAACTCTTATAAGCATTGGGCAAACTATAACCAAAGCGAGTTGCCAAAGCAATGGCTTTCTCATCTGCTTCGATTAATTCTCTAGCCTGCTTTTCGCCATTATTTTTTTGAAATAATCGCCAGCCAGAAACGCCGCATAAAGCTAATGCAAGTACTAAGAGCAATCCATCTTGTACCCACAATTCACCAACAGCACCACCCAAGCCGATGGCTAATGCTGCCATTTCCCAACCATCTTTAGGGATAGTATCGTTTTGAATGCGAGCGACTTCATGCCAAAACAGCAAATTTCGCTGATCCATTGCCAACTCATCCCATTTTGCCAGGTCAATTTGAATTTCTACCTGATCTTTACCGATTTCTTCGCTACGAACTAAAGTTGGATTAACTTCAGTTGTACCTTCAACCGTTACCCAGCTTTGCAATTCTGGGGGTAATAAACCTTTTAATCGCCGGAGTTCGCTCATTTCTGCTTTAGCAGAAGAGGTTGCGTAAGATGTCATAAAACCACTGACCAAGAAAATTTCAGTATATCGTGATGGTATCTTACAAGGAGTATAGCTATCAGATAGATAACTCGACTTTATTCGTGAGGAAATCTTCCCCGTTTTTTCCTCGCTTCCATTGCTTTTTCTAGAAGTTCTAATAATCCCGGAGCCTGTTCTTGAATGCTCAATAACAGTCTTTCTCCTACTTCTATATTACCTGGGTCGTGACCAGTTTCCATGACTTCTTGAAGACGAGGTATAGCTACACCGTCAACAAGCTGAACTAGCCCGCTCAGACAACGATTAAATTGTTGTTCGGTAAGGGTAGAATCTTCGATAGGAAACTCAATAATAGCTCGAATTTCGCCGTCAGATGGGTCGTATTCCCATTGCAGCATTTTGGTTTCCCAAGAAATAACCAACATTGTTTGTAAAATTGCATCTTTATGGGGATGGTCTTTTACACCACTTAGCACGTGAGGTGCAAACACGCGGAAAAATTTCCCATCTTCATCTAGCTGCACTACAATCATAAAATCTTCAAGATTATCGCCTTCTACCCCTGTAATAATCCGGTCTTCTTCTGCTTCAATGCGATAGTCCCAACCAATCTGGTCTAGATATTTGGCAATTTCTTGCACGTTTACTGCCATAAAAAGCCCCTTTACAAACCCTCGTGTGCGGATGTTGCCAAATTTAGTTTAACTTGTCGAGGTCAGAGCTAATAAGTGAAATCGCTACCATATACTATGTCTTTCTTAAATTTTTGAACAATTGTCATTGTAATGACTAATTTTTTTGCAAATAATTCGACTATATGTAAGCTGTTAATTAATTTTGATGCAGCTTTGCGATCGTCTTCCTCCTTTAGATATGTAAAATAGTTACTAAAGTTACTTAAAATATAACAAATTTAGGATTTATCCTCAGATTTATCCTCAGATTTATCTCAAATTTCAAACTCAAATTTCAAATTCAAATTTTAAACTAAATATGCGTGATTATTCTACCACTACAACAGCCATAATTGAGCAAGCGATAGCTTTAGAGCAAACTTTACCAATCAAAAACCAGGCTTGCAGTTCCAAATTTTTTTTTCATCCCCATCCAATTGAAAAAATCTGCCTTTTCTTTCATGGATTTACCGCAGGTCCTTATCAATTTGAGCCATTAGGTAAAGCTTTATTTGCTGCGGGATATAATGTGATGATTCCTTTGCAACCTGGTCATGGAGTGGCTGGTAATTTTGATGGTGATAATCCTCCTCCTTTACCATTAGAACGGGAAGTTTACCAAGAATACGCGCTTTCATGGCTACAAACTGCTCAACAATTGGGTAATCAAGTAATAGTTGGAGGATTATCTACAGGTGGAACTTTAGCTGCATGGTTGGCATTAGAATATTACCAAGAAATTGAAAAAGCTCTTTTATTTTCTCCTTATTTAAATAGTAAAAATGCGATTATAAATTTTGTCGTAGAAGTATTACCAATTTACTATGAATGGTTAAATAAAGATAATCCGGGAAATTTTGGTTACAAAGGTTTTCAAATACCTGCACTTCGGTTATTTTTAGATATGGGTCAAGAAATTCTTGAACAAGTGAAAAATAATCCATCATCACCTGTATTCATGATTACAAGTGAAAGTGATGCAGTTGTTGACCGCAGCGACTTGAAAAGTTTATTTGAATCTGTGAGAAAAAAGCAGCCAAAATCTTGGTATTTCTGCTTTGATCAACTTTTTGAGATTCCCCATACAATGATGACGGAACTTGAAGGGAATAATTATGTAGGTTTACTAAATACTGTAGCGAAAGCTTATTTAGAAAGTGATATTACTTGGCACGAAGTGTTAAAAATTGGAAATGAAATATTACAAGGAAAAACTTTTGATAACGCAGTTAAGGATTTGAATTTACAAGAAAAAGTAACTCCTGATTTATCGGTGATGTTATCGGTGATGGATAAGAAAGTTGTTGTTGATTTTGCCTCTAAATAGTTATGGAAAATTACTCGTAATGCGTCCACATCCGAATTACCTTATTACCTGTAATGCTTTATTTAACTAGATTGCTTGGTGCGATAGATGGAAGCTTTCGGGTTAATAAATAGTTAGCCTTCCACGCAAAGTTTTGATGCAAATGAAGAATTATGAATTGTATTATTCGACCACTTGCGTTAACAGATGAGCCATTTCTTTGGGAAATGTTGTACCAGGCATTGTACGTCCCTGAAGGTCAGTTTGTGGACAATCATCCATCTCATTGAGCGTTTCGGCAAAGAATCCAGCAGTAAAGCTTTACAGTCGCTTTGGGTTTGAGGTCGTAAGCGAAACCGATGAGTCGCTTGTAATGAAACGAGATTACAGACAGCCAACATAAGGCTAAAAATTGGTCTAAGCGGGCAGTGATAGTGATACAATAACTTTATGCAGTTTGAGTGGAACGAAAGCAAGGCAGCACGTAATTTATTGAAACATGGGGTTTCATTTGAGGAAGCAAAAACAGTTTTTGACGATCCTCTCTACGTTGACTTCTACGATCCAGACCATTCTGAAGACGAGGAGCGTTACCTTATCGTTGGGCAGTCAAGCCGAGGACGATTGTTGATTGTGTCGTACACCGAAAGGGGTGATTCAATACGCCTCATTAGCGCAAGAGAAGTGACACGAACCGAGCGAGAAGCCTATGAAGAAGGATAAGTCAGACATGGAAGATGATTTGCGGGCAGAATATGATTTGAAGAGCCTCCAAGTCAGAAGATTAGGCTCTGGAAGAAAAAGCTTTGGTGGAACTAATGTACGGTTAGAACCTGATGTCGCAGAGATGTTTCCTAGTGCTGATGCGGTTAATGAGGCGCTACGATTCCTGATTAGAGTGATGCAGGATAATCGGGCGATCGCTCCAACGGCACAAGCTAACAATTCAAATGCAGCGGACGATTGATAGCCACTGGTGCTGAGTTCAAGGTTATCTGCCGCCGCTGATTTGGGGCGGTAGACAGAAAAACTCTTCAACATCGTAAAAATCCAAATATGGAAAGTTAACAATTGCTGTTGCTCCCCATAATACTAGTCAGAATTGTTCTAATTGCGGTGAAAAAGTGCAAAAGTCTCTATCAACTAGAACCCATATTTGTAATTATTGTGGATACATAGAAGATCGGGATATTAATGCAGCAATTAATATTTTGCACAAGGGATTAAGTACGGTGGGGCACACCGGATCTTATAAGCTTGGGGAGATAGAACCACTGGTCGGATTGGAGAAATCCTGTTCGGTTAAGTTGTATCCGTGAACCAAGAATCCCCCGCATTCTATGGGTGGGGAGTGTCAATTACAGCAACGGTGGCGATCGCCTAAGCCGTATAGCTTGTAGGTTGGGTTAGACACGAAAAAAAATTTGTTTATAACGCCTAATTTATAATTATCGTGTCGTAACCCAACGTTTTATGAAACAAGTAAAAAACCCAGCTTTAAAAAAAACTGGGTTCCTTGTATATTACGAATAATTTGGGAAAGTTATTTTAGAAAATTTATTCTAAACCTTCGCTTGTTCTCTAACCAATTTATCCCAACCCAAATCTTTCAAACTGTTATTCCGACGCAAAGGACGAGTTACTAATTCTAAAATGTCCCGTGCATTAGTAAAACCGTGAATTTGAGCAAAGGTAAATTCTACCGACCATTTGGTATTTATTCCTCTTGCTTCCAAGGGGTTAGCGTGTGCCATTCCAGTAATTACCAAATCGGGTTTTAATGCATTAATTCGCTGAATTTGATTGTAATTATCGGGTTTTTCAACAATTGTGGGCAGAGGTACGTCCATTTCATGACAAGTCTTTTCTAAAAGTTGCAATTCAGCAGCTTGATAGCGCTTGTCCATGTAAGGAATACCGATTTCGGGAACTGTCATTCCACAGCGAATTAAAAACCGGGCTAAAGATATTTCCAGTAAATTATCGCCCATGAAAAACACCGACTTACCGCGAATCAACTTCACGTAGTCTTCTAAATTTTCCCAAATTTGTGCTTCTCGTTCCTCCAAACCTTGGGGAGTAATATCAAACACCGAGCAAATTTTTTCGATCCAAGCACGGGTTCCATCTGGGCCGATGGGAAATGGTGCGCCGATTAATTTACACTTACGTCGTCGCATTAAAGTTGTAGCGGTGCGGCTGAGAAAGGGGTTGACACCTGCGACATAATACCCTTCTTCAATTACTGGTAATTCTGTAAATCTTTTTTCAGGTAGCCAGCCAGAAACTTTAATACCTTGCCTTTTCAATTCTAAAGTCAACTGAGTGACAACGGGGTCAGGTAAGGAGCCAAAAAGAACTAAAGGTGGATGATCTGCATATTCCGCATCTTCTTGAGTGACAACTTCATTTTTCTTGCCAAAACTAAGCAGTTTTTGAATGCCGTTGCGTTCTTCTTTATTCTTTTCTACTACAGGTGCATTCTGGGGACAACGATTAGCCATTGCAGCTAAAACGGTATCTTCTCCTTGAGTGAAAGCGTAGTCCAAGCCATTTGCTCGCGCTACCACCACAGGAATGCCGATTTCAGCTTCTAATCTGGGGGCTAGACCCTCCAAGTCCATTTTGATAATTTCGGTGGTACAGGTGCCAATCCAGACGATTACACTGGGATTGCGATCGCGTTTTATTTGCAAGCACAATCTTTTGAGTTCTTCATAATCGTTGAGTTGTGCGGAAATATCACCTTCTTCCAACTCTGCCATTGCATAACGGGGTTCAGCGAAAATCATTACCCCCATTGCGTTTTGCAAAAAGTAACCGCAAGTTTTTGTCCCAATTACCAAAAAGAAACTATCTTCGATTTTTTGATATAACCACGCTACGCAGCTAATCGGGCAAAAAGTATGGTAATTACCTGTTTCACATTCAAAATTTAAAGTTTGTGGTTGTGCAACTGTCATTTTATTTGTTCTCCCCTTTATTTTCAGTTAAGAGTGAGGAGTGAGGAGTGAGGAGTGAGTAGTGAGGAGTGAGGAGTGAGGAGTCAAATTCATAACTCTTCTAACTCAAAACTCCCAACTCAAAACTCCCAACTCAAAACCCATAACCCCTAACTCCTAACTCCTAACTCCTAACTCCTAGCTGTTGGGGAAGAGACGGGCTATTTCCGAATCGTCAATAGATCCATCATTCATATCTTCCCCTAAAAATATCTCGTTATCTTTATTTGCGGATTCTTCACCCCAAACATCTGTTAACGCATCACCAAAGCCGGTGCTATCTCCATCTTTAAACTCGTCGAAGGAAATATCACCAAAAGCGTCTTCTTCCTCTATGCTGGAGTTTTGTTCGGGCTTGTCGAAAGAAGATTCTTCTTCTACAGAAATATCTCCCAATCCCTCAACTTGGATTTCATCCAATCCGCTTTCTTGGCTTTGAAAATTTGCTGAAAAATCTTGTCCACCCCAGGCTTCCTCTACTACTACCAAAGTTGCATCTTCAGAATCATCATTATCCTCAGAATCGTTGATTTGAGAAGCAATGCTAGGAAATTTGTCGGAATTTTGGTCTATTGAAAATTCTGCATCATCAGCTTGCTCCTCTTGCGATACTGGCTGCATAGACTGCTTTCCAAGGGCTGCATCTGGATCGAAATGCAAATCAAGTACTTCAACCAAAGTATCGGCATCTGCATTTAACTTGGAAAATGGCAACATTAATTGCGCTAACTTCGGTTCCAGGGCGTTTGCTACTCCCAGAATGAGGTATGAAGACGGACGTTTACCACCATCGGGTGTATAAACCGAGTCTACTTCCATATGTAATTTAATCCAGTCGCGATTCGAGGCGTAGAATTGCAACCACTTCTGCTTTAGAGAATCTGTGAAACTATAAAAGAAAGCCATGTTATCTCCTCCCTACCGAGAAATAAACTAATGATTTATACAATCATTAAGTCTAGTTGCTCTTCAGGATTAGTAACCTGTGGTTTATTCGGATTTAGATAAAAATCTGACAACAATGAAAATAATTCTCGGTCTGGAGCATCCTGTGGAACTACCCCCTCGGGACGTGCTAAAAGCTGGTCAGCAATACTGAGATAATAGTCGCAAACGAAGTTCAACGCCGGTTCTGTTTCTGCCATTTCAAACAAAGTCTTGCCTTTGACTCGGGAAACACGGATATCTTCAATCAAAGGTAAAACTTCTAAAACTGGCATCGGTACGGTTTCAATATATTTTTCGATTAAATCGCGTTTAGAGGTGCGATTACCAATCAAACCCGCCAGTCGTAATGGATGAGTCCGGGCTTTTTCTCTGACAGAAGCAGCAATACGGTTAGCAGCAAATAAAGCGTCAAAGCCATTGTCTGTAACAATCAAACAGTAATCAGCATAATTCAGCGGTGCTGCAAATCCACCACAAACTACGTCACCAAGAACGTCAAACAATATTACATCATACTCATCAAAAGCATTGAGTTCCTTGAGTAGTTTTACGGTTTCTCCAACTACATAACCACCACATCCTGCACCTGCTGGAGGTCCACCAGCTTCGACGCAATCTACTCCACCATAACCCTTGTAAATAACGTCTTCTGCCCAAATATCTTCGTAATGAAAATCTTTTTCTTGTAAGGTATCAATAATCGTCGGAATCAAAAATCCGGTCAAGGTGAAGGTACTATCATGTTTGGGATCGCAGCCAATTTGTAGAACTTTTTTACCGCGCTTAGCTAAGGCTACGGAAATATTACAACTGGTTGTGGATTTACCTATTCCGCCTTTACCGTAAACTGCTAATCTCACTTTTATTGCCTCTTATAGTTTCTTATCAAACTTTTGACTCAAACAATGTACCTTTTCCTCTGTCGGACAAAGACTTATAAATTTTGAGTCAATCGAATCTCGTTAATGTCCAAGTTACACCCAAAACTATAAAGCTTTGAGAATGTAATTGAGTTTATTGTTTAGTAATATAGTTCATTAGTTACTATTTAAAACATTATCCGTTGCAAAAGTCTACCAATGTTTAAATTAACTTAATAATACGTTTTATTTAATTATTTATATATAATTAGTTACAATAAACAAAAAATCTCAACTAAATCTCAAATATCTGATATATATGCCTTTCATCCCAAAAAAATCATTAATAAACAATTAATAAAGAAGATAAAACCAAGGCATAGCCTATTGTATGAGGGGCTTAGGTATACAAGTTTTTTTTTGGAAAATGGCGTAAACCTCAAAAAGTTAGCATTCAAATCCAGTTCAGCTTAATTACAGGTATTCAGCAATAATACTGAGTATTTTTTGATGTTGTATTATTACCGTGAGTATAATTATTTAAAATCTTTAAATAGGTTGTGTAAGCTTGACTTAGGAAAAAAAATACCGCTGCGTACCTAAGTAAAAACTCGGTTACTTTACGAAAAAAATTTAATTAAAAACTCTATCCAGATACTGCTTGATTGCTTGACGGAATTTTAGCAAAAAAATCTAACTCAAACTCTTACACAACAATGATTTAGCTATTATTAGCTTAAATTCAGAAATGTTAAAAATAATCACATTTATCAAATGGAGTAGTTTTTGAAAAAATTTACCATTTAAATTAATTTCAAGCTAATGATAGCTGCTGTAATTTAGACATAAATATAAAAAAAAGCTTAACTTTTAAGCTTTTTGTGAAGATTTAATATTTTAACAAGCCTTATTGATGACAATTAAATTTATCTCGATCAACAAGCACTCTCATTCTTGATTTGCGCCATTTCCTGTAAAGATTGCCAACCTGGTTGCCAAGTTGAACGGTCTTGTAATAATTTAGCATTCATCCAAAAACGAACCTCGGAATCGCAAGAAGCGACCATTTCTGCATATACCCATTTGCCTTGGTTTTTACGGTTGATGACTTGAAAGTGTCTCCAGCCATCAATTTTTTGTTGGGATGTCCACTTAGAACCCAACAAATAAGGAAATTTTGGTTTTTTAGGCATTATTCTGAAATTACAACGCGATAGCAACGAGCTTGCACTAGTAGTCCTTTTCATTAATTATGCGGGGGTGTAGAGACGCGAAATTTCGCGTCTCTACATGGTTTCGGGGATAAATGAACCTGTCAGAATAAATGAAAAAGACCACTAGTAGTCTATTTGATTAAATTTGGTGGGTAATTCGTAATTTGTAGCCTGCCCCGGAGGGGCATACCGAAAAGCTCGCTAGCCATCAGCGAGCGAGACGCTCGCACTACAAATATTTAACCCATCAGAACTAATGCAATCGACTCTAGTACTCCACCACATAAGTTATGAGGGGTTTGTTCGTCTAACGACGTGCTGTAGAGACGTTATACATAAGGTCTCTAGACAATTTTGGGAAAAACTAACCATTCATAATTAATGTGGTCAAGTACTAGGCGATCGCAAAAAAATCGCTGAATTTAGGTAAGTATCTTTTAACAGTTATCAGTTAAATAAAACGGCGAAACACCTTACTATAGCAAGTACGTACTGTTTACTGTTCACTGATTTAATAAATGACCACCATGTTTAAAGCGCTTGCATAACAACTGGTCATTTTCCTTAATGCATAAAGAGAATAATTTGACATGACTCCAACAAGTGCTAATAATATTACTTATTTTCAAGGATTTTCGAGAAAGACGATGCTGTACAACAGCATTAGGGCAAAGAATTTCTAAAACACCAGTTCCATCCTCACGATTAATTATACGGAAAAGACAATCTTGCAGCATAGCGCGATCGCTGCTAGTAAAAAAATTTTTGAAGCGTTGCAATAATTCTGTATCAGTCATATCCCGAATCGGCTTTCTCGGAGGTAACTCATCATCGATAAAGTTAAATTCTTCGTCTTCAAAGTTGTAAGATTCAGTCATTAAGCTTATTTTAAATTCAACCTGAAGTTATGGTAACTCGTCGGGGGGATGGGGAGATGCC